>PBSR01000232.1 GCA_002726335.1 Gemmatimonadaceae bacterium
ACCGGGTCACGAAGACTCCGACGGCTACCAGGCCTGGGCCTACCAGTTCGGCTACATCCAGGCCATGATTCAGGCGGTGACCGAAGTGGCGCCCCCGTCACCGCAGTAGACTGGTTGCCGCTGGCAACTCCTAGCGCGCCTGCTTCATCTCAGCCCACGACACGTCGCCAATCGCTGTGGGGGCATCGGGAAGGGCGCCCTGGTCGATCCAGTCCTTGATCAGCTGAATCATCTCGGCAGTGAGAGGATCCGATCCCAGGGGCATCCCGGAGCCCACACCGTCGGCCCGCTCCAGTTTCTGCACGAGCAGACTCTCGGCACTGTTACCTGGTACCACCCGCAGCCTGTCCTTGTCCAGCTTTGACACGACGCCGACGAGTTGCTCCAGAGACTGCCCGGCGAACAGGATCAGTCCTGCACCTGAGAACCCCCCGAACGCCAGAGTCTCACCAGTGTGGCAGCCGGAGACCGCACAACTGGTGGTGAGTACGGGCTGTATCTGTGTCTCGAAATCGACCGCCTCCTGTGCCTGCGCTGTCAGGTTCCACGCCAGGATCACGCCACAGACTGAGAACATCGTCCGGATTGAGCGCCTCTTCATTGCATGTTCCTTTCTTGCCGTATACGGCCATGTCGCAGATGAGTCCTGCGAGAGGCCCTGAGGACCACATTCACGAGTAATCTACGCATCCAGGTCGGAATCCCCCGTGAAGTATTCCCCGAGGCTCCTGAACCAGTACCGAACCGTGTGCCACTGGCCGATCTGGCGTCTCGTTTGATCGACATCCCCTTCCATACCATGTTTCTGGTGCCCAGATGGTACATCACGTGCCTTTCTCCTGTGCTGCATGCCTCAGGTCGCACCGGCCACCACGCTATGCCAATGAAACGATCGCGCCTCCCAAGAGCCCGTCTGCCCATGCCACTCCTGAGGTTTGTATTGTGCGCCGGCCTCGTCCTGGGGCCAGGCCCCATCGCCGCTGCAATCTCCTTCACCAACCGAATCACTGAGGCCGGCCTCGTCGACCTCGGTGAGGCCAATGGCGGCGCCTTTGGCGATTATGATGGTGATGGACACCCCGATCTGCTGGTGGTCCGTCTGGGAACAGAGGAGCCGGCACTGCTGTTCACGAACCAGGGAGATGGCACTTTTTCTGGCGTCGACACCCCTCTGGTAACCGCGGATCAGACGCTGAGCGGCGCCTTCGTCGATTCTGACAATGACGGCGATCTGGATATCTATCTCGTCCACTACCGTGCCAAGGATCAACTCCTGCAAAACGAGGGTGGACAGTATATCGAGTCTCCGCCGCCACCCTCTTTCGGCAACAACGGCAACTCCACGAGCGTCGCCTGGGGCGATTTCGACCAGGACGGCCGTCTGGATCTGTTCGCCACGCACCGCTTCGCCTGGGCAAACCAGATCTACACCCGCTTCAATGCCGAGGGCTTCTCCAATCAGAGCGAATTGCTGGGCATTCTTCGGGGAGGACGCGACAGCTTCGGTGTCACGGCCTTCGACTTCGACAACGACAGCGACCTGGATCTGTACGTGACCAACCTCGGCTACACGAACCTGTTGCATCGCAACGACGGGCACGGCGCCTGGAAACAGGTGGCCGAGGAGGTCAGATTGGACCACCCTTCCGCCAGTGTCGGGGCCCTGCCGGCAGATTATGACAACGACGGCGACCTGGATTTATTCGTCATCAATGTCGCCAATCAGGCCAACGCCCTGTATCGCAACGATGCCGGTCCGCACTTCTCGGATGTGACCGGGCTGGCGGGGGTCGGCGGGGGCGACCGCACCAGCACCGGGGCGGCCTGGGCTGACTTCGATCTCGACGGCGACGTCGATCTGGTCGTCGCCAACAACGGCGTGGCCAACGTCTTCGAGAACGACGGCACCGGGGGTTTCGCCGACGTCTCCACTCGGGCGTTCCACGGCGGGGTCCTGACGGATGAGTCCCGAACCGCTGGCGTCGCGGTGGCTGATTACGACTCGGACGGTGACATCGACGTCTTCATCGCCGGCGCCGAGGGTCAGAGCCTGCTGCTGCGCAACGACTGCGCCGCCGACGCGCACTGGCTGCAGCTCAAACTCCAGTCCGGGACCGGACGTACAACCTTCGGGGCCCGGATCTCGGCGCGCACGGATGGCGGAATCCAGATCCGCGAGTTCGCCGTGGGCGCCAGTCTGGGCTCGACGCAGGGCGACTTGCTGCACTTCGGCCTGGGGTCCCACGAGCGGGTTGCCGAGCTGGTCGTTGTCTGGCCTTCCGGTCAGCGTCAGGTTCTGCACGACATCGCTGCAGATCAGTTCCTGACCCTCACCGAGCCGGCGATCGAACACGACCTGCGCATCTCGGCAGTCGTCGTGCCGGATCTGGCGCCTCGCTGGACGGCGATGAGACCAGAAGTGGAGGTACACAATGCGGGCGGACAGGCGGTCGCCGAAGCCACTGTCGAAGCCCGTATCTCTCATTCCGGTCGGCAGCTGTACCAAGCGGCCCTACAGGTACCGGACCTTGCACCAGGCAACACTGTGCTGCTGCCCTTCCCATTGTGGACTCCCGAGCTACGTGGTTGGCACGAGTTCTCCTTCGATATCCGCATCGATGACGATCTCTCGATGAACAACTCGTGGCGCCGATCGCACTACCTGTATCCCTTCGAGGAAGTCGGTTCGCAACTTGGAGTGAACAGCACGGGCAGCGGTTGGGCTGGAGCCATGGCCGATTACGACGAGGACGGCGACCTGGATATCTACATATCGAATGGCGGGGCCTACGGACGTGAGCCGAATGTCCTCTATCGCAACGATTCCACGAGCTTCGCCAGCGTTGCTGAAGAGATCGGGCTGAGGGATGGCGGCAATGGCACCGGCCTGGCTTTCGGCGACTTCGACCGCGACGGTATGCTGGACCTGTTCATTGCCAAGGGCGGCTTCACACCCCCGGGCGAACCGAACCGTCTGTTCCGCAACACTGGCGGTGGATCGTTTACCGACGTCACGATGGGATCTGGTCTGGAACTCCAGCAGTCCAGCTTCGGCGTCGGCGTCGGCGACATCGACCGTGACGGATGTCTTGACCTGTTCGTGTCACAGACTCCAGGTGAGCAGAGCCGTCTCTATCACAACCGCGGCGCGGGCAGGTTCGTAGACGTGGCTCAGAAGCGCGGCATCCTTTTCTCGAACCGCTTTGGCGGCGGCAGTCCCATCTTTGCTGACTTCGACGAGGATGGCTACCTGGACCTCTACACCGGGGTATTTGGCACGTCGAACCTGCTGTACAGAGGTGTTGCCGACACGGCGTTTGCCGTCCAGCCCGTGGGTGATCCCCATGGCCAGACGGTGGGCATGGCCATGGGCGACTACGACGCGGACGCCGACCTCGACCTCTATGTCGTCAACCGGAACGGGCGCAGCATTCTCTACCGCAACGATCTCGACGATGCTACTTTCGTCGACGTAGCCTCCGCGAGCGCCACGGAAAATCTTGCGCCCGGGGCCGGTGGCGCCTTTGGTGATTTCGACAACGACGGCGATCTCGACCTGTTCGTGGCCAACGTACAACGTCCAAACCGGGTATATATGAACGGTGGCGACGGGACCTTTGTGGATGTGGCCTGGGGCCTGGGGATGGCATCAACGGCCTCCGCCCATGGCGTGATGCTGGGTGACCATGACGATGACGGCGACCTCGACGTCTACATGGTCAACAGCCGCGGCGCCAACCATCTCTACGAAAACCGGGGTGGCCAGGCCTACTGGCTGAAGGTCGATGTGCAGGGAGTCGAGAGCAATCCTGACGGCGTCGGTACTCGTGTCCTGGCATTCTCGCGGGGCCGGGGCCAGACCCGGGAGATCAACGGTATGTCTGCCTTCTGCCAGAGCACCCGTACCGCCCACTTCGGCCTCGGCACGGCGACGCATGTCGATTCGCTGCTCGTGCGCTGGCCCACCGGTCAGGTCGACCGCTACCTGGATCTGCCGGCCCTCGCCTCGGTTCGCGTCGTTGAGGGCGACCGCATCACCGCCGTGCCAGACGCGGCGACGACGACGCAGGCACACCGATTTTCCCTGGGACAGAACTACCCGAATCCGTTCAACCACCGTACGCTCATTCAGTTCACGATGCCGACGCCGGGAGAAGTCGAGTTAGTGCTCTACAATCTCCTGGGGCAGAGAGTGGCCACCATCGCCCGGGGGGCACACGAGGCCGGAACGCATATCGTTGCCTGGGATGGCCGCGATGAGTTCGGTCACGACCTGGCCAGTGGCGTGTATCTGTACCGTATTCAAACCGGGGAGTCTGCGCGTACGCGTCGACTCCTGCTGTTGCGTTGAACGCCAACCATCTCGGCAGCGACACTATTGTGAGGCAAGACAAAGGGGGGGAGATGTCGCGACGACCCATCGTCAGGAGAAATCAGACAGTGACACGAAGGGGGGGGCAGGCCACTCGCGGGCTGTTCCTCTTCGTCGCACTCGGCGCCTTGCATTGTCAGTCGGGGAACCCTTCGGAGCTCGAAGTCCTCTTCGCCGGTCCCGCCGAACTGGTGGAGCCCGACTCCCCCGCCCACTACTCCCGTCCACAGTACGACCTGGCCTCATATGAGGCCTACGACGGCCAATCATTCTTCTCGGACGCTCCCGCCGGTCCCTTTGCCGAGGGGAGAGCCGATGACCCGCACTGGATCGACGGTGCCGCCCGCGGCGTCCTCGACGCCACCATGCGGCAGGCACAACAGCGAGGCGAAGCGGACTACCCCAGCGCCGCCCTCTACTTGCTGTCACCATCCGTCTACCGCGAGCGCAGGGCCTCGCGTTCTCTGCACATTTCGTACCCACCCGATGGCGCGGTATTTCCCCCGAATCTCTGTGAACCACGCGTGGACTGGGATGACGCCGTCAACGACCTCTGGCAGGTCACCGTAGGCCTGGAGGATACCTCGGCAACGTGGTCAGCCATCACCGAGCAACGCCAGTGGCGGTTCCCGGCGCCGATCTGGGATCAGATCCGCAGCCTGGCGCAGAACCGTGAAGCGTGGATCCAGGTGAAGGGAATTCGCCGACTGAATGCGGATGCCGGGCCCTCTACCTTGCAGGCCTCCGGCAAGGTCCACTTCCGCATATCAGAATGGTCCGCCGACGACTGCATCGTCTACCGTATCGTCGTGCCGCCCTTTAATAAGAGAAAGACTCCGAGCACCTACTCCCGGGACATTGGCTCCTTCGAGGTCTCCCCTTTCCTGCTGGCACGGGACAATTACTGCTACAATTGCCACACCTTCTCGGCCAAGACCGGCGACACGGGCATGTTGAGTGTCCAGGTGCGCTTTATGTCCCCCGGCTCCAAGCTGCCCGTCTACCTGGGCATCTACGATATTGAACGGCAGCAGGGCTGGAAGGCGAAGCTGCCATTCGACATCCAGATGTCCACTTTCATGGCCTGGTCCCCCGACGGCAAGTTCCTCGCCTTTTCGGCCAATCAGCAACTGGTGACCTTTGCGCCGACGGTATTCGAGACCCAGTTCGCCGGCGAGCCCACCTCCGACCTGGCCATCTACGACGTCGAAGCCGAGACCGCCTTCCTCCTTCCCGGCGCTGATGACCCCGACAGACTGGAGCTTCTGCCGCGGTGGTCGATGGACGGGAAACGAATTGTCTTCGGCTCGGCGGCCGTCGGACTGCATCCCGCAAAGACTCTCTACGATCTGCAAGAGATCGCCTTTGCCGATGGCGATGGCGGCACGCGCCGATCGGTTCCCGGAGCCTCGGCAAACGGCCGGAGCAACTATTTTCCCCGCTTCTCGCCGGACGGCAAGTGGCTGTCCTACTGCCAGTCCGACGGCGGCATCCTGATGAAATCGTCGAGTGACATCTTCCTGCTCCCCGCCGACTCTGATGGCACCCCGCACCGGCTCGAGTCCAATGTGGATTTCGCCGCCGACTCATGGCACAGCTGGTCTTCTGACGGCCACTGGCTGGTCTTTGCCAGCAAGCGCGACGACGGCATCTACGCCCGCCTCTACCTCACCGAGATCGATGCCGCGGGGCACGCTTCGCCGGCGATCCGCCTGCCATTGAAGGAGGAGCCCCTGGCCAGCTTCAACATCCCTGAGTTTGTCGCCCAACGCCCCCACATCGACGAGCCGGAGCTGTTCGATATCGTGCGCGTTGAGGCGCTGGCCCGCGAGGTCGCCGCTCGCGACCGGAGGGGGCAATGATGGAGCTGCTGCAACGACATGCGCGGGCCGCTACGGCGGGCGCCCTCGGTCTTGCCGTACTGGTGACTTCGGCGATCTGCCTGGGCACCGTCAACTCGCTGACCTCTGCCGGCAGTATCCTGCACCTGCCCCTGCTGAGCGGCTGGCAACACATACCGCGGATCTACTCCGCCGACTTCCTGATGTTCACGGAGGGTCAGTTCCGCCCCTCGGCATACGCGCTGCTCGCACTGCTGCGCAGCCTCGTCGATGCCGACAGTTCCACGTTCTGGCATCTGCTGCTTGTGACCTGCCATTGGTTGAACGCGGTCCTGGTGGCCAGCATCGTCCGTCGCTTCGCCCGGTCCCCAATCAGCGGCCTGTTTGCCGGGCTGCTGTTCGCCATCCACCCCCTGGCCGCGGTGTTGGTCACCGACATCGCCCTGTTCCACCACCTTCTGGGCCTGACGTTCTTCCTGGGGTCACTGTGGGCCTACCTGCGATCCCATGAAGATGATCACGAGATTTCGACCTGGGGCTATGCAGCGTCCGTGGTCCTTTTCCTCGTCGGCGTGACAGTCTCGAAGCTGGTCTTCACCTTGCCTGTCGTACTGTTGGCCAGCGAATTCCACCGACGACCGGGGTGGCGCCAGGCGGCATTGCGATTGTCGCCATTCGTCTTCCTCGGTCTGGCGGCGGCTCCGATCTGGTGGCTGTTGCGCCCCCATCCCCTGCACTACGGCTACATCCTGTTCCCGCCGGGGGCAACGTGGTTCACGTTCTACTCCGTGGTCAGCGCCACGCAGTCCTATGTTGGCGGGCTGTTGCTCGGCGCAGGCATACCGGTGCCCCTGCACGAGGTCGTACCTCAGATCTATGAGCCCACCGAGCCACGGCTGATCTTCCTGGTGGCCGTGATCCTGGCCGTGTTCGGTGCCGGCTACGTACTGCTGCGCCGGCGCCATTGGGGCGGGCTCGGCCTGGTGGCCTTGCTCGTCGTCATGATCCCCTTTGCGTCGACGACCTGGAACAGCGTCCTCGACTACGTGGCCTGGAAATACATCTATGCCTCGCTGGCCGGCCTCGCCCTCTTCATGGGGTGGCTGCTCGACGAGCTGCGTGCCAGCCTGCGCGCGCCGGTCCGGTGGGCGGGTAAGGCTCTGTGGCTCTGCGTTCCGTTCTTCGGCTGGCAACAGATCGAGATCAACCGCGTGTCCTCCTCGCCAGTGGCGTACTGGAGCCACGTGGTGGCTATGAACCCGGGAAGCGAATCGGCCAACGTGGCCCTGGGTACGGCACTCCTCGATCAAGGCGACGAAGAGCAGGCCCGGCGCCACCTGTTTGCCCCTGCCGTCAAGCAGCTGTACGCCAGCGCCGCGGCTCTGTGTCGCTATCACACGAGTAGAGGAGAGTTCACGCCAGCCGCCGTTCACCTGAGAATGGCGATTCGCCGGGGCAGCGGCTTGCAGTTCGGCTACGCCGAGCCGCTGATGGCAGAACTGATGCACGCGGCACAGGCCTATGACCACGCCGAGGCCGCGCTGGGCAAGGTGCTTACCGCCAACCCGTATGACATCGAAGCGATGGAGCGTCTGGCAGCTCTCTGGGGCACCAAAGGTTACGTCAGAGCCGCCGAGAAGCTGCTGCATCGGGCCGCAGGACTGGCGCCCGGGGCCATCGAGGTGACGCGTATGAGACAGGCCCTGCAGGAACGATATGATGGCGCGAGCGACGATATGCCACGCATCGATCCGCCATCACCCAGCTGGCTGCGCTACGCCACACAAGGCTTCCACGACTCACAGATACAGGAACAGGTCATCAGCAGCAGCCTCGAATACCCCACCGACCCGGTCATTCAACTCGAAGCCGCAACCTGTCTGGCCAAAGGCAATCGGTACGAGGAAGCAAAACAACGGCTCGATCGGGCCACCGAGATCCTGCCAGAATCCGCCTTCGCCTGGGCCATGCGCTCCTGGGTCGCGGCAGAACTCGGCGAACTGGAGGAAGCCGTCGACGCGGGACGCCGAGGCCTGGCACTGGACAACAGGAACGCCACCGTCCACAACACTCTTGGGATTCTGGTGGGCCGACTGGCCAAGGGACGCCCGAACGACAGATTCCTCCGCGGACGTGCCGTGGAGCACTTCCGCGAAGCCCTGCGGATCAATCCGCAGCACGCCTCCGCTTACGTCAACCTGGCCAAGGAACTGCGCCAGCAGGGCAAGCACGACGAGGCTCTGGCACTGTATCGCCGCGTTCTGCGCTTGCGCCCCGACCTGGCTGAGGCCCACTTCAACATGGGCAATCTGCTCGCCGACCAGGGCGATGAGAAGAGTGCGATTGAGTGCTACCGCAAGGCGATCCGCGCCAAGAATGACTACCCGGAAGCCTACTTCAACCTGGGAGTATCGCAGATATCTCAGGGCAGTACTGCTGAAGCCTGCATCTGCTTCCGCAAGGCCCTGCAGATCAGGGCGGAGTTCACCGCCGCCCGCGACGCGCTGGTAACGGTGTTGATCCGCCAACGCGTATACGACGAGGCCATCTCGGTCCTGCGCGAGGGCCTGGTCGTGAGTCCGGCAAACTTGCGTGGCACGCTCATGCTGGCATCACTGCTGGCCTCCGGCCCCGACACGAATCTGCGCGATGGGCCGCAGGCCGTCGTCCTCGCCGAGCAGGTCTGCCAGGCACTCAACTATGCGGACGGCGACGCCCTGCTGGTGCTGGCCAGCGCCCACGAGGAGGTGGGTGACCTCGACGCCGCACTCGTAACCGCAATCCGTGCGTCTCAGGTGGCGCGGTCACCCCGCACCCGTAGCGAGGCCGAACGAGTGCGTGAGCGTCTCAGCCAGGCTCGCTGAGACACCCGGCGGTCATACGGCGCGCACCGTACGGAATCCCAGCCTGAAGAACCAGCGCCCGGTGCCGTCGGCGTCGCGGTAGGTATTGCGGATGTTGGCCGTCTGTTTCGTCCAGCCACCACCACGCACGCAGAACAGCTCCCGCTTGAGTGCCGCCTCCTGGATCCAGTCGAGGTCTGGTGTTGTCTCGTCGAAATCGAGCATGGGAGTCCCCCCGGGATAGGGGTGGTACTCGTCAAAGCACCACTCCTTGACGTTCCCTGGGCGGGCGCTGAGGGGAGCGATAGAAACTCACGGTTCCTCGAACGATGCTGTCTTCTTGCACCACTTCAACTCGATACTCCCGGTTGGACCGTTACGCTGTTTCTCAATGATCAGTTCTGCATAGTCGTCCAGGTCAGCGCCATCCTCATCCTTGATCCCGTAAGAACCTGGCCTGTAGAGTAGCATCACGACATCGGCGTCCTGTTCTATCCCACCAGAACCACGTAGATCGGCCATCTGAGGGCGCTTGCTTGGTCGGGCTTCGGCCGCCCTGCTGAGCTGCGACAGCGCCAGAACCGGTACATGCAAATCCTTTGCGATGTGTTTGAGGCCCGTAGTGATGCCGTTGATGCGCTCGTTCTCAGTTTCGCCGGGCCCCCTCATCAGCTGGAGGTAGTCCACCAGGACCAGGGCAAGAGGCGATCGCTGATGCAACCGTTCAAGACGGGAGCGAGTCTGAGATGTGTTTAGTCCCGGCGAATCATCTATGTGAACTGGAAGACCTTTGATTTCTTCATCAGCCCTGGCCAGCTTGTCCAATACCTCAGGAGCGAAACTGCCTCTCCTGAGTGACAGGAGGTCCACATTGGCCCTTCGGGCAAGGAATCGGTGGGCCACCTGCTCTCTGCTCATCTCAAGCGACAGAATCGCTACACTCACGCGCTCCTTCTCGGCAACGTCCAAGGCGATGCCACAAGCCAGGC
>PBSR01000233.1 GCA_002726335.1 Gemmatimonadaceae bacterium
CGTGAAGCGGTTGATGCTGATCGTGTCGTCGGCGAAGATGAAGTCATGCTGGTATTGCAGTCCGGCGCGCAGGTGCTCGGTGATGACCACCTCCGCCCCGACGCTGGGAGCGATGCCGAAGCGCGAGTCACCGACGTCCGGTGAGTACAGCTCGGCATCCAGACCCAGATGCCAGTTGAAGGGCTCGTAGCGCAGGATGTTGCGGATGCCGGCAGAATAGATGCTCGTCTTCTGGTCTCCGGCGATGTAGCCGTACCCCACATGTACGCCAAGCCAGTCTTCCATCAGGTATCCGACGTTGGCTCCGTACATCAGATCCGTCTGCGAGGTATTTCCCTCTCCCCCTTCCGGCTCGATGTCGACGGCAGCGGCCCCGAAGAAGGGCTCGATGAACACACTGCCGGGGGTGCCGTAGTGGGGGTATCCGCCGCGGCCCACTTCACTGCCCTCCGGACCATCGGTGCGATCAGAGGACGGTTCGGCGGCCTCTATGACTCCGGCGCAGCTGACGATCATTGAGACTGCGATCCAGGTTTTCATAGCCCGATGCTCTTCTTCTTGAAGGCCTTGGAGATCTCCTTGTGGTCCGTCCACACGATCTCCGTCGTCTCGATGTCGGTGAGCTCGAAGGTGGTCTTGTAGTACACCAGCTTGTCGTTGCCCACCCGCTGCACGTTGGAGGTGATCACCGTTCCCAGGAGGAATCTGGCGCCGCGCTGTTTCCCGGGGCCCGTCGCCTCATTCGGATCGACATAACCGGAGCCCTGGTACTCGTACTCCTTGGCGATCTCCTGGCGGGCCGCCTTGTCGAGAAAGGTGAACTCGCCGCTGTTGATCAGCGCCGTCTTCACGTGGTCGTAGAGGGCCTGCAGATCGATGTGCTCCGTCGTCCGGTTCTTCGGTGTCTCGAGGATGACGACCGGCTTGTCGAGAGCGTCACGCTGCTTCCAGGCAGCCAGAGACTCGACGATCTTCTTCGCCACCAACTGCATGTCGTTCTGGTTCCAGCGATCGTCCAGCATGGCGATCTGCTCTGGATCCTCGTAGGTACCCCGCGTGAAGGCCCGCGGCCCGGCGCAGGCTGACAGGCTGGCGACCGTGACGGCCAGCAGGGCCAGTTGAGTGGCTCGCCTTTTCATCGTTTCTCTCACTTTTCTCATCTGATGTATAGCTCCCTCCTCAGTCTTCAGTCCCACTCGCACTCCAAGTGCGAACGCTCGAGATGCCAGCGGTCTGCCAGCATCACGTCCTGCCGATGCAGCGCCTGCAGCGTGCACCGGCTCTGCAGCGAGCTGGCAGGATAGTCGAAGGTGAATTCCTGCGCCGCCTTGCGATCGGCTTCGGGGATGTCGGTGACGGTATAAATATCAGGACGGGTCGAGGTAAACACCAAGGCGCGCTTGCGGCCGTGCTCCTTCAGTGGCACGCGGGCCACGAAGCTGGCCCGGCGTACCGCCTTGGGCAGCAGCAGGTCGGTGTTGTCCACCTGCGTGCGGCCGGCCCGTCCAAGAGCCTGGCCCAGGTTGCCGAAGAACACGCGGTCACGCTCGCCGTCGGGAATGATGAGGTACAGATACCCCTTGCGCGCCGCCGCAGAGGGTGTCGCGTTCTTCCCCAACCCCTCGAAATCCATATGAATCACCAGATCGAGCCGGCGGTTCGGGGCCAGGGCGTGCAGAGACATGGCCTGGATCACCTGCTCTGACACCCCCGCCCGCTTGAGATGCACCATGGAAGCTACGGACGCGTCACAGCTGCATCGCCGCTCCTCGAGAGTCTTGATGATCGCGTCATCAGAGAACTCGGCCTCGTGGAGCTCGACGACCCCGTCCAGTGACAGGGGAAGCTGCGCCGAACGCTCATACAGCGGCGGCAGCGGTCCCCCCTCCCAGTCGACGATGTTGAATACCGCCCCCGCCGGCATGGCCCGCCCACCTTCAGCGCTGCCGATGGACTGGGCCGACAGCGGCACCGCCACTGCCAACAGCAGCGACAGTCCGATTGTGACTCTGTGCACCTTGCTCATGTTGTCTCTTGTCTCCTTGGTCTCAGCGGAAACTGCGCCAGCTGAGAAACAGGGGGCGATCTCCACTCTGATCGATGCCGGTGAAGGTGTGCTCGTCGATGACGGCTCCCCCTGCATTGATAAACTCCAGAACCACACGAGTCGTTCCCGCCGGCACCTCGGCACGGGCCATCCAGATCGTCTGTGGCAACGACACCCAGCTGCGCGTGTCGGCCGCTTCGGTGCCGACGCCGAAGAGGTTCACCAGGAGGCCGAGGAACTCGTTCTCGTCCTCCGCCTTCTCGGAAGCGATCCACTTGGCCAGGGCGCGGGCGCCACTGCGCAGCAGGATGGAATCCTCCTTCTCCTGCAACGACTTGGCCGCGATGGCGTCGAGGTTTTCCACCATCCATCCCGGGGCGACCCGGTCTCCGAGGCGGAGCCGTACGCCGGCCACCCGACTTCGTCCCGGCACGTGAACGGGAAGAGCGACCTTCAGCCAGTACTTCACCTTGCCCCGGTGGTACGGATGGTGATAACGCCTGACCATTCGGTCGGAGACGTGCCAGACATCGTAGGTCTTGTCATGCTCCATGATGGGCAGGCTGATCTCCTGCTGGCCCTTGCGGCCGACAAAGCCGCTCTCGGCAAAGACCGTCACCGTACCCGGACCTGGGGCGGGCACGGCGGACAGACCCGGATCGAGGCCCCAGCGCGTCTGGATATCGATCCACTCCTGGGCAAACCCCAGCAGCTGTGTGGACCGCTGCAGATCCGTCGCCATCGGTGCCGGAGGACGCAGGCCGAACTCGCTGTCGTAGGCGGCGTACCCCTTGGCGGCGTCCCGGTAGGAGATGTAGGCGTCGTTGACCTCCCCCTCGGCCTCAAACAGCTGCCCGGTGAGGTACTGCAGGAAGGCGTCGTTGCGGTAGCTGAGCTCGACCTCGGATGCTTCGGCGAAATCCGCCAGACGCAGGTTCGCCTTGCGGCATTCCACCAGGGCTCCCTGGGGATCGTCCAGGTGCAGGTAGTTGAGGGCGCGGTAGTAGTGGATAAGAACCCGCTCGAACTCCTCGCCGCTGTAGGCACGGATGGCGTCGTTGGTCAGCAGTGCGGCGATCTCGCGGCTCGCCGAACGCGTGTGGTGCTTGTCGATGAGCCGTTCGGCACGCTCGAACTGGGCGTTGGAGGCGGCCCAATCACCGGCGTAGTGCAGGATGAGTCCCTTCTCCAGGCGATATAGGAGCAGATTGGTGCTCCCCGCGGGCTTCTCCAGCTTCTCCAACGCCCCTGCCCAGTCGCGATTCTGCATACGTGAAAGGCTCTTGCCCATGTAGCGGGCGTAGCCGGCGGCACAGCCAGCCAGGCTGACAGCGACCAGCAGGGTCACCACCAGACTCGTGACCACCCGTCGTAGTGGCTTCCCGGGCCGATGGCTCCCTGTTTTGCCCCCCATTCCCTTCCCCTCCCCTTACAGCGCCATCCAGGCCAGGTACACGTCACTTGGAGTCGGCGGATCTGCCGGCAGGGGGAGCCTTTCGTGTTGTGAGTAGTAGCTCATCAGTACCGATTCTCCATCGGACGCCAGCGCCAGTCCGCAGTAGGAGCAGTCTCGGCCGCTGGGCACCGTCAGCAGGTGCCGCACTCGCGTCGGCTCGATCTCCCACACGCTCGTATGATGCCCTGCCGGGTCATGCTGTTCCCCGACGGACACAAACGTGTCGGCCGGCAGGTCGGTTTCCTGCGAGCGACCGGCAACGATCCAACGCCCGTCCGGCAGCTGTAGCACCACCGGCGCGTGGATCATCACCCCCAGATCGTGCCACTCCCACCGATCGTACGGTTCGCGGCTGACTCCCAGCCAGGAGTGATGGTCTGGCTCGAGGGTGCGCACGATGGTGTGCAACAGCCCCGGCTCCGGGGAATAGAGCACCGGCTCTCCTGGACCGCCCCCGGAGCGCATCTGCGTGACGAGACGCCAGTCGAACAGATCGTCGGAACGCAGCAGGTGCACGGTGCGCATGTCGCGGTCATCACGACGGCCGAAGTGATAGGCGGCACACCAGTAGGCACCGTCCGCCGCCAGCAGGCGCCACAGCCAGTAGTTGATCCCGTATATCTGTGTCGGCGTCGACCAGCAGGTGCCATCCCTTGATACCGACACGTGAGTGATGAGATCGTGCTCCACCGTTGTGCACGAAGCTGCCGTACGCCAGCGTGGCACCCACGTACCGAAGCTGACGGCAAGTCGATCTGCCGTGGGTAGCAGTTTGGCGTCGCGATCATCGCCGCCGGTGTCGAACCGGGCCACCTGCTCCCAGGAGACCAGATCAGCCGAGCGCAGGACGACCACGTCGCCGGGTGGCTCGATACCATGGCCCTGTGCCTGACGATACACGAGGTAGGTGTGATCACGCCACCGTGTCAGATCCGTGAAGGCGTTGTGGTAGCCGTCAGCGACGAGGCGCTGCAGTGATACGAGCTCAGCCATCGACGCTCTCTAGGCGGATCTCATCCCCCGCGGCCACGGTCGCCAGCACCCGGGCGTCCTCCTCCAGCCTCCCCAGGAGATTGACGTCGGACACGAGGCGACACTCATCGCCCTGCGAAGCAGGGGTGCGACCATAGGGCAGGGCGAGGGCTTTGCCCTCCACCCAGAAGCAGACGGTTCCGGGATCGACGACCTGACGGGCGTCAGCCTCCAGTGTGGCATCGACGCCGGTGTCGAAGTAGACCTCCTCGCCCCAGGTGTTGGCCCGGGCGGTCAGCGGCAGGGCCGCGAGCAATGCCCGGGTCGTCGGCGTATCCTCGAGCTTCGCGTGCGCCTGGCCGGCGGGCCAGTTGAGCCTGATTCGCATGATTCCGTCCTCTCCCGCTCCGGGTTGCCCCAAAATAGGCGCCACGCTACCCTTGCGCCCATGGATGAATCAAGAGCCATCGCCACCGCCGTCGTCGGTTACGGTTTCGCCGGCCGCAGTTTCCACTCCTACCTCGTCGGACTGGCGGCACCGGCGTTGGCCCTGAAGGGAGTCGTCTCCAGCCGGCCCGAGGCGCGCGCCGACATCACCGGCCGTCTCGGAGTCCACGCCTGGGAACGGTTCGAGGACGTCCTTGCAGACGAGGAGGTGGAACTCGTCGTGCTGGCCACGCCGAATGACGTACACGCGCCGCAGGCCATCGCCGCGCTGGAGGCGGGAAAGCATGTGGTCACCGACAAGCCGATGAGTCTCGACGGCGCCGAGGCAGATGCCATGCTGGCCGCGGCCGAGGCGTCGGGAAAGATGTTGAGCGTGTTCCAGAACCGGCGCTGGGACGGCGACTACCTGACGGTGAAGCAGCTGCTGGCCGACGGTGAGCTCGGCGAGTTGATCTACGCCCAGCTGGCCTGGGGTCAGTACGGGGCGCCCCGCTCCTGGCGTGGTGAGGCCCATCGCGGCGGCGGCAAGTTCGTCGATCTCGGGGCCCACATGATCGACCAGGCCCTGCAGCTGGTGCCGGCGCCGTTGCAGTCTGTCTACACCCGCTTCACCGATGCCGGACTGGCCAACGACGTGGAAGATCACGCCCACTGCGTGTTGTCCTTCGCCAACGGCGCCGAGATCCACGTGGTCACCTCGTCCATCGCCCGTGTGCAGATGCCGCGCTGGTACGTGCTGGGCACCGACGGCGCCTTCGTCAAGAACGGCCTCGATCCGCAGGAGCGAGCCATGATCGCCGGCAACATCGACGGCGCCAGTGAGCCGGACCGCGACAATTGGCCACGTCTGCGGCGCGAGGTGGCCGGCCGCTCCGCCGAGACGGTGTTCGACGGCGTGCCGGGACGCTGGCGCTGCTTCTACGAGAACGTCGCCGCCGCCATCGGCGGCCAGGCCGAGTTGGCCGTCACGCCGCAGAGCGTACGTACCGTGATGGGTGTGTTCGACGCGGCGCGTGAATCGGCGCGAACCGGACAGGCCGTCGACGTCAGCTCAACTTGAGCCGTCGTCGGGAAGTCAGCGGCGTCGAGGAATCGACCTTCGATGTCCGCAGCCGCGACCTCGACATCCCTTTTGACGAGTACACGCAGCGGCCCAAGTTTCCCGTCACCCTGGTGCTCGACAACCTGCGCTCCGCCTTCAACGTGGGTTCCATCTTTCGCACCGCTGACACGACTCGCCTGGAGCGGATCATCACCTGTGGCTACACCGCGCACCCGCCTCACCCCCGACTCGACAAGACGGCGCTGGGTACGATCGACTACGTGGACACAGCCCACACCGAGAGTACGGTGGAGACGGTAGCCGATCTGCAGTCGCAGGGAGTTGCGGTCTGGGCCCTGGAGACCACTTCAGACAGCCTTGCCTACACCGAGGTCGAGTATCCGCGGCCGGTGGCTCTGGTGTTGGGCAACGAGGCTCTGGGCGTGGAACGAGAAGTCCTCGACCTATGTGACAGAATGATCGAGGTGCCCGTCTTCGGCTACAAGAACTCGCTGAACGTGGCCTGTACCGCTGCTGTTGTCGTCTACGAAATCCTCCGTCAGTGGCGGTATGAGCCCGAGGAAGCCAGAAATTGAAACCAGACAGACCGAACCTGGTGTTCGTTTTTCCCGACGAATTCCGCTCGCAGGCCATCGGCCGCACGGGCCAGGACCCGGTACTGACCCCTCACCTGGATGCCTTTTCGCGGCAGAGCCTCGTGTTCACCGACGCGGTGAGCAATCGCCCCGTGTGCAGCCCGTACAGGGCCATGCTGTTGTCGGGCAGGTATCCCCATGCCAACGGCGTGCTGGGGAACGTCAACTCGTCGACCGTGCAGTACGACAACTTTCTTCGCCAGGAGGAGCGCTGTTTCTCGGATGTCCTGCACGAGGCAGGATATTGTCAGGGATACATCGGCAAGCTTCATCTGGACCCGCCGAACCGTCAGTCGCACTTCACCGAGGGTCCCAGGCAGGATGGTGTGGTGTGGGACGCCTACACGCCCCCCGGGCCGCGACGACACGGCTTCGACTTCTGGCATTCCTACGGCTGCTGTGACTGGCACAATCAGCCTCACTACTGGCATGGCGACGCGCGCATCGATCAGCGGCTCGAGGTCCACGAGTGGTCGACGAAACACGAGACCGATGTGGCCGTCGACTACATCGAAAACCGAACCGGATGGCGCGACCCGGACAAGCCTTTTTCCCTGTTCGTTTCCTACAACCCGCCGCACATGCCCTTCGACCAGGTGCCAGGCGAATATGTGGAACGATATGGGGATGCCTCCCACGGGGAATTGCTGACCCGAGCCAACGTGCCCACCGACGAGCGCGGTGACCGGGCAAGACGGGATGTGAAGAACTACTTCGCCATGGTCACCGGTGTCGATGAGAACTTTGGACGCATCCTCACAGCGTTGCGGGAACAGGACCTGGAGCAGAACACCATCGTCGTGTTCACCTCTGATCACGGCGAGATGATGGGCAGCCACGGGTTGATGGGAAAGAGCGTGTGGTACGAAGAGTCGATGGTGGTGCCGCTGATGGTACGCTGGCCGGGCCATATCGCTGCGGGAACGGACGATCTGTTGATCGGCACGGCTGATCTGACGACCTCGCTGCTGGCGTTGACCGGGCACCGGGACCGGATTCCCCAACTCATGCAGGGCCACGACTATTCGAGAGCCTTCCTAGGGGGCACCGTGGCGCGGCCGACGTCGGCCCTCTATCTGGAGACACATCCCGCCTGGCCGGAGGGGGGCCGCCGAGGCGTCAGGACACACCGGCACACGTACGTAGCAGAGCGGTCGAGGGATGGCGGTAAGAGAGAGATCCTGCACGACAATCGGGAGGATCCCTATCAACTCGCCGATATCTCCGCCGACTCGAATGAGCTCATCGCCGATCTGCGGGGAGAGATGGAGAATTGGCTGCGACAGACGGCCGATCCGTGGCTCGATTGAGAGTACGCTGTCGTCACCACCGGACGGTGTCTCAGCGAGCGTACGGATCCCCGCGGTACCGCCGCGCCTTCTTGTGGCTGGTGCCCTGCTCCGGCAGCTCCAGCACACGTGCGTAGCTCTGCCTGGCGTCCTCTTGCCGGCCGAGCTCATCGAAGGTCATTCCGAGATACAGATTCGCCAGGGCCGCGTATCCGTTCGTCTCCTGATCCTCGGGGTCGGGGCCCAGGGTGCGTGCCAGACTGTCAGCCGCCGAGAAGCTGCCCACCGCCGCCTCTCGACGTCGCTGGCGGAAGGCATTCTTGCCGATGTAGTACAGCGCTTCGATGTGGCCACGCTGGTGGTAGCCGGCCTGTCCGGCGCGGCTCCGCCTTGCCACCTCTTCGTATTGACCGATGCCCTGAACCCAGCGCCCCAGAGCGATGAGAGTACGCGCCCGGTAGCGATGGAACAGGGCGTTTTCCGGATACATCTCGTGCAGCTCCACCAGGTACGGCAGGGCGCCGGCGTCGTCCTCCTCGAACATGCGGTGAATCTGGGCCAGGAAGTAGATCGCCTCGACCCGGGCATAGCGGCCATCGCGGGCCACCTGCTGCAACTGCTGCAGCCCGAGTTCACGGTCGCCGTCAGCGAGGAAGAGCATGATGGGGCGGACGATGGGATGCCTCTCGGGGATAACCTCGGCGAAGTAGTTGTAGATGCCCTGGCCGAAGAGAATGTCCTTGTTCGTCGGCTCCAGTGCCCGGCTCTTCTTCAGCAGTGGCAGACAGCGCAGCCCGTCACGAGCAGCACGCACGAACTGGTGTCGATCGCCGCGCAGCCGGCCGCGAAAGCCGACGGCTCCACCCTTGAACAGAATGGCGTCGAAGTCGTCGGGATCCTGTGCCAGGCGGTTGTCGCAGACCTCGATACAGCGCTCCAGCAACCGGTAGAACGCCTCGTCGTGGGACCGATCCTCCAGGTCGATGAGTACTCGCCACCATCCGACCATGGCGAGGAAGAAGTGCCCCGCCGGGTTGGCCGGATCATCGGCGATGATGGCTTCGAAATAGCGGTCGGCTTCGACGAAGTGCAGCTGGTAGATGAGGTCGATGCCCTGCTGGATCCGCGGGTCGGTGCCGCCGCGCATGGTCAGACCTTCGGCACCGGCGGGTCCTGGTGGCAGCAGGCTGAGAAAGGCCACCAGAAGCGGCCATGCGAGGCGGATCATGGATGGGTACCTTGTGGAGTATGAAATTCGACCATGACATGATCGTACTCGGCGGCGGCTCCGGTGGCTACGCCGCAGCTCGCACCGCCCGTGACGCCGGCGCCGATGTCGCCATCGTCGACCCGGGCCCTTTGGGCGGATTGTGCATTCTGCGCGGCTGCATGCCGAGCAAAGCCATCCTGCGCTCTTCCGATATCATGTCCCTCATGCGCCGTGCCGGCGAATTCGGCCTGCGCACCGACGGCATAGGCGCTGACCTCGGTGCGATCATGGAACGCAAGGACCGGCTGATCCGCGAGTTCGCCGACTACCGCATCGAACAGTTGAGAGGGTTCACTCTCTACGAGGACTACGGCCGTTTCCTTTCCTCCCACCAGATCGACGTGGGCGGTCGCACGCTGTCGGCGCGCACCTTTGTCGTGGCCACCGGATCCGTCATCAGTCACGTGCCCATACCCGGTCTCGACGACGTGGGCTACATCACCAGCGACGAAGCCCTCGACCTGCGCCACCCTCCGGCCTCGATGCTCGTACTCGGCGCCGGTTCCGTCGCCTGTGAGCTGGCCCAGTTCTACGGTCGCATCGGCGTCGACGTAACCATCATCCAGCGCAGTCACCATATCCTGTCCGGCCTCGACGAAGATCTGGCCCGGCCGGTGGAGGCCCGGCTTCGGGAGGAGGGTTTCTCGCTGTTCACCGGAACTCAGTTGCACAGATTTGAACGCCGCGATAGCCTGAAGGTCGCCCACTTTTCACATGCAGGTGAAGAGAAAACTGCCGCTGCTGAGGCCGTGTTTCAAGCTCTCGGTCGACGGCCCAACACGACGAACCTCGGTCTCGACAGAGCGGGGGTCACCCTCGACCAACAGCGCATCTGTGTCGACGGCGAAATGCGCACCAGCCAGCCTCATATCTTCGCCGTGGGTGACGTCAACGGCGTTCACGAGATCGTCCATATCGCCGTTCTGCAGGGAGAGGCCGTCGGCTTCAATGCGACCCATCCCGACGAGCCACAACGGAATGTCGACGAACGCCTGACAGTAGAGGTGACCTTCACCGATCCCCAAGTGGCGACGGTGGGTCTCACCGAGCGACGTTGCCAGCAGCAGGACGTGCCCTATCTGGTGGCCAGCTATCCCTTCGACGATCACGGCAAGTCGATGTGCCTCGGCGAGACTCATGGCCTGGTGAAGATCCTGTGTCATCCACAGACGGGCGAGATTCTCGGCGCTGGTCTCTGCGGACCCGAGGTGGGCGAACTCGTGCACGAGCTGGCGGCCATCATGTACTTTCGAGGGTCCGTCCGTGATCTGGCCGCCATCCCCCACTACCACCCGACGCTGGCCGAGATCCTCACCTACCCCGCGGAGGAGCTCGCCGAAGCCGTGAACGATTAGTCTTCCCGCACTCACTCTTCCTCTTCGACGCCAACACCGATCAGTTCCACCCGTTGGCCCGGTTCAATCAGCCCCCCGCCGCGTAGTGCCACCACGCGTGAGACGTTGTCGCTAATCACATCCCGCACCTCGACAACGGGTGGATCGACGTGGGCGCTGCCGGATACGGTGAACCGGTAGCCCAGCCGCACGCCGTGAGTGTGTCCGAGATTGATGAAGACCTCGTCGCCGAACACGGACAGGATCTGTGGCTCCTCATCGAGGTCGGTCAATTCCCCTGGGCGCAGCAGTTGGTCCAGCTCGGTGGCCAGCTGCTGCAACGCCTGCACTGTCGCCTCCCCCAGAGCTGTGGCGCGAAACTCATCGCTGTCGAACCGCATGTGCTCGAGACGGTTGAACTGTTCATCCCCCTCGCGGGGCTTGCCGAGCAGGTCCAGGCCCAACCCTCTGTTCTGTGACTCCCTGGTGATCTGGACCGACCCGATCAGACCGAGGGGGGAGCCGCCGAACATCCGGGCACTCAGCTCGACGGTCCCGACATAAGACTTGTATCCGGCAACCAGAGGGTTGCCGACGTGCAGGCGCTCGAACTTGTAGGTGTGCAGAGCGCCGACGACGAGAAAGTCCGCCATCAGCATGTCGCTGAGTTCCTGCTGGTGGCTCTCAACCCAACGGTGATCGCGTCCCGCGACGGCCACCTCCACCGCCGCCGCCGGTACGACCCGGCAGATATCCCGTGCGGCCAGCAGGGGCTCCAGCATACGGGGAAGATCCCGGGGCAGGTCAAACACATCATCCCGAAACCCGGCATCCTCGTAGAACGGTGCCACCACAACCCAGGGCCGGTACGTGGCCTCGGCGCTGTCGCTGGCCGCAGTCTGGCGCGACTCGAGGTGTTCTGCCAGAACCGACGGGGCTGGTGCAGTGTACCTCTCGGCGGTCGGTGGTGTGAGTCGCCAGCCCATCGTCCCACAGGCCGTGAGTCCAACCACGAGGATGAGCCAGACAGGGAGCCGGGTGCGCACGGCCGCCGTCAATCGGCCAGAGCCACGAAGAGTGCACTCAGACCGGGCAAGTCGATCACGAGTGAATCCCCGGTCACAGCCATTGGTTCCTGCGTTACGGCGTCGGTAAACCGCCCGGCCCCCAGCTGTGCCGTGGCGAAGGCCGCCCTGCGGTTCGTCCCGCCGGTGTTCAGCAAGTAGAGCACGCGGTCCTCGCCGTACACCTTCATGTCCACCAGCAGGGCTTCCCCCGCTACGAGGCTCTGCCGCGATCCGTTCCACAGCGCCGGGTGTCGGGCACGGACCCGCATCAGGCTGGCTACGTACTCCCTCAGCTTTTCTGCGGCAGGCGGCAGGTTGGTGAAGCGACCGCTCGTGCGGGCCACGTGGTCATCACACTGGAACACCTCCCAGCACTTGTCCTCGACCCGGGCGGCGAATCCCGCTACCTCGTCGCCGGTCTCCTCCCCGTAATAGAAGGTGACGGGACCGGTGTAAGCCGCCAGGAAGGAATGTGCCGCCCGCAGGCGGGCCCAGTACTGGGCCGTGTCGGGACCGCCCAGTCCGGCGCGTTCGATGAGATCACCGAAGCGGAGCAGATCATGATTGGACAGCATCAGATTCGGCACGGCGTGAGGCGGGTAGGCGGCGTGGGTGGCGTACCCTGCGGCCAGGTGACTCGCCGGCAACCCGCCGCGGCCGCTCTCCTCCACGGCCAGGGTCTGTACGAGGCGGTAGCGCAAAGGAAAATCGAAAGCCGACAGCAGGGCCGGAGTACTGGCAGGTCCGTACGCGTCACGGGCGATCTCGGCTTCGCCGCGCCACACTTCGGCCACCATGTATCCGAGAGTTCCCCATTGGTTTCCCTCGAGGTCGCGCTGACGACAGTGTTGTTCGACAGCTTCCCGGATTCTGCGCCACATGGGGGGCGGCACCTGGTAGGCCTGATCGAGGCGCCAGCCGTCGATGTTCAGTTCGTCGATCCAGTGAAGAGCGACCTCGGTGTAGAAATCAAGGCTGCCCGGGTATTCCACAGGATTGGATGGCCCGGCCGGTACCCTGCCGGTGGGCGACGGTACCACGTCTCCCTTGTGATGACCGAAGACGCCGTCAAAGAAAACGTAGAGCCCGAGCGCGTGGGCCGCGTCGACCAGTCTCCGGGCATCCTCGAGGCTGCCGAACTCCGGATCGATGGAGAAGTAGTCGCGTGCAAAGTACCCTGTCGCATCGAGACGATCGTCCTCTTCAGCGTGGCGGTCACTGTCAAAAACGGGCGTCAGCCAGATGGCGTTGACACCGAGCTCGGCGATACGGGACAACTGTTGTGTGATGCCGCGCAGGTCGCCGAGATGGTGGCTCGGACCCCAGCCCGACCCGTAGCCGCGAGTGCTGTCGCCGTCGGCGTAGGCCTCCACCATGATCTGGTAGATGCGCAGTTGGTTGAAGCTGGTTCGACGATCCGAGTACTGCCACTGTCTCGTCGCGCAGGAGACACAGGCTACCGCCAGCAGTGCCGTGAGCAGGTTTCGTGTCAATCGTCAGCCTTTGACGGCGCCCGCCGTCAGACCGCTGATGAACTCGCGCTGCAGAAGAAAGAACAGCAGCATCACCGGCATCACCGCCAGCAGGGTGCCGGCCATCAGGGCGCCGTACTCCTGCGAGTACAGGCCTACCATCTGATTCAGCCCGATCGTCAAGGTGAATCGCTCCTGCGTCTGCAGGATGATCTGTGGCCACAGGAAGCTGTTCCACGAGGCCATGAAGGAGATCAGGCAGAAGGCGCCGATCATCGGCCTGGCCACCGGCAGCACTACGGTCCAGTAGAGGCGAAGTTCGCTGCACCCGTCGATGCGGGCCGCCTGCAGCAGGTCGTCGGGCAGCTCCAGCAGCGACTGCCGAAAAAGAAACATGCCGAAGACGCTGACGGCACTGGGGATGATCAGCCCCATGTAGGTATCGACGAGACCGAAACGGTAGATGAGCTCGTACATCGGCGCCATCAGCACCTGGGCGGGTATCGTCATCGTTGCCAGCATCAGCACCATGATCGGCTTCTTGCCGCGGAACTCGTACTTTGCCAGAGCGAAGCCTCCCATGGAAGCAAAGATGAGCTGCACCAGCACGGTGACGCCGGTGACGAACAAGCTGTTCATCAGAAAGCGCAGGAATGGGATTTCCGTAAAGAGCTGCCTGAAGTTGTAGCCCGACAGAGTCGGGGCGAAGAACAGGTAGCTGAACAGATCGTCCGGCCCCTTGAGGCTGGCCGCCAACAGCCAGACCATCGGCGTCAGCATCACCATCGCCGCCGCCACCAGCAGCGCGTAGACCACGGCCTTCGTGGCGCTCACGCGTCCGTCTTCCAACTGCCCGTCAGTCCCATCTGGACCAGGGAGATGACGAATACGCCAAGGGTGAGCATCCAGCCGATGGCCGAGGCAAAACCGAGATCGCCGAGGATCCAACCGTTCTGGTACAGGTACATCACAATGGTGAGTCCAGCGTTGTCGGGGCCTGCCGTACTCTCGAGCATGACGTAAGGCAACTCGAACAGCTGGAAAGAGCCGATCGTGCTCAGCACGATGACAAAAACTGCCACGGGTCGGATCCCCGGGACTGTGACGTGCAGAAACTTCTGCCACGGCGACGCACCGTCCACATCCGCAGCTTCGTACAGCTGCACGTCGATCGTCTGCAGCGCCGCCAGGAAGTAGATCATATTGAAGCCCACGTACATCCACAGCGATGTCAGCACGAGGGCGGGCATGACCAGCTCAGGTGAACCGAGCCACTTGGTGTCGATGGGAATCTCGAACAGGGCGTGCAGCACCCGATTCAGCAGACCGAACTTCGGGATGAAGATGACGGAGAACAGGACGGCGACAAAGACCTGACCCACAAGATTGGGTGAGAAGAATCCCAGGCGGAAGAAGTTGCGCCCGCGCAAACGGGCCTGGTTGAGCAGCATGGCGAGGCCGAGACTCAAGGGTAGCTGCAGAAATACCGAACAGCTGGCATAGATGACGGTGTTGTGGATGGCCGTATGGAAGTCGGGATCCTGCAGCAGGAACACGAAGTTGGCAAAGCCGACGAAAACCTGTGACTTGGGCCCGCTGGTGACGTAGAAGGCCAGGATCAGGCTGTTCACCAGGGGATAGAGCATGAAGATGAAGAAGACCAGCACGAAGGGCGCCACGAAGACATAGGGCGCATAGCGATGCTGCAACCTGAACACCGCAGACTTGAGTTCGCCAGCCCTCAAAATGGATTTCTCTCAACGTGCCGGCGCACTTCGTCAGCCGCCGCACCTAGACGGGTACGGGCGAAATCGCGCAGACCAGCGTCACCGTTCTCGCGATAGTAAGCGCCACAGGCTGCCACCACCTGTCCCATCTTCTCTACGGCTTTCTCGACGAAAGGACTGGTGTACCAGGGCGGCGTGTCGTCTGCCACGTCAGCGTAGAGTTTCCCCAGGGGCTGATTCGACCAATAGGGCCGCGGTTCGAGGAAGGCCGGCAGCAGCCAGGCGTCGCGCAGGGGCGGCAGGATATTGGTCTCGCGAAAACGTGCTGCCAGCTCCTCCGAGTCCAGGTACATGTGCTCGGCGACGGCCCAGGCCAGGTCCTTGTCCGCCGTCGCCTTGGTGATGCCCAGCATGGTGCCGCCGCGCACGCTCGTGCGCCGTCCGCCCGGTTCGAAAGCGGGCAAGGGCATCAGCGCCATCCTGCCTTCCATCCGAGGTACATCGATCTCGAGCAGCTTGGTGCGCCAGTCGGGGCACAGGAGCGTTACGAAGTAGCCCGTCTCGATGGCCTGGGTCAGGATCTTCGTCGAACCGAGGCTGGCACCGATCCGCGTCGGGCCAGCTGCCAGCGGCGTGAACCAGACCAGCGTCTCCAGAGCGATGTCGCTGTCCATCGTCAGATTGCCGTCGGCATCGAACAGCCCGCCTCCCCGTTGATAGAGGAAGACGTTGAACTCATCCGCCTTGGCA
>PBSR01000234.1 GCA_002726335.1 Gemmatimonadaceae bacterium
AAGGTCGACGACGCTCAAGGGGAGGACGGTGGAGGCCGAAACCGTCGACAGCATGAGGATCACCAGGGCCAACTGCAGCCAGACGTGCAGCCCGGGACCTCGGTGAGTGTGAGTCACGGCACAGGTGCTCCGGTTCGGGGGACGGGTCGGCAGTTGGACGCACCAAACGGCGTTCCGTTGCACGCAGGGTGAGAAACGACTCGCGGTCAACTGTCCAGCGCCTCGATGATCTGCCCGTGGAGTCGTGGTCGCAAGTCGAGAAATCCACGGTCGGTGCGAGAGGGATGTACCCGGTTGCTGAGCAGAATCACATATGCGTCTCGATCCGGATCGATCCACAGTGAGGTGCCGGTGAACCCCGTGTGTCCGTAGGCTCGCATGGAGAGGCGGTCGCCGGAAGGCCCATCCGACCTGGGCCTGTCCCAGCCGAAGGCCCGGTAGGCCTCCGGGGCGACCGCCTGAGGCGCGGTCAGTCGCCGGAGGGTCTGCTCATCCACACCGATGTCGGCCTCGCCCAGATAGGCGCGGGCGATCCGCTCCAGATCATGGGCCGTGGCGAACAGTCCGGCGTGGCCGGCCACGCCGCGCAGCAGGTGGGCATTCTCGTCATGCACTTCACCCGAAACCAGGCGCTTCCTCCACGGACAGTTCTCTGTCGCAGCAAAGGCTTCTGGCGGCCGCAGGGCCACCTTCAAAGGGTCGTCGAGATGGCTGAAGAAGGTGTCGTTGAGGTCCAGCAGGGCGTAGAGGTCTCGGGCGCAGGTTCTGTCCAGGCGGCACTCATCGCCGCCGAGTTGCTCCAGCAGGTCACCGACGAGAATCGGACCGATGTCGCTGTACAGCACACGTAGTCCCGGCTCGACCGCGAGGGGGGCATCGAGGAACCGCTCGATGACACGCCGGCGGTGGGCGGCCCCGGCCGTGTCCGGGGCCAGCTCCTGCCGCAGTCGCAACCCCGAGGGGAAGCCCGCCGCATGGCACATCAACAGACGAATCGTCAGCCCTGCCTTGTCCGCAGGATAATAGCCGGGCAGCAGGTCTTCGAGGGGAGCATCGAGGTCCAGGTGTCCGGACGAGGCCAGTTGCATGGCCAGCCATGTCGTGGCCAGGACCTTCGTCAGGGAGGCCAGATCGAACAGTGTCGATGACGACAAGGGCCTGATCGTGGGCGAGACTTGAGCGTGGCCGATGGCGAGTTCGTGGCGCCGGTCGGCACCGCGAGCCGCGATCAGAACAGCACCGGCTACGAGGCCCTCATCGATGGCGTTGCGCAGCGTCTCGTCGACGTGTATGAAAGGGTCAGGGTCCATGGTTCCCGTCTCGTTGACACTCCTTTGGGGCCTGGTTACATTCGCCTAAACACTGGAAGATACGTCACTTGACGCCTCCCGCCTCAACAATGCAGATCGGTGACCTGGCTGAGCGCGCCGGTGTCTCCACCCGAACCATCCGCTATTATGAAGAGCTCGGTCTCGTGGAGCCCATGGAGCGGACCGATGGAGGCTTCCGCCGCTACTGTGAAGACCAGTTGCGGCGGCTGCACATCATTCAGGGCCTCAAGTGTCTGGGTTTCGATCTGGACCAGGTTCGGGACCTGTTCGCCCTGCGGGACACAGCCGAAACGGGCGGCGATCTGGCGCGCCGGATGATTGATATCCTGCAGATACAACAGGACGAGATCGAAGCCAAGATGACCCAGTACGGCCAACTGCGGGAGCGCAACCGACGGGGCATAGATGTGCTGCGAGGTTGTCTGTGTTGCAGCACGAAAGTATTCGAGCGCGATTGTCACAACTGTGAGACCTATCAATGTCACGGCGAGGTCCCCGACCTCGTTGAGTGTGCCATCTACGGCCGCTAGAAACGCCTATCATGCTGACGGTTTCCGACGAGGCTGCTGCCAAGATCCGATCTCTTCTCGAGCAGGATGATCCATCCCTGCCGTCGGGCGAATCTCACCGCGGCCTGCGCGTCGCCGTGAAAGGTGGAGGCTGCTCCGGGTTTCAGTACAAGCTGGAATTCGAGGACGGGCCGACGGAGATGGATCAGGTCATCGAATCCAACGGCGTGCGCATCTTCATCGATCCCAAGAGTTGCCTGTATCTCAACGGCGTGACTCTGCGGTACGATGACGGGCTGATGGGAGCCGGCTTCCAGGTGGAGAACCCCAACGCCCGGACAACCTGTGGCTGCGGCGAGTCCTTCAGCGTCTGATCCTGCACCATCCGATGCTTCCGGGCCCGGGTTCGCGGCGCCCATCTATCTCGATCATCTGGCCACCACGCCCCTGGATCCACGGGTCCTCGAGGTGATGCTGCCCTGTCTGCGCGAGAACTTCGGGAATCCCTCCAGCCGCACACATGATTTCGGGTACGCCGCCGCGGCCGCCGTGGAAGCGGCCCGCGCTCACGTAGCCCATCTCATCAGCGCCACGGCAAGAGAGATCATCTTCACCAGCGGCGCCACGGAGGCCAACAATCTGGCGCTGAAGGGGATCTGCGAGGCGTGGTCGGGGTCGGGCATGCACCTCGTCACCTGTGTCACCGAACACCACGCGGTGTTGGACGTCTTCCAGCGTCTCGAGCGCGCCGGCCATCGCGTGACACGCCTCGCCGTCGATTCCACGGGCATCCTCGACCTGGATGCCCTGGACGCCGCCCTCGACGACGGCGCCCGACTGCTGTCGGTGATGGCCGCCAACAACGAGACGGGTGTGCTCCAGCCTCTGGATGAGATCGCTGCACGCTTGCGGGGCCGGGATGTCGTCTGGCACTGCGACGCGGCCCAGGCTGCCGGCAAGGTTCCTCTCGACATGCGTCGGTTGCCTATCGATCTGCTGTCCATCTCAGCCCACAAGATCCATGGCCCCAAGGGGCAGGGGGCGCTGTTTGTGCGCCGCCGCCGGCCGCCGTTGCGGCTGACGCCCCAGATCGAAGGCGGAGGGCAGGAACGAGGGCTGCGGTCAGGAACACTCAACGTTGCCGGCATCGTCGGCTTCGGCGAGGCCTGCCGGTTGGCCAGTGACGAGTCCGAGGCCGACGCGGAGCGCCTGCGCCGTCTCCGCGACTCACTGCAGGAGCGCCTCACGGACGCGTTGGGAACGACCGTCGTCATCAACGGTCACAGGTCACAGCGGCTGCCGCATGCGCTCAACGTGTCGTTCCCCGGCATCCATGGCGCTGATCTGATCACGGCCTTGCGGGATGTAGCCCTGTCTTCGGGATCGGCCTGCGCCTCGGGAGACGGCACACCATCACACGTGCTGACCGCACTCGGTCTGGATCCGGCAACGGCGGCGGCTTCTCTGCGCTTCGGTCTGGGGCGCTCGACGACGGCGATGGAGGTGGAGCGTGCGGCGGCACGGGTGATCTGTGAGGTCACCGCCCTGCAGGCGCAAGTCGCAGAACTCCGCTCTTGCGGGAAGTCGGGTCGTCCCTAGGTTTTTGAGTCTCACTCTATCACGCATATCAACTCCTTCAGCGGGAGAG
Source organism: Gemmatimonadaceae bacterium (assembly GCA_002726335.1). The sequence continues at coordinate 3,489 of PBSR01000234.1, forward strand.
GGCACTATGGCTCTCACATCGAGCCAGCTTCTCGAGCACGTCAAGAAGTCGATCAAGGAAGTCAGCCCCGATGAGGTGAAGCGGGGCGTGCAGTCGGGCGAGATTCAACACGTTGTCGACGTCCGCGAGCGGGACGAGGTGATGGACGGCTATGTCCCGGGAGCGCACCTGATCCCGCGGGGATTCCTCGAGTTGAACATCGAGGAGGATGTCACCATGGATCGCGACGAGGCCATCGCCCTCTACTGCGCCGGTGGCAATCGCTCCGCCCTGGCGGCGCGCGATCTGGTCGCCATGGGCTACACCAACGTCAGTTCCATGATCGGCGGCATCAAGGGGTGGAAGGACGCAGGTCTGAGAATCCAGACCGGCGGGCTGCTGTCAGAGGAGGATCTGCAGCGCTACGCACGACACCTCATCCTGCCGGAGGTAGGCGAGGAAGGGCAACAGAAACTGCTGCAGGGCAGGGTGCTTCTCATCGGGGCTGGCGGGCTCGGCTGTCCGACAGCGCTCTACCTGGCGGCTGCCGGGATCGGCAAGATCGGCCTCGTTGACGCCGACGTCGTCGACAAGAGCAACCTGCAGCGTCAGGTGCTGTTCGGTCAGGGCGATGTGGGCAGACCCAAGGTCGAAGCGGCTCGAGAACGCCTCCTCGACGTGAATCCGGGCATCGAAGTCGTCGCCCACCACGATCTCGTCACCTCCCACAACGCCTTCGAGATCATGGCCGACTACGATATCATCGTCAACGGTTGCGACAATTTCCCGACGCGCTACCTGGTCAATGATGCCGCCGTGCTGACCGGAAAGCCCGTCGTCGACGGCAGCATCTTCCGCTTCGAAGGCCAGGCTACGGTCTATGACTCAGCCTCCGGGGGGCCGTGTTATCGCTGCCTCTACCCGGAGCCGCCGCCTCCGGGGGAGGTCCCCAGTTGCGCCGAAGGCGGTGTTCTGGGCGTGCTGCCCGGCACCATCGGGCTGGTGCAGGCCACCGAGGTCGTCAAACTTGTCCTCGGCAAGGGGGAGCCTCTGGTCGGTCGCATGATACTCTACGATGCGATGGACATGAAATTCCGTGAGCTCAAGTTGCGGCGCAATACCGCGTGCCCCGTGTGTGGCGACGCACCCTCCGTGAAGGAACTGATCGACTACGAGCAGTTCTGCGGACTTCCGGGCCATTCCGAAGCCGCTGGTTGACGAAGAGACCCGGCCAGGACGACAGGACATGAACGAGGGCGGCCACCGGCGGGTGGTCGCCCTTTGTTCGTTGATTCTACGACGACGGGAACCGTGTTGAATTCATCTCTGTTGATATCGCTGGACGACGAAACCGATGTCGATCCCGTGCTGGATCTGGCCGCTACCTTCGACAGCGACCATCCCCTTGAAGTGGAACTCGGTTTCGGCAAAGGCCGCTTGCTCCTCGACGCCGCCCAGCGTCGTCAGGAGCACAACTTTATCGGTGTGGAGGTGGCCGGGAAGTATCTGCGACTAGCCCATGACCGGGCTCGACGTCGGCAGTTGACCAACCTCCGCTTCGTGCACGGCGACGCCCGTGAGTTCGTTGAGTTCTTTCTTCCAGCAGACTCCGTCCGCGCCATGCACGTCTACTTTCCCGATCCGTGGCCGAAGAAGAAGCACCACAAACGACGATTGCTCGACGCCGACTTCATCGATCAGACCCTGCGGGTTCTGGAGCCGGCAGGGCGGCTGTGGATCGCCACCGACCACAGTGAATACTACGAGGCGATCGTCGAGGTCCTGGAGCCATTTGATCTCCGCTTCCACCGGGTGGACGCCGTCTGGGACGGGGCGTCGACGAACTACGAGGACAAGTTTGTCCGGCAGGGAAGCACCATCAACCGGCGTGTGCTCGAAAAGCGCTGAGATCCGCTCCACCCCCACGCACCACTCCGCTGCATGAAGCCCATTTTCCCCTGAAGACCAAGGGCTGGGGCAGACTCGGGTCTGTCTTCGGCCTCGGCCCGGGGAAGATCGCTTGTCCCGCCTGTTCGATACGCCCATAAGGACTTGTAATAACAGTATGTTAACGAGACACACTGAACAATATCAGAGGCGGACATGATTTCTCTTGACATGCCCAATCTGGAAAGGTTATCATTTGCTGTGGTGGAAAATGGTGTATAGGGGTGTTCTGTGGGGAAAAGCCCCGCAGGTCGCCCTGTCACCCTTCCTTCCTCGATTGGATACAGCCTGTGGCAACGCAGTTTCTCGGCGAATACGAAGTCCCCGTGGACGACAAGGGGAGGGTGTTTCTTCCCGCCGAGCTGCGTCGCAATCTCGAACCGGAGGCGGATGACACGCTGGTCGTCGTCCGTGGGCTGGATGGTTGTCTGACCGCCCACCCCCAGAACGCATGGGCGCAGATCGCCGAGCGAATGCTGCAACTGTCGCAAACCGAACAGAAAGTACGGCTCTATATCCGGGGCACACTGTCCCAGGCGACATCGGTCAAACTCGACCGTCAGGGACGGGCCACGATTTCCAGGAAACTCCTGCAACGGGCAGGGATCACGGATCGTATGGTCGTGATCGGCTCGCTGGACAGACTGGAATTCTGGAATCCCGAAGCTTGGCAGGCATGCCTGGCACAGGCGGAGGACGCTCTGGAAGAGGTAGCTGAGACCCTCGATCTGTGACGTACCATGTTCCCGTCATGGCAGAGGAGGTCGTCGCCGGCCTGGTGGTCGACGATGACGGGTTCTACATAGATGCAACGGCCGGAGGCGGAGGACACGGAGAGGCCATCCTCCAGGCACTGGGACCGTCAGGCCATCTGTTGGCGTGTGATCGCGATTCGGCGGCTATGGACGAGGCGGGCCGCCGACTCGCCCCGCACGGCGGGCGGGTGATCTTTCTCCAGTGCGCGTTTTCCTCCCTCACCCGGTCGGCGGCCCCGCTCCTGCGGCAACTGTCACAGGTGCGACCCGTGGCGGTTGCCGCGAGCGGGGTGCTCTTCGATCTGGGTGTCAGTTCGCACCAGATCGATGTATCACAACGTGGATTCAGCTACCACCGGGACGGTCCTCTCGATATGCGCATGGATCGCAGTGCTGGGGTGCCTGCGGGCCGGCTTCTGGCGCAGATCGAGGAGTCCGACCTGGTGGGGCTGATTCGCCGCTATGGCGAAGAGCGGGGGGCGCGCCGGATCGCACGCAGTGTCTGCAGAGCGCGCGATGCAGGCGAGTTGAATTCCACAGCCGATCTCACCCGGGCTATCGAGGCGACGAAACCGCAGATGCTGAACAAAACTCTCGCTCGTGTATTCCAGGCCTTGCGAATCGCCGTCAATGACGAGCTGGTCGAGTTGGAGAACGGGCTCGATGCTGCCATCGAATTGCTGCGCCCCGGGGGGCGGCTTGCCATCATTTCCTATCACTCACTTGAGGACCGCATCGTCAAGCAGAAACTGGCGCAGCTGGTAAAGGGGTGTGTGTGTCCTCCGGCGTTGCCTGCATGTGCCTGTGGTCTGTTGCCGAGCTTTCGGGCCGTGAGCCGCCGCCAGAGCGCCACTCCCGTGGAAGTCGAGGCCAATCCTCGAGCTCGCAGCGCCGCTCTCCGCCTCTACGAAAAACTCGATCAGGAGGCACTTTGAACCGGATCTTCGGTGACTGGGTCCGGGTGCTCATCGTCGCCGGCCTCGTGGGCGCCACCACGAGTACTGTCTGGGTGAAGGTGCAGATCTCCGAGACGGCCATGGGCATGGCCCGCGCCCGTGACCTCTCCGGGACGCTGCGGGAAGAGCGAGCCAAGCTGCAGGCGGCGGTGGACCTGGCCCAACGCCCGGGCGTTGTGCGGGCGCGAGCGACACGCGATCTGCAGATGGTAGATCCCACGGCCATGTTCATGGCGGAGCTGATCGTGGCAGGTGTCGGTGACTGATTCGGCTCGCATCGCATCACGCACCTCCGCAGTGCGCCGGCTTCGCTGGGTGCTACTGGGGGGGGCAGCCCTGTGGCTCGGGGTGACAGCGCGCCTGGTGCAGGTGCAGGGCGTCGACAGTGCCCGATATGCGGAGCGTGCGCGCGCCCAACACCAGCGACTGATCGCCCTGAGCGCCCGCCGCGGTGAGATTCTCGACCGGGCCGGCAGGGAGCTGGCTCTCGATGTTGCCTCCGTGTCGTTCTACAGCCACCCTGCCGCCGTCCGCGATCGTGCCGGCGCAGCGCAGCACTTTGCCCGCAACACGGTGCGCTCAGTAGATGAGGTCGAGCGGTTGCTCGACTCCGGTCGGCCCTTCGTCTATCTGCAGAGGCAGACACATGACGAGGAGCTCGAAGGACTCCGTTCACAAGTGTTCCAGGGCATCTTCGAGCAGGAGGAGGTCCGGCGGTTCTATCCGTATGGGGCTCTTGCAGGGCAGGTTCTCGGTTTCACCAACATCGACAACGAAGGTCGCGAAGGAATTGAACTCGCCCTCGACGACGTTCTCGCTGAACAGCCGGGAGAGGCGCGCTCCTACGTCGACAACCGCGGCCGCACGCTGCACGACCGTTCGGAAGCCACCGAACCGGCACGACACGGCGCCCGCGTACGTCTGACGATTGACGCCGTCTTTCAGGGCATCCTCGAAGAGGAGCTGGCGCGCACCGTGACCGAGACTGGCGCCGAGAGTGCCCTCGGGATGATCTCCGATCCCCGCACTGGCGACATCCTGGCCATGGGCAGCGTACCCGTCTTTGATCCCAACAGGCCGGGAGCCTCTCCCGCCGCCCACCGGCGGAATCGCCTTGTCATCGATCCCTTCGAACCCGGTTCGACCCTGAAGCCGATCACGATGGCTGCGGTTCTCGATGGTCGATTGGCCCTGGCCGACACTTCCGTGTTCTGTGAGCAGGGCCTGCTGGAACTGGCCACGGGCGACACCCTGCGTGATACGAAGGCCCATGGGTGGCTCACCGCCTCCGAGGTCATGACGCACTCGAGCAACATCGGTATGGTGAAACTGGCCGGGACACTGGAGCGACCCGAGTTCTATGAATCACTCCGGGCCTTTGGCTTCGGTACGCGGACCGGGACCGGCCTGCCGGCCGAGAGTGCCGGGTTGCTGCACCATACCCGCGACTGGTCGGAACGCTCCCTGGCCACGATCGCCATCGGCCAGGAGATCAGCGTCACAGCCGTACAACTCGTCCAGGCCTTCGGCGCCATCGCCAATGGTGGCCAGCTGATGGCGCCGCGTTTGCTGGCAGAGGTTCGCGGAGTGGACGGACAACCACTGCGTCGTACCGAACCGCAACGCGTACGGCGTGTCGTGACCGAGGCCACGGCGGCCAGCTTGCAGCAGATGCTCCGGGGTGTCGTGCGCCGAGGAACCGGTCGCCGCGCCGCGATCGACGGCATGGACGTGGCCGGCAAGACGGGGACGGCCCAACGAGCTCTTCCCGGTGGTGGCGGTTACGCCGAGGACGAGTACGTGTCTTCCTTTGTCGGCTACCTGCCGGCCACGGGGGAGGCGCGCTACATCTGCCTGGTCGTGGTGGAGAATCCTCGCGTCGGCAAGTACGGTGGCACCGTGGCCGCTCCGGCTTTCCGTCGCACGATGGAGCGCGTGTTGGCCCTCGATGGAACGCTGGGTCCGACGACGGCGGCTGCCGCCGTGACCGTTGCATTGACGGCTGAGGCGATTCCCGATCTGCGTGGACTGTCGGTGGCGCGGGCTCATGTACAGGCGGAGCGTCGAGGGCTGCGTCTCCGTCTCGAGGGTGAGGGGGAGCTCGTCGTCGCCCAGGACCCGGCACCGAACCTCGATCGGGGCACGGCCGACGTGCTGGTCTGCCAGCTTGGACAGGGCCAGGTCATGCCGTCCATCTCGCTCCATGGAATGCCATTGCGCCAGGCCGTGCTCATGCGCAAACTGGGTGTACACCGACCGCTGGTGGCACTGGCTCCATGAGCCCGACTCGTGAGATCGGGGCAGACACCGACATGAATCTGCGTACACTGCTCGATGCCCACGCTCCCGTGTCCGTAACCGGGGTTCTCGATCGACCGATCGATACCGTGGTATCCGACTCGCGACAGGTTGCCCGGGGTTCTCTGTTCGTCGCCATCCGCGGCGGCCAGGAACTGGATCGTCACGCCTTCGTCGAAGACGCTGTCGAGCGAGGCGCCGAGGCGGTTGTCGTCGAAGAGGCCGCCATCGATACCGGTGCGGCCACGCGGGTCGTCGTCGATGACAGTCGTCGGGCCCTGGCAGCTCTGGCGGCACGCCTGCACGGCCACCCGTCGCGGGCCATGCAGTGTGTCGGCGTGACCGGCACGAACGGCAAATCAACGACGGCGAGCATCATCCGTCATCTGTTGGCTGCGAGCGGCTCACCGGCGGCCTACCTGGGTACTCTGGGCTTTCATTGGGGCGACCAGGTCGAGCCACTGCCGAATACGACACCGGAGGCGGGGGCTCTGCAGGCCCTTCTTGCGCGCGCCAGGGACGCGGGTTGCCGATCGCTGGCGATGGAGGTCTCATCTCACGGGCTCGCCCTTGGCCGCGTGCAGGGGATTGGGTTTGACGCGGCGGTGTTCACCAATCTCACGCGGGATCATCTGGATTTTCACGGATCGGAAGAGGAGTACTTCGCCGCCAAGAGCCTGCTGTTTCGCGATCTTGCCGGATCGTCGGCGGCCGTACTGAACGCCGATGATCCGAGAGCGGGAAAGTTGGCGGAACTGACACCGGCACAGGTGTGGACTTTCGGCGAATCGGGTGCTGATGTGAGGCTGCGCAACATACGCTTCGACGCAGATCGTACGCACCTGTCAATGGACACGCCGCAAGGTGAATTCGAGGTCGAAACGGCATTGACGGGGCGTTACAATAGCTCTAACGTAGTGGCCGCCGTGACGACGGGTTTTGCTCTGGGAATCGAGGGGGAAGCGATTCGACGTGGTGTGGCGGATGTGGCCCAGATACCGGGCCGCTTCGAGCGCATCGACGAGGGCCAGCCCTTCCAGGTGCTCGTCGACTACGCTCATACGCCGGCGGGTCTCGAAACCGTCTTGCGTGCGGCAAGGGAGTTGACGTCACGGAGACTGTTGTGCGTCTTTGGTTGTGGCGGCGATCGGGACACGGGAAAGCGGCCGATGATGGGGCAGGTTGCCGAGGCGCTGGCCGACGCTATCTACCTCACTGCCGACAATCCGCGGAGTGAGTCTCCCCGACAGATCATCGACCAGATCGCGGCTGGCATGCGGGCATCGGATGCGGTCGTGGAGGAGCCGGACAGGCGAACAGCGATTCACGCCGCCTTGGGGAACGCCGAAGTAGGTGATGTCGTCGTTCTTGCCGGCAAGGGTGATGAGCCGTATCAGATACTGGACGGCGGTCGTATACTGCCTTTTGATGACCGTGATGTCGCGCGCGAGGCGTTGAGGGATCGTGGTGTCGCGGGAGAGGCGCTGGAGAATTGCTGAGCCCCCCGGGCGCCTGGCAGGATATCTGCCTTGAAGATGTGAGGCGATGGTCACGGGCGGGCTGGATCGGCCCGTCCACCTCACGGGCGGTGATGGCAGCCGGCGTATCGACTGACACCCGGTCCCTGTTGCCGGGGCAGGTTTTCGTCGCGCTCCAGGGGGAGCGGTTTGACGGACATGCGCACGTGGCGTCGGCCTTTGATGCCGGTGCCAGTGCGGCGATCATCGGCCATGGCAGTGACGTGGCAGCGCCGAAGTGCTCAGGACCTTTGCTGGTCGTCGATTCGACGCTTAGGGCCCTGGGACGACTGGCACGGCAGTATCGGCGACGCTTCGACATTCCCGTCGTCGCCGTCGCCGGCTCGACTGGCAAGACGACGGCGAAAGAGATGATCGCCGCCGCCCTCGGCCGCAGGTTCGAGGTCCTGTCGACGCCGAGCAACGAGAACAACGAGATCGGCGTTCCCAGCGCGCTGCTGAGGCTGACGCCGGAACATGGCGCCGCCGTTATCGAGATAGGCGCGCGTCAGGTAGGTGATCTGGCCTACCTCTGTCGTATCGTGCAACCGACTATCGGTGTGCTGCTGAATATCGGCACCGCACACCTGGAGGTATTTGGATCTGTAGAGAGAGTGGCCAAGGCTAAAGGGGAGCTCCTGGACTTTATCGTAGATGAGTCTTACGTGGCTCTCGTCAACGCGGACGACTGTGTCATTGCCGGGGAGGCTATGAGGACAAAGGGGAGACTCCTCGGCTTCGGTTGGACGCGTGAGAGCCATTTCAGTGGGGAGGGACTCATCCTCGACCAGGAGGGCTGCGGCCACTTCTCTCTACAGAATACCTCCTTCCATCTTCGGATTCCCGGACGCCACAACGCCCACAACGCCTTGTCTGCCATCGCCGTGGCCGATCAGTGTGGTCTGAGCGTGGCACAAACGGCGGCGGCCCTTGCAGATTTCGAGCCGGTCAGTATGCGCTCCGAAATCTTGCGGAAAGCCGGAATCCGTGTTATCAATGACTGTTACAACGCCAATCCCGACTCCGTCCGTGCCGCTCTCGACCTGATGGCTGAGATCCCGGTCGACGGCCGACGTATCGCCGTTCTGGGCGATATGCTGGAATTGGGTGAACAGGCGCCGGTGTTGCATGAGGAAGTAGGGCGTTACGCCGCCAGCCGTATCGACGTACTGCTGGGCACCGGACCCCTGAGCGAGCACACTGTTCATGGCGCCCATGAGGCCGGAATCGATGCCGGGCAGAGCCAGCACTTCGACGGGCGCGACTCCCTTTCGCGTCAGTTGGAAGCCCTCGCCCGCCCCGGCGATCTGGTATTGATCAAGGCGTCACGCGGTATGGAGTTGGAACACGTTGTCGAAGCACTAGCGTAGTCCCGCCTCCCCAGGCGGTTTGCCCGACTGTCGCGCCATCCCCGGTGTGACAGCCCACCCCTTTGACCCCTCCTCCCAACGGGTCGCAGTCGTCGCGGAGTGCTACCGCGGTTGTCTGCCGCCTCCCCTTTGCGTTCCCGCCGGAACTCAAGGCATGTCCAGCATAGCGGAACGGGCCGCACGTCAGGTCCTGCTCATCGCCGTCATCCTCGTCGGGATCGGCGTCGTCATGGTCTACAGCTCGAGCTCTGCACTGGCAGGGACACGTTTCGAGGATTCGGGTTTCTTCCTCCAGCGTCAGATCCTGCGCGCCGGGCTCGGACTGATGATCATGTTCGCCATGTCACGCGTACCTCTAGGACTGTGGCGCTCTCTGGCGCGGCCATTGCTGCTGTGCGGCGTGAGCCTGCTCGTGCTGGTTCTCATCTTCGGCGAGGGACGCAGCGCCCAGCGCTGGTTGCCCTTTCACCTGCCGGTGGTGGCAAGTATCACATTTCAGCCCTCCGAGTTCGTCAAACTGGTATTGGTACTGTATCTGGCCGACGTGCTGTCTCGTAAGGAAGGCGAGATGGCAGACTGGAAGGGGGGACTGGTGCCGCGGCTCATTATCGTCGGGCTGGTACTCGTCCTCATCGTTCTGCAGCCAGATCTGGGAACGTCCCTCGCCATCGGCGCCGTGTCGCTGGTGATGCTGTGGCTCGGTGGCGCCGGTACCGCTCACCTGGCAGGCGCCTGTGGCTTCGGTGCGGTGGTGGCCGTGCTCTCGGTGCTGTCCTCGCCATACCAGATGCAGCGACTGCAGACCTTCCTGGGTGAACCGGACCCGCAGGGCGCTGGTTTTCAGGTGTCGCAGGCGTTGCTGGCACTCGGCAGTGGCGGCCTGTTCGGAGTCGGACTGGGCAACAGCATGCAGAAGCACTTCCTGCCCGAACCCCATACGGACTTCGTCTTTGCCTTTGCCGGCGAGGAACTGGGCCTGTTCGGCACGTTGAGCGTGGTCGCTCTGTTCATCGCCCTGGGAGTGCACGGTTATCGTATTGCCACGCAGGCAGCAACGTACCACGGGTTTCTGCTGGCCTCCGGGATCACCGTTATGGTCGGCACCTACGCCCTGCTCAACGTCGGCGTCGCCACCGGGCTGATGCCGACAACGGGATTGCCCCTGCCCTTTATCAGCTATGGTGGTTCCTCTCTTCTCTGGAATCTGAGCGGCATCGGGATTCTTGCCGCCGTCGCCCGTGACACGGCGTCGGAATCGTCGTCGTCGAGCCGCCTGGCTCGTGATCTGGCATGGAATCGACGGCGCTCCGCCAGCCGTGGCGGCGCCAAGGGCTGGATCCCTCCCACGGCCGCGTCGGCGAACCGATGACGATGGTGTCAGGCGAAACAGACGTGCTGCCCCCTGGAGTCGACGGGCCCCTGGGCCCTGGCGTGGAGCGTGTGCACATGGTCGGCATCGGCGGCGCCGGTATGGAAGGGCTGGCGCGATTGCTGCATGACTCTGGCTATCGTGTAACCGGTTCGGATGCTGTCGACGGCTTGGTCATCGAAGACCTGCGTCGCAGCGGTGTGGCGGTGTTCACCGGACACAGCACCGCTCACGTGCGCGGCGCCGACCTGCTCATCTACTCCGCCGCGGTGGACGAGTCGAATCCCGAACGACTGGCCGCTGCTGCTGCCGACATCGAACAGCTGCGGCGAGCTCAGGTGTTGGGGCGACTCAGTGCGGCGCAGAGAACCATCGCCGTCGCCGGTACTCACGGCAAGACGACGACAGCCAGCCTGATCGCTGCCGTCACACGCGCTGCGGGATGCCAGCCGACAGTCGCGATCGGCGGGTGGGTGAACGGCCAGACTCAGTCCGCCTCCGGCACGGGGGGAATGATGATTGTCGAAGCGGACGAGTACGATCGCAGTTTTCTCGAGCTGGAGCCCTGGCTCGCAGTGGTGACCAACATCGAGACGGAACACGTCGACTGTTATGTCGATGACGCCGAACTGGTGGAGGCCTTCGTGACATTCCTGCAACGAACGCGGCCTGACGGGCACATCGTCATCAACGGTGATGACCGGCTCTGCCAGCAGGTCACACGGTGTCTCTCACAGTCACCGGGCGGCCCCCGGCTGACAACATTCGGGTTCGCCGACGAGTGTGAGGTGCACGCTGTCGGTCTGAGCTCACAGACAGGGGGGGCCACCTTCGCTTGCGTCGACGGCGACGGGACTCGCCGGATTCGCCTGGGGATTCCGGGGCGGCACAATGTCGCCAACGCGCTGGCGACCTGCGCCGTGGCGCAGGTGCTGTCCCTCGACCCGGCGACAGTGACCGGGGCGCTTGCCGGCTTTGCCGGGGTGGATCGCCGTTTCCAGCATCGTGGCAGCGTCGGCGGCGTGTGCATCGTCGACGACTATGCGCACCATCCGACGGAAGTCGCCGCCACCCTCGATGCCGCCAGGCAGCAGATGGGCAAGGGCAGACTGGTGGCTGTGCTGCAGCCCCACACCTACTCGCGCACACAGCGATTTCACGCCGAGTTCGCCACGGCGCTGGCCGCGGCCGATCAGGTGTGGGTCACGGCGGTGTATGCGGCGCGGGAAGATCCGGCAGACGGTGTCGAGAGCGATGTCATCGTCACTGGATTGCGGGCCCAGGGAGCTTCGGCCAGCTGGGAAGCCGACACGGACCTGGCCCTGAGGGCGGCTCTCAACGGCTGTGCAGATGGGGACTGGCTCATCGTTATGGGTGCCGGCGATATCGGCACCAGACTCGACACACTGCTCACGCAGCAACAGGTCTGATGGCTCGTCTGAAGAATCCCAAGGCCCGCAAGAAGACGACGATGGCCGCCCGTCCCGAGAATCGTCCCGTCAACGGTCGGCGCCGACTCGTGTTGGGAGCGGCGCTACTGTGTGCCGTCGCCCTCGTATGGGGTGTGTGGCAGACGGAACAGGCAGCCATCATCTCGCCGCAGTTTCGCGTCGCCGCCCTGGAGGTGAGGGGATTGAGGCTGCTTTCCGGAGAGCAGGTTCTGGCAGCCAGTGGCGTCGAGGTGGGCGATGGCCTGTTCGAGGTCGACCTCGATACCGTGGCGCAACGGCTGGATCGTCTCGTCTGGGTGCGCTCGGTGCGGATCGAGCGCAAGCCTCCCGACCGACTCGTCGTCCACCTCGAAGAGCGCCGGCGGGTCGCCTGGGTCGAGTGGCGTTCGCAACAGCACGGAATCGACGCCACCGGCGTGCTGTTGCCACCGGAGAAGCTGCCCACCGAAGGCATCGACGATCTCGATCTGCCCATCCTGCGGGTACCCGGATTGAGCGACTCCCTCGTCGTCGGCGAGGTCGTAGCCGACAGTGTCCTGCAGCGCCTGCTGAGCTGGTGGAGTCTGGCGCAGCGCCTGTCTCCCCGGTTGGCGGGGGACATCTCACAGGTGGAGCCATACGACGGCGAGGCTCTCGTGCTTCGACTCGTGGCGGACAATCTGGAGGTGCGCGTGCCCTACGGTCAGGTGGCTGAGAGACTGCTGACGCTGCACGAAGTGCTCGGGCGTGTCTACAGCGAATGCCCGAATCCGGCCTACGTCGATCTGCGTTTCGCCGGACAGGCGGTCGTGGGACGACCGTCACCGCGGGTACCGGACAACTCGTCAAGCCCCGGCCTCAAGCCACAGGAGGCGGACTCAGCGCCTCCAGCACGGAGGCGGTCCCATGGTTGACGCCTCCAGGATCTATGTCGGCCTCGATCTGGGGACGACGAAGATCTGCACCGTCATCGCCGAGGTGGCCCCGGATGGTGAATGGCGGATCATCGGCGTCGGCACGGCGCCATCCGACGGGCTGCGCCGTGGCGTCGTCGTCGACGTGGGCAAGACGGTACAGTCGATCTCGCGGGCAGTACAGGAGGCACAGACAACCGCAGGGGTAGAGGTGACGGCCGTCTACACCGGAATCGCCGGCGAACACATTGGCTGTCTCGACAGCTGCGGCGTCGTCGCCGTCGATGGCAAGCGGCACGAGATCGGTGTCAACGACCGCGTGCGCGCCATCGACGCAGCTCGCACCGTGGCCATTCCCTTCGACCGGGAAGTCCTGCACGTGTTGCCCCAGGAGTTTGCTGTCGATGATCAGCGAGGTGTCCGCGATCCGGTGGGCATGTTCGGCGTACGTCTCGAGGCCAACGTGCACATCGTCACGGGCGCTGTCACGTCGGTGCAGAACGTATGCAAGAGCGTGCAACGCGCCGGCCTCGAGGTGTCTGATATCGTCCTGGAGCCACTGGCTTCGAGTCGTGCCGTGCTGACAGAGGACGAAAAAGAGATGGGCGTCTGCCTCATCGACGTTGGCGGAGGTACGTCTGATGTGGCCCTGTACTTCCAGGGCGGCGTGCGCAAGACCGCCGTCATCGGCGTTGGCGGCCAGAGCGTTACGAGCGACATCGCCATCTGTCTGCGCACATCCTGGAGTCAGGCGGAACGGCTGAAGATCGATCACTGCAGCCTGCTGCCTGCCGACGCCGAGCAAGACGAGCAGCTGCATGACAGCATCGACATGGGGCCGGACCTGACGCGCACGAAGGTGTCACGATCCGAGCTGGCCGACATCGTCGAAGCCCGCATGGAAGAACTGTTCGAGTTGGTGAAGAGGCAGATCGATGCCTCGCAGTATGGCGAACTGATGAGTGCCGGCGTGGTGCTCACCGGAGGCGGTGTACTCATCGAGGGCGCCGACGTGTTGGCGGAGAGGGTCTTTCAGCGGCCGGTTCGCCTGGCAGCACCAAGAGGTACACAGGGAATCGGTGAGCGTGTCGCCAGCCCCATCTATTCGACTGCCGTGGGGCTGGCATTGATGGCTGCCGAAGAGGAAGTGCACCACACGGGTTCCCAGCGTGGTGCGACATTGGCTGAGGGCGGCTTCGACAGCGTCGCCGGTCGTATGCGTGAGTGGTTCAACACCCTACTGTGAGTATCGGCTAACGACAGACGAGGAGACAGCTCATGACTTTTGAGATTATCAATTTCGACCAGGCGGCAAGCATCAAGGTCGTCGGTGTCGGCGGCGCTGGCGGGAACGCCATCAATCGTATGATGGCGTCGGGCATGCACGGTGTGGAGTTCATCGCCGTGAACACGGACAATCAGGATCTTGAGGTGTCGTCCGCCGACGTGACACTGTGCATCGGTGAGAGTATCACGCGTGGCCTGGGCGCGGGGGCCAAGCCTGAAATCGCCCGCCAGGCGGTGGAAGAGGACCGCGATCGTGTCGCCGAACGCCTCACGGACACGGACCTGGTGTTCATCACCGCAGGCATGGGAGGCGGCACAGGCACTGGCGCCGCCCCGGTGGTCGCCCAGATCGCCAAGGAACAGGGAGCTCTCGCGGTGGGCATCGTCACGGAGCCGTTCCAGTTCGAGGGCTTTCCGCGGATGCGCAATGCCCAGGCCGGTATCGCCGAGCTGCAGGAGTACGTCGACACGCTCATCGTCATCAAGAACCAGCGGCTCCTGTCGATCTGCTCGCGGGACACGACGCTCGAGGAAGCCTTCGGCAAGGCCGATGAAGTGCTGCTGCAGGCAACGCGGGGAATCGCAGATCTGATCACGATCAACGGCATGATCAACCTTGATTTCAACGACGTGAAGACGGTGATCACCGAGGGCGGGGATGCCATCATCGGCGTCGGTTCGCACCGAGGCGAGAACCGGGCGCTGGAAGCGGCGAAGAAAGCGATCAAGAGCCCCCTTATCGAGGATATCTCGATCGCCGGTGCCCGGGGTGCCCTCATCAACATCTCCGCTGGCTCGAATTTTACGCTCTATGAGGCCAACGAAGCCGCCTCTGTCATTCAGGAGGCCGCCGGCAGTGAGGCCAACATCATTTTCGGCACCGTCATCGACGAGTCGATGGTCGACGAGATGCGTGTCACCGTCATCGCCACCGGCTTCCAGTTGAACAAGAAGGGAGAGTTCGAAGCCGTCGCCGAGACCGCGAAGGCTGTCGGGCCGCGGCACGTCACACCTCGCCGCCAGGGCCGTGAAGTCCTGGCGGGAGTCCAGCAGGCAGGCGTCGAGGCCGGCACCGACATGGACGAAGACCTCGGTGGTGACCTCGACTACCCGGCCATCCTGCGCAAGCAGCAGGCCTGAACGAGGACCGTGACATCAGCGTCTTCTCCGGGCGGGAGTTGGGAGCGGGCTGGTTGACCCCACGGGAGGTCGGGGGCATATTAGCTTGCTCTTAACTCCTTGTCCCGGGATGTGTTATGGCATCAGAGGTTCGTGTCGGAATAATCATGGGCAGCAAGTCTGACGCTGCGGTGATGGCGAAGGCTGACGGGATTCTTGACGATCTCGGCATCGCCTTCGAATCCGTGGTAAGTTCCGCCCATCGAAATCCCGAACGTACGGCAGGCTGGGCGCGGGATGCCGCCGGCCGTGGTCTCCAGGTCCTGATCGCTGGTGCCGGACTGTCGGCCGCCCTGCCCGGTGTCGTCGCAGCCCACAGCACGCTGCCGGTGATCGGAGTACCGATCGCGTCCGGAACGCTCAACGGGGTGGACGCTCTCTACAGTATCGTGCAGATGCCGCCCGGGATTCCAGTGGCGACCGTGGGCATCGACAACGCTCGCAACGCCGCCCTGCTGGCCGCGGCCATCCTCGCCTTGCAGGACAGCAAGATAAAGGCCGCTCTCGAGGCGTATCGAGAACAATGGAATTAGTGTTTCGAAAGGACTGAAGCGCACGTGCCCGACCGCAGACGCATATCCAAATTACTGTCCCTGATATTGAGGCATCGCCCGGACGAATTCGGCCTCAACATGGACGCCTACGGCTTCATCCCCCTCGAGGAAGTCGTCGAGGCCGTGCAGCAGCGCTACTCCGCCGTTGGCGAAGAAGACATACGCGATCTCATCGATACATCACGACAACACCGCTTCGAGATCGTCGATGATCGCGTCCGGGCCCTCTACGGTCACAGCTTCTTCGTAGAGATGGACGGCGAACCGATGGAGGCGCCGGAGCATCTCTACCTGTGCGTGCCTGCGGGCCAGGGGCGCCGGATGAAGGAAGAGGGCATCCGTTCGGAAGACCGGTTTTACCTGCACCTGTCGCCGACACGAGAGGTCGCCGAATCCCGGGCCGGGACCGTGGCCGCGCCCTGCATCGTCGAAGTCTTTGCCGCCTCTGCCGCCGGCGAGGCGGGGGTGGAGTTCTGGGCGCGCGGCGAGGTCGTGCTCACACGGCAGGAGATCGATGCCGGTTTTGTCGGCGAGATCGTTGAGATCGAAGCCCCGCCCGGCAGCGGTCGTGACGAGGACAGGGGAGAGCGTCCGCGCCGACGGCAGGGCGGTGGCCGCGGCCGTGGTGAGGAAGGTCCCCGGCAACGTGGCGGCTCACGAGATCGCGCCCCCCGCGAATCTCAATCGGCGCCTCCTGCACGCACGCCAAAGCCTGCCCCGGTACCCGAGGAGCCAAAAGAAGCCACCTTTGGTCGGCGTCCCAAGTTCAACAAGGGATCCGGCCGCCGCTAGACCGTAACGGAGTCCCAGGTTTTCGAGGCTGCGCGCCCACCGCCGCCTCGTCGTCCACTCCGCCCCCGATACCGCGTCAACCGGCCCACCCCGCGCCGGCGGCGCACTGCGATCCTGTGCGCATATGGCCCAGTACGAGGTCACACTCCGTGATTACTGGCGCATCCTGCGTCGGCGTAAGGGGATCGTCCTGTTCACGGCGTTCCTGCTGGGCTTCTTCAGCTTCCTCATCGCCTCGATCTGGAAGCCACAGCCGCTGTATCAGGCGACGTCAAAGGTGCAGATCAACCAGCATCAGAACCTGACGGGCCTGTATCTGCAGTCCATCGCCTATAACACCGGCGATGCCATCGAGACCCAGCAGACGATCATCACCAGCCACCCGGTGCTCAAGCGCACTGCCGTGTCCCTCGGCATGCTGGATTGGACACGGACGGCAGAGGACACAGCCATCGTCCTCAACGACCTGACCCAGCGTATCAAGACGAGTCAGGAAGGTTTCACCAACATCATCGCCGTGGCCGCCACCGATCCCGTGCCCGAGCGGGCCCGGGATATGGCCAACCAACT
Organism: Gemmatimonadaceae bacterium; assembly: GCA_002726335.1. Next base: position 20,406 of record PBSR01000234.1, read on the forward strand.
GGCCACCACCTACCGCGATTACGATCACGAACAGAAGAACCAGCAAGCCGTACGACACCGCCAGTTCGTCGAGCGGCAGAGGGCTGCGGCGCGTGAGGCCCTGGAGGAGGCCGAGGATCAGGTGCGCTCCTACCGCGAGGAGAGCGAACTGATTTCTCTCGAGAGTCAGGCGTCGGTGAACCTGCAGGGCATCACCGCCTCGGAGCGGGAAGGGCAGCGCCTCCAGGCCGATCTGGCCGCCGTGAGCAACATGGTCACGGAGATGGAGAAGAACGAAGTCCTCTCCGATGAGACCTTGCAGGGGGCCTCGATCCGGCGGGTGGGTGAAACCTTCATGGCCCTCAGTCGGCAGCTGAACCAGCTGAAGCTGCAACGCGACGGCCTGCTGGTGCAGTACACGCCCGAATACCCGGATGTCCAGCAGATTCAGGTCAAGGTCGATCAACTCGGCAAGGATCTGATGGGCGAGCTGCGGCAGCGGCGCCAGGCCCTCCGGCGGGACCTGTCCACCGAGCGCAGTCGACTCGCGGAGCTGAAAGAACAGTACAACCTGCTGCCTTCACGCGGACTCGAGCTGGGCCGACTGCAGCGCGAACAGGCCATGCGACAGGAGGTGGCACGTGTCCTAGAGGAGAGCTATCAGGAGGCACTGATCCGTGAGGCGGACAAGGTCGAAGAGGTCACCGTCCTCGAACGAGCCCTGACACCCGCCCTGCCGGTCAATCCGCATCACCCGCTGCAGCGGGCCATCATGGGAGTCATCCTCGGTCTCGTGCTCGGCGTCGTCTTTGCCGTGGTTTTC
>PBSR01000235.1 GCA_002726335.1 Gemmatimonadaceae bacterium
CCTCCACCATGCCGCGTTCCAGCAGCCACTCGCCGTCCACGAGAAGCGCAGCGTGCCGCCGTAGAGGCGCCCCCGGCGCCGACCATCGCAGGGAGAACAACTCGGGTCGATCGGACCCGAAGCGCAGGAAGGGCTCCTCGTAGTCGGGGATGAAGTTGCCGTTCTGGTTGTGGTCGTTGATGAAGTCGCCGTTCTCGTCGAACCCGGGCCAGGCGTGCCCGCCGGAACTGGGCTGGAATGGCCGCTGCCACTCAGGCACGCCGTTGAAGTCGTCGTCGTCGTCGACGAACTCGTAGAGCCGGGGGATGGCGGCACCATAGTAGAGCAGCCCCCCGGGATCCGTCACTAAGTGACTCGTCGTGTACTCGTCGTCGATGGAGAACGTCTCGACGAAGAGGAGCCAGGGATCACGCTGGTAGGCGAGATGAGCATATCCGGCACCGGCCTGCTGTATCTCCTGATGGTGGCGGTCCAACGCCGGGTTGGGATACCGACGCAGGCGGCGATTGACGGCCACTTCACCCTTGAGCGACAGGCCACGCCACTGCGGCAGGTTCCAGTCGACGCCGATCACCTCGGTGGCCACCGGCAAACCGTAGTCGACGGTCACGACGCCGGTATTGCTGCGGTCGCGCACGTTTCCCGGTGAGCGCAATTGTGTAGTGAAGACCGTGTTGGCCGCCGAACCCCGGTCATCACGCTGCAGATTCGACGCCACCTCGACGCGGTAGTCGTTGGCCACGTCCAACTCGACCCGGGCACTGCGCAGGTCGGCGCTGCGTACTCCCTCTGCATTCAGCGTTGCCAGATCGTATTCCAGCAGGATGTGCTCCGAGCCGTCGGCGCCGAGAGCGCCGCCGCGCTGGACACCGCCTTCGATCCGGGGCAGAAAGCCGATCTCCGAGCCACGCAGCTGACGGCCGCTGGTGTCGATCAGAACGATGTCGTGAGCCAGCAGCACGGCGCCATCACTGCGATCCGCAGGGGAGTCGTCGCGCAGCCGTACCCAGAGTTTGCGCAGTGGCTGATTCTGCAGAACCGTGAGAGTGCCGCTGAGGGGATTGCCGTCGTTCAGATCGAGCTGGGTGTGGGCGTTGTGCACGTTCACGTACGTCAGGCCCATCCGGGTCAAAGCGCCCAGGGAAAGATCGACATGTCCGCCGAACAGGTGTGTGGCGTTCGTGCCGTTGCCGGAAACGGATGTGCCTGCCTGGGCGTCGGTGAGACCGTTGGGGTCGCTGACGCGGGACAGCAGTAACGTGGCGCTGTGGCGCGCGCTGGCGATATCGAGGCGCAGACCGTTGTAGCGCGGTTTGTTGAAGGTGAGGGGCGTAAACAGGGTGTTGATCTGGTCGCCCACCATCAGGCGATAGGTGGCGCCTCCCCGCTGGTCGCCGGCGATCACCAGGCGGCCGAAGAACCGATCGTATGCGGGAAGGGCCCTGTCGGTGCCCAGAGTGCTGGCCTCGGAACTGTTGCGCACGTCCCGTCTGGGCGCCTTGACGATGAAGCTGCCCCGCGACTGGGGTTGTTCCTGGGTCCAGGAATAGACGAGCCAGCCGCGGCCTACCGGGCTGCCGAGCACATCATAGAAGTCGTCACCTTCCAGCAGTCGATCGACGTAACGGGTGTAGGGCTGGGTGGCGTAGCGGGCATCGGTGGCGTGCCAGGGCTGCCAGTAGCTCTCTGCCAGATGGCGCGGTGCATACCACTTGTGGACCTGGGGTGCGACGTACTCCATCTCGAAGCGCGGTACCGTGGCGCGCTCGGTACCGAGCACTCCCTGGGCGGCAGGCTGGGCGTCCACATGACCGAACCAGAGCAGTGTGAGGCATGTGCCGGCCAGATAACGCAAGAAGGTTTGTCGCCTGAGGGTGATCGACTGCTGTAGAGGTCGTCAGTCGGGAAGTAAACGAAGCCGGTGCATATGAGCCAGCAGATACCACCTCTATGGACGCGCGGATCCGCCGCAGGGCAGGCAGGTCGGGTGGACTGATCAGTGATTGGGCTTTTCGGCCACCACCCGGTTGACGATCGGGTCCAGCGATTTCAGATAGGCCGCGATCGCTTCCAGGTCTGAGGACGTCATGTGCCGATAGCCGTTGTCGATCAACTCGGCCATCAGGCCCTGCGTGTCGTCCCCATCCGGCTTGAGGCCTGTCCGCAGGTACCAGGTGATGTCAGCAGTCGTCCATCGGCCGATGCCGGTGTCCGGGTCGGGCGTGATATTCGGCGCCAGCTCTCCCTCGGGGCCCTCGACGGTCCCGGCATACGCGAGTTCGATATCCAGGCCCCCCATCACGTTGCGCGGCGTGTGACATTCGGCACAGTGCCCGAGGGCAGTAGCCAGGTAGGCGCCCCGGTTCCATTCTGCCTCGCGCTCAGGGTCGGGAGCGTAGGGACCCGGTTCGAGGTAGAGCCAACTCCACACTCCCAGCAGTGGACGCCAGCCGAACGGCGGGGGCAGGTCCGTGACGGTGTTCTCCCGTTCGGCATGGGGCAAGGAGAACAGGTAGGCCTTGAGATCCAGCAGATCCCGATCGCTCATCCCGGTGAACGCGGTGAAGGGAAAGACGGGGAAGAAGCGCGTACCATCGGGTCCGATGCCATGGCGCATGGCCCGTATGAAGTCGGCATCCCGCCACGTCCCGATACCCGTCTCTGAATCTGCGGTTATGTTGGTCGCGTACACCGATCCAAAGGGTGTCCGCACGGCCCTCCCGCCGGCCATGAAGGCCCCCTCATTCTCCACATCCGTATGACAGCTGCAACCTCCAGAGGCGCGGAAGATGTACTCGCCGCGCTCTATCGCTGAGGCGTCCTGCCCGCCGGCAGGAAGATTCAACAGACAGATCAGCGCCAGGACCGTGACGACCCGCGCCACTGGAGAACCGTCCGCCAGGGAATCTCTCAGCGCTTGAACCGTTCTTCCTTGGGTTTGCGGTAGGGCTTGTGGCAGCCGCCGCACGATTCGCCCACGCCCTTCATCGCTGCCGGGATGGCGCTGGCGTCACCACTGGTGGCGGCCTCGATCAGGGCGTCGCTGGCAGTGGTCATCTCGCCCGCGGCTGCTACGTACTTCTCCCATTCCTGCCAGATCTTCGGCTGGGCGTCGGTGCGTCCTTCCACGACCTTCTTCTCGAAGGCACTTTCTATGAGGGTGCTGGCATCCCGCAGGACGCGCGCGTGGACGGCGATATTCTCCTGATGCGGCAGGTCGTTCTTCAGAATATCGCTGATCGCTCCCATGCTGGCACCGATCGTCTTCATCACCTTCTGGCGGTAGGCGAGATGGGCGGCCTCTTCCTGGGCGTGTGCCCCCGAGAATGACAGGATCAGCATGAACCCTGTCACCTGTCCGATACTCTTCCACGACATGATGCTTTGCTCCTCTTCTTCTGTTGGGATCCTGTAGCACCGCCCGCCAATTCTACGAGGGTGGGCCGAGGCGCACCAGCGATGACCTTTCTCCGCTTCGCCATCTGCTGTCATTTTTGACAACTGCGCGACCGGGGAGTTTACTATGACAGCGCTGTCATGGCGCCACAGAGGCCGGTGTCGTTCTCTTCTCTTCTCTTCTCCGGGGGAATCTTTGCGAATCGCCTACATGATGGCCGCCGCCGCCATCCTCACGGGTCCTGCCATCGCCGACCAGATCCGCTTTGATCGTCCGGCCGACTGGCGGCAATGGTCGCTGCCTCTCGGGGCCGTGGAATTCGACGGCGACGTCATTCGGACCGTCGAACTGCGACGAAACACCAACGCCATTGCCAATCACCTGGATTTCGGGGGCGGCATTCGCGCCGCCGGCTCGAATGCCGCTTCGGCACGCGCGGCCATCGACGGCGACACTGCCACCGGGTGGGAACCCGATTGGGAGCGTCCCTCAGGGGACTGGTTCATCGAGATCGACCTGGGGCGAGCGGTCAATGCGAGTAGTGTCAGCCTCGTTTTCGATGAGGCGGCGCCTCCCTTCGAACTGTTCGATCTTCTGCTATCGACTGGGGAGCCCGAAACCGACGTCATCGCCGCCCCGATCCCGGGCACGGTGGTCTACCGGATCAAAGAGCGCTTCAAGGGAAACCGCCAGCACACTGTCACCTTGCCCCTCGAGGAACCGGACAGCCAGCCGATTCAGTATATCCTGGTTGATTTTCTGTTGCCAACACCGGGGGCGCGTCTGATGGAGGTTGTCGTCGACGACTTCGGTGACAATGTCGCCCTCGGACTTCTCGATCGGGGGGGTGGCATCGACGTGGAGGTGGATATCAATTCCAAGGACGCCTCGAAGGCTCCTCTGGGGAACGCCCGAGGCCTGGTGGATGGCGATCTCTACGAGCGTTTTGTTTTTGGCTCGTCGAGTCGAGGCGGCGCCGAGGATGTCGATGCGCACATGATCCTCGATCTGGGCGCCACGTACAACGTCGATCTGGTACGAGTCATCGGTGGGGTTGTCGTACGCTCCGGCTTCGGCGGTGGCATCACGACGAGACACTACGTGCAACGGCGGCGCTGGAATTTCGACTACTATGAGTTGATGACCTCCGACGGGGCGTTGTCGCCCGATGGGACCCGGATCTGGACCAAACACCACACAGGCGTGGCGCGGCCAGAAAATAGGGCCCGTGGGGTCGGCGACCACGAGTTCGAGCCCATCCCCACCCGTTTTGTGCGCCTCTTCTGGAAATTCTGGTCGGCCTCCTGCAATCAGATCTCACAGAATTCATGTGTGTTTCGCGGCGCAACCGACGAAATCATGATCTATGGCTCCGGCCATCCCCTCGAGGTGCAGTTCCGCTCCCCGCTGATCAACCTGGGGGACTCAAGGAACCTTAACACGGTGGAATGGGAGGGCGATACACCCCCGGGAACGCGCATCGAGGTCCGCTCCCGCACGGGAAACGAGATCATCCCCGTGTTGGTGTACCACGACAAGAATGGAAAAGTCGTCACCGAAAAAAAATACGGAAAACTGATCCCCAGCTTCCGTGGTTCGATCGACACATTGATTACACCCGGCGGAGACTGGAGCTCATGGAGCAACGCGTACTCCGAGTCGGGTGAATCGTTCCAGTCGCCATCGCCGCGCCAATACATGGAGCTGGATGTCAGGCTGCTCTCTGACGATCCATCCCGTGGTGCCACCATCGATTGGCTGGCGGTCAACTTCACTCCACCTCTCGCGGAACAGACGCTAGGGGAGATCTACCCGCTACAGGCCGATCCGGGCGTCGACTCTGAGTTTTCGTATTTCCTGCGTCCAATACGCACGAGTGGCAGCGGCTTCGATCGTCTTCTGCTGGAGTCTTCGGCTCCGGTGGAGTTCGTCGACGTATTCGTCGACGACGAACCCACGCAGGGCAGCATAGATGTGAGGTCGGACGGCTTCACGATCACGCTGCCGGACAAGGTGCGCTCGAACCAGCTCATAGAGCTTCGCTTCGACGCCACGGTGTTCCTTCAGGGCACCCGGTTTGACTTGTTCCTGCAGGATACCGATCAGCCGGATAACATTCGCCAACTCGTCGACGCCGGCGACGCCACGGATCAGGTCGAGAGCAGCACGAATGTGGTGATGCTTCCTGTCACCCGGAGTCTCTTGGGCGGCCTCGTGACGAGTACGCCGGTTCTGACGCCCAATGGCGACGGGGTCAATGACGTCCTGGTCGCTGTCTTCGACCTGGTGAATGTTCTGGTGCCGCGACCACTGACCTTCTCCGTGTTCGATCTGTCGGGACGCCGGGTTCACAGCAAGAATCTCGAGGCAACCGCCGGCCGGGCGGAATTCTCCTGGGACGGTCGCGCCGACGGTGACCTCGTCGCCCCCGGCCTCTACCTAGTCGATGTCACCGTTGCCGGTGACACGGGCGACAGAACCACCCGCAAGGTTGTTTCTGTCACCTACTGATGGCGGCGATTGACGATTCGGGGAGGGAGAAGTACAATTCCGCCTTGAATCGGTTCAAGTATCTGACCGGAGACCGTGCACGATGAAGAAATGCAAATGGCTGGTATTCTTGGCGGTGGTGGCCCTCGTCGGTTGCGGCTCCGACGACTCCGTATCCCCGACTCCGGATCTGGCCGACGCCTGGGTGGGTGATTACGCCGGTGTCGGCGCGTATTCGCTGTCGAACGGGCAGAGCGGCGTGGACAGTCCCACCACCCTGCTGATCGAGGCGGCAACCACGAAACAGATCATGATCGCCGCCAACCTCGTGTACGGCACCGGCCGCAACGACGAGGCCTCCGCCTGGGCCATGGTCACCCCGGCGAGCGAAGATGAACTGGAAGTCCAGTTCCGCCAAGGGACGAGCCGCATCGTGTTTCTCCTGTCCAGGGAGGGGGACCAGATCCGCGGCTCCATCGTCACCAGCACACTGCGAATCGGCGGCAACTGGACCCAGGACCAGAGCATGACGATCGACGTCGCTCGACAGTAGTCGGGCACCACAGAGTCGAGGTATCGCCGGTTGAAGCCACGTTGCTTCAGCCGGCTTTTTTTCGGGGCAACCGGCAGGTATGGGCAAGCAGGGATCGATCAACAACCGCATCCTCCTCGGGGCAGGCGTCCTGCTGGCGTTGGCGGGGACGGCTTACTATGGACTTCACTGGCGACCGGCGCAGATTCAGGCGGAGGCGGTGGCAGCCAATCGTCAGGGGGACGAGCTGCGCGCCCAGGGGCAGGTTGAGGCGGCCGAGCCTCACTACCGGCGTGCCGTGGCAATCAAACCCGACTTCGCGCAAGCCTGGGCGAACCAGGGAACCGTGCAGGCAGCTCTGCAACGGTACGCCGAAGCTCGCGGAGCGTATGAGACAGCCCTGCGGCTGCAACCAGATCTGTTCGAAGCCCGGATCGGGCTCGCCGTCACCCTCGATGGCCTGGGGGAGTTTCTCGCCGCCGAGAGCAACTACAAACAGGCTCTGCAACTGCGACCTGATTTCGCCGAGATCCACTACAATCTCGCCTACATGTATCAGCAGCAGGGCCTGTACACGGAAGCTGCGTCGAGCTATCAGCAGGCGGTTCGGATCAGACCCGACTTTCTCCCTGCCCTGGCCAACCTCGGCCTGGTTCAGGATCTGCGGCACGACCCGGGAGAGGCGATTCGGACGTACACCCGTGCTCTCGAGGTGAATCCCGACGAGGGGCCGATCCATGTCCGTCTGGGCGCCAGCCACATGAAGCTGAGTGATCACGAAGCGGCCAGAGAGGCCTACCGCCGGGCTCTGGAGCTGGGTGTGGAGCGGGCCCAGGTCTATCACGACCTGGGGATCATCAGCGAGAAGGACGGCAAGCTCGAGGCGGCCAGGAGCTACTTCCACCAGGCCCTGCTGCGAGATCCCGATCACGCCGAGTCCTACCATCGCCTGGGAGCTGTGACCGAGGCTCTGGGCCAGCTGGAACAGGCTCTGGCCTTCTATGAGGAAGCGACGAAGCGGGATCCGGAGCACACGGGAGCCCACTACTCCCAGGCCCAGCTGCATCTGCAGGCGGGTCGCACGGAGGAGGGGCAGAGACTGATGAAGGTCTTCAGCAGTCTGAAGGAATACGAGGGCAGGCTGCAGGGGCGTCGACGGGCGGTGCAGCAGGATCCGCGCGACCCGCAAGCCGCCTTGGCACTGGCACAGCTGCATCTGGAATTCGGCCGTGTGGCCAGGGCGTCAGATGTGCTGCAGCGCCTGCTGCGCATGGCGCCGGATTTTGCTCCCGCTCAGGAGAAGATGCAGGAGATCGAAGCCTTCAAGGCTCGGCCCGTCGCCCCGGAGTAAGGTTCACCGTCTCATGCTCGCCGTCCTGATCGACGACGAGCAACCTGTTGGCGGGAATGTCGCTCACAGAGTGGGTCGTGCCGTCGAGCCAGGTGATGTCCAGCCGATCGATGCGTGTGATCTCGCCGAGCCCGAAGTGAGCCCGTACATCACTTGACGACAGATAGCTGCCGGCCACGTCAACCGTGCGCCACTGGCTCGTGCCGCCGGCAGACAGATGGAGGCGCGTTCCCAGGCCATCGCGGTTGGATCGGGTGCCCACGACCTTGACCAGCAGCCAGTTCTGACGGTTGCCCCCGTCGTTGCGCAGCAGCGTGGTGCGGTCGTTCAGATTCGATACGAAGACATCGACATCGCCGTCATCGTCCATGTCCCCAAAGGCCGCTCCCCGGCTCACCCTCGTCGGCAATTCACCAAGACCGGCCTCTGCCGAGACATCACCAAAGGTGCCATCACCCAGGTTGCGGAAGAGCTGATCGGGTTGCCGATAGGGGCTTCCCGTCGTCTTCTCGTCGACCTGCGGATAGACGTGACCGTTGGCGACGAAGATGTCCAGGAGGCCATCATGATCCCAGTCGAAGAAGCCGGTCCCCCAGCCGAGGAGACTCACAGTGGGCGCTGCCAGGCCGGCAGAGGATGTGATGTCGGTGAAGCGCAAGCCGCTTTCATTGCGGTACAACGTGTTGGTTTCGCTGAAGAAGTTCGTCAGGTAGAGGTCGTCGTCGCCGTCGTTGTCGGCGTCAGCGGCGTCGATTCCCATACCCGCTTCCTCTTCCCCCTCGCCGTTGTAGGCCACCCCTGCCAGCAGGGCGATGTCGGTGAAGGAGCCGTTGCCCTCATTCTGCCACAGGACGTTCGGTGTCTCGTCATTGGCGACACAGATATCGACATCGCCATCGCCGTCGAAGTCAAAAGGCATCACACCCAGACCGTAGTAGCGGTTGGCGACACTGACTCCGGAGGTGTCGGTAACGTCCGTGAACGACGCCGCACCGTCGTTCCGGTAGAGTATGTCCGGAGCCCCCACCAATCCTTTCGGGCCGCAGTAGACCTCGATACCGCCGTAGAACCGGCACAGGCGGTTGTCCCCGGTCAGGGCCTGCTCCGCATCGAAGACCACGTAGTTGGCCACATAAAGATCCAGGTCGCCATCGTTGTCGTAGTCCACAAACGCGGCGCTGGCGCTGAACTGATCACCGGCGACGCCGGCGGCAGTCGAGATGTCAGTGAACGTGCCGTCGCCCCGGTTCTGATAGAGAACATTGGCGCCGTAGTTGGTGACGTAGAGGTCGCGATGGCCATCGTTATCGATATCACCGACGGCGGCCCCGGCTCCCCAGGAGGCATCAGCCACGCCGGCGGCCTGGCCAACGTCAGCAAAGGTGCCATCCCCGCGGTTGCTGTAGAGGAAATTCCCAGGACCGGATTTCGCCTTGTACGTGCCCAGGGTGGACCCGTTGACGACGTAGAGGTCGAGGTCGCCATCATTGTCGTGGTCGAAGAAGGCGGCGCCGCTGCCGTGGGCTTCGAGGATGTAGTGCTTTTCCGTGCCGCCGAAGGTGTGCTCGAGGGCGACACCCGCTGCATTCGTCTGATCGGTGAATCGCGGGAGGGCCGACGCACCTGCCGCCGACAACGCGATGATCGTCAGAGCGCGGCGCACGTCAGACGCAGCGAGGCTCAAGGCGCGATCGCGTAGTTGAGCCCTGTCAACTGCTCGAGGGCCTGCCTGGCAGCATCCTGATCGGGGCCCCGGTGTTCGGTGAAAAGCCGCTCGAGAGCGCGAACGGCCGTCGTATCGCCGATGAGACCGAGGGCACGGGCACTCTCAGCGCGCACACCGACGCTGCTGTCCACCAGCGCCAGACCCAGGACATCGACGGCGCTGCCGACACGATGGAACCCCAGCAACTGGACGGCCACATAACGAACGCTCTCATCCGGATCCCGCAGCGCGGCGAGGGCTGCCTCTTCGGCGGCAGGTGTCCACAGAAACTGCAGGGCGGACAAGGCCGTCTGGCGAACCACCGCTGCCGAGTCTCGCTGCGCCCGGATCAGAGCAGCGTTTGCCGCCGTGTCACGCAGAGCGCCCAGCCCCCAGGCAGCGGCATCCCGTACCGCCGCCGCCCTGTCGCCGAGCAGAACTCCCTCGAGGTGGCCCCGCTGGCCCGGATCCCCCAACTGGCCCAGGGCGCGCACTGCCCGTTCGCGGACGTACTGATTGGGATCGTTGATAAGCTCCTGGAGAAACGGAGCCGCACGGCGGTCGCCGATGCGGCCGAGGATCTGGGCGGCGATGTAGCGGAGGCTGTCGGAGCCGGAGCGAGCGTGCTGCATGAGA
>PBSR01000236.1 GCA_002726335.1 Gemmatimonadaceae bacterium
ATGGAAGGCCTGGCGGCGCGCGCCGTCGCCGGCGTCGACCTGGCCCTGTGGGACCTGTGGGGCAAGTCGGTGGGAGAGCCCGTCTACCGTCTGGCCGGCGGGCCGCAGAAACGCTCCATCCCCTGCTACCTGACCGGCAACGACGTCGACTGGGGTAAGGAGCTGGGCTTCCGCAAGTTCAAGCTCGCCCGTCCCCATTCAGTCTACGACGGCCACGCCGGTATCGAGGGCACGGTGGAGACCATCGCCAGGGCCCGCGAGATCATCGGCGACGACGCCGACCTCATGCTCGACTGCTGGATGGCCTACGACGTTGACTACGCCGCGCGCATGTGCGAAGCCCTGCAACCCTACCGCATGGCCTGGATGGAAGAGATGCTGCCCTATTGGAACTACGAAGGCTACAAGGCCCTGCGGCAGCGTGTCCCCTGGCAGACCATGGCCACGGGTGAACACTGGTCCACAAAGCACCCGGGGATCCGCGCCGTGCAGGAACGCCTCGTCGACCTGATCCAGGCCGACCTCAAATGGATCGGCGGTTTCACCGAAGCCATGAAGCTAGCCCACGCCGCCGACGCCTGCGGCATCCCCATGTGTCTGCACACCGGTGGCAACGAACTGTACGGCCAGCACTGGACCTTTGCCGCCCCGAACGTGCACCTCATCGAATACATCCAGTTCTCTGACCCGGGCGTGCCGCTGGAAGAGTGTTACGCCGGTTCGCCGTCGGATTCGGGACGCAAGGCCTATCGCGCCACGCCGGGAACACCGGTGCCGAAAGATGGTGTCATCGGCCTGCCCCCGGGGCCGGGGTTCGGTATCGACCTGCCCGACAGCTGGCTCGTGCCCTGGGGCGACTGAGCCGCGGGCATTGCGCCGGTAGCACCGGCCCGCCAGATTCGGCACGGACCCCACACCCCGAGGACGACATGGCCGGAAACCCATTCATCACCCCGAAGCTCTTCGCCTTCTTCCGCGACCTCAAGAAGAACAACGACCGGGAGTGGTTCGAGGCGAACAAGGACCGTTTCGAGAGTGACGTGCGCGGCCCCCTGCTCGCCTTCATCGACACCTTCGCCGAGCCCCTCTACAAGATCAGCCCCCACTTTCGCGCCGATGCCCGGAAGGTGGGTGGTTCGTTGTTCCGTATCTATCGGGACGTCCGCTTCAGCAAGGACAAGACACCGTACAAGACGCATGCCGGTGTTCACTTCCGCCACGAGCGGGCCAAGGACGCCCATGCACCTGGATTCTACCTGCACCTCGATCCGCGCGAGATCTTCATCGGTGCCGGCATCTGGCGACCGGACAAGGACGCCCTGCTGCAGATCCGCGCCGCCATCCTCGACAAGCCTGCCGCCTGGAAGAAGGCCGTGGTTGGCGCCGCCTTCCGCCGGCAGTTCACCTTGGACGGCGAGTCCTACAAGCGTCCACCCGGAGACGTCGACAGGGACCACCCGCTGTTCGAGGATCTCATGCGCAAGGACTTCATCGCCGTGACGGACAGTTCCAGGGCCGATGTCCTGGCCGCCGATTTCCCCAGGAAGTTTGCTGCCACATGCAAGGCCGCCAGCCCGCTGGTGAAGTTCCTCGCCGAATCCCTCAGCTTGCAGTACTGATCCCATGGCCGTGCTCGAAGCCATCGAGGGCCAGCTGGAAGCCACCTGGAAACAATGGCGCAAGGCCATCACCGACATTCCTGACCAACACTGGCGCCACGGCGATGTCGACTTCCTGATTCCGGCGCGCCACGCGCTGCACGTGATCAATACCGTGGACGGTTATGCCCGCGACTCGCAGCCGGAATCATGGAATGGGCTGGCCGAAGTCCAGTTCGGGCGAGCCCTCGACTGGGAAGGTACGCCAGCCGACGAACTCCCCGGGCAGCAGGAGTGCCTCGCCTATCTCGAGGTGGTGCGTCAGCGCACGCGCGTATGGCTGGAAGGACTGGGAGACGAGGGTTTGCTGGCACCCCAGGAGGCCTTCCCCTGGACCGGCCCCAACATTCTGTCGCGCATGATCTATGTGATACGCAACAGCCAGGACCACACCGGCCAGCTCAACGCCGAACTGCGCCGCCGCAATCTGCCGCGATCCACCTGGGAGGTGTAACGATGAGCTGGCTGAAGAACCTGCTGCTGGGATCCGACGGCACGAAGTCGTCGGGGGGCGCCTCCGGACCGACGAAGGTCGCCGACGGCGACTACGAGACCACCTCCTCGGGGTTGATGATCCACGACCTGCAGACGGGCGGTGGTGCGTCGCCGCAGAAGGGTCAGAAGGTCACCGTCCACTACACGGGCTGGCTGACCAACGGCAAGTCTTTCGACAGCTCGAAGAAGCGCAACAAGCCTTTCACATTTGAGATCGGCAAGCGCAAGGTCATCCGTGGCTGGGACGAGGGTGTGCTGACCATGAAGGTCGGCGGTCACCGTCAACTGAAAGTTCCTGCAGCCCTCGGCTACGGGGCCGTGGGTTCGCCCCCGGCGATCCCGAAGAACGCCACGCTCATTTTCGAAGTGGAACTGCTCGAGATCGGCTGACTCACCTTTCGTTGTCGGTCTGCAGACTCACGATAGCCCGATCGAACAGGGCCAGCGTGTGGTCGCGGTCGTCCGTGTTCCTGTAGGTGCCTTTGCGTCGATAGATCTCACGCAATCGGCGTATCTCTGTTCTGAGCTGGCGCACGGCGGCAGGGGAACGGATCGGCTCGTCGCCTACCAGCACGCGAACCACCGCCGTATGTGCCGCCGCGCGCTGACGGATCCCGGTGTGTTCCGCAAGCGCCGCCTTCCGGGCACCGGTGGCCCGTGCTGCGATCCAGCCACTGTGCGCCACTCGTATCCGCCGGGAAACCCGCCACCGGTGGACGCCCCCAACCCGCCGTTGCTCCGTCCGGCCTTTCACGACTCGCCCGTCGTGCACGACTTCAACTGCCTGAGGCGGCCGGGGACTTTCGAGAAGGGCGGTCACTCGCACGTCGCCGCCTCCGGGCGGCAGTGTCACCGTGCCTCCAGGTCCGACACCGGCCACATCCAGCTCGAGCCACGGGCCGCTGCTGACGACGACAGCGCCGGACAAGACCGCTTGCTTCCACATAGCGAAATCTGGCGGTTCGGCAGACTTCACATACATGCGAGTCTCACCCAGCAGGGGCTGCCAACTGTCGCGGAAAGGGTTGTTGGGCAGGTCGGTTCCACCCGCCGGGGGCAGCACGATGCCGCAGTTCAGCAGCAGGTACCAGGCCTCCAGCTCGAGGCGATGGGTATTGGCGATCTCAACGAAGTCCACAGCACCCAGGACGGCGTCGAGCAACCCCGTGGGCTGACGCCCGAGGGCATTGCCATGGGCGATGCCGGTCAGCCCTCCCAACGACCTGGAACGGACCATGACGTCATGCAGAGGCGGGAAGTTCTCTGCCACCGGGGGATCACCGAGTCCACCTGTCGAGACCGGATCGATCCTCTCTGTCGGACCGAGAAGACTGATGTGTCCCTGCAGGCGATCACGATACTCCGTTCCCGGCCGGATCCATCCCGTCACCGCGGTACCTGCCTGCCCAGCCGGACCGTGAGCGTACTGCCTCGCCCACAGACCGGGCAGGTTGCCGCCCTTCAGCGTCAGGAAGTGGCCGTGGGAGAGACCGTCCGCCTCGGTCGCGGTCAACCAGTCCGAGTCGGTCGCGGGATCCAGGCGGTCGAAGTGCAGATGTGCGTCGGCTCCATACCAGCCCCGCGCCGGCAGGTCGAGCCAGCGCCGCAGGCGGAGGGTAAGCCGGGTCTCCGGTCCGTCGACGACGAAAGGCGCCCTCGTCGCGAGATACTCGTAACCGCGGCTGACGGTGATGGTCCCCTCTCTGGCGCGGTCCGGCAACGGCACGATGACGCTGCCTTCCCCCCGCGTGTAGAGTGCCGTCGAACGCTGACCCTTCTTGTGATGACGAACCGCCAGGCGCAGTCCCCGCGGTCCGATGGCATCAGGGACATGCTCGGCACCGTTGACCTCGAGATGGAAGCGGGCAGCCAGCGACCGTCCCGAGCCATCGTCGACGATCGAGAGTGCCAGCCACCGGACGGTTCGAGCCGGCGCGGGGGCGGTGAATTCGTGCGTGTCGGCCGTCTCGGAGCCGGCGCGGGCCAGCGAGTCGCCCGTGCCGCTGAGCACCAGTAGCGGCATAGCCCAAAGAACGTGCGGCGCTGCCGACTTCCGCCGGTCATCGCTCTGCGGTATACTGATGCGCTTCAGTCTCATGACCGGGAGGAAGGCCAGTGCCCACGGAAGTGCAGCAGGCAGTTCAGGAAATCGATATCTACGGTTTCACCATTATCGAATCGATCCTCAAGCCCGATGAGGCGACCGCCATGCGGGAAGCCCTTATCGAGTGCGAGCGCCGGGAGGGTACCGAGTCCAACAACCGTGGTTCGGCCAGTCACGTCGCCAACCTGCCCACGCTGGATCCGATCTTCTTTCCCGTCATCGACCACGATCGGGTGTTGCCGATCCTCGAGCACTTTCTCGGAACGTCCCTCATACTCGGCAGCCTCAATTCCCGTATCGTACGCCCTGGCGACCCGGATCAGGGCCTGCATTCCGACATCCCTGGCGAAATGCTAAACCCGGTTTCACCGGTCATGCTCAACACCGTCTGGATGCTCGACGAGTTCACCAGGGAGATCGGCGCCACCCGTGTCATCCCGGGAACACACCGCAGCGGCCTGGCACTGCCCCCGGAAGATCTGGAGCTCAAGCATGTGGTCACCGCCCTGGCTCCCATCGGCAGTGTCCTGATCTTCAACGGGCAGACCTGGCACGGCGGCGGCGCCAATTCGGCCGACCGCAACCGGCACGCACTGTTCGGCCATTACCGCAAACGTATGCTCGTGTTCCAGTGTGATCCTCACGACAGCTTTCCCGTCGAATGGTACGACCGGCTGAGCGATCGACAGAAGCAACTGCTGCGCATGACGAGGGGGCCTGGTGCACCGCACGCGGCGGACTCGCATATGCGATGAGCCGCGACTACGGCGACTCAGGGAAGCAGGTCGGCGACGGGGATGGGTTGCCCGGCGTAGAGTGGCTGGATGTGGTCGCCGTCTGACAGGATCTGCATGGAGGTGTACGCCTCATCCACCGGGTCTCTGTGGACCTCCACGCGTTCTTCACGCAGGTTGACGATCCAGTACTCGGGTACGCTGTTGCGAGCGTAGGCGCGCAGTTTGCGTAGGCGGTCGTGAGGCAGGGAGGACTCCGAAACTTCTACCAGCAGAACGGGCTCTGCCGGGTGCTGATCGAGATAGTCTCTCGGCCCTCCACGCACGACGGCAATGTCAGGTTCGGGCTCGGAGATATCGTCCAGCGCGATGGGCAACTGTCCTCGCACGTCGAAACCGCTTGGACTCACTTTCCGCAACCCCTCCTCCGCCAGCCGGATGCCGACCGCATGACGGCTGCCCTGAGGACTCACCTCGAGGATCTCCCCATCGAGCAGCTCGATGCGATCTTCGGGGCCGAAGATGCCGGCTTCGACCATGTGTTCGTACTCGCTCCGCGTCCAGCTGCGCGGACGGATTGCGGACATCGACATGGGCTTCCTCCAAGGTATTGGGCCTCCTGAATATAGTGGCGGCATCGCCCTCAACCCATTCTCACACGGGCGACATTGTCGGCGCTCCCGCAAACTGAGATGTCCCGGGAGCCCGGTAACACACCCGCAGCTCTGGTGTCTCGATCCGGCGGTGACCCTCGGCCCGCGAGCGCAGGCAACGCTCCAGCGTACCACAGACCAGCAGCGTACGCTCCGCCGGATATGGCGCCTGGCCTGACACGAACATCTCCTCCGCCTTCTGCATCAGACAGGCCGAATAGACAACATTGGGTGCGCCCGGCAGCAGAAACTGGGTCGACAGGATCTCGCCTCCGCCCAGCTTTGCGGCGAAGGTGTAGTCCTGCACGGCGCCGTTCAACATCAACAGCGTAGCTCGCAGTTCGTCCTCGTATTCGATGAGGTACGCCGACGGCTCGTCCACCAGCTCTTCGAGCTCGCCGCTGTGGGCCAGGTCCTGCGGGCGTCCGTCGTCGATGGCGGTACCGCTACGGGAGTCGGAACGGGCCAGCGCCCCTTCCAGCAGACGCCGCGACCAGCGTCGGTCCTGGCCGGCGTGCCACACATCGTTGCCTTCGATGAGCTGCACGGCGCTTACGCCCGTCTCTCCTCCCTGCCGCCGCTCCACCATACACTGCATGGCCTCCAGGGCGTGGTAGTCCATGGCGTCAGAGCCACCCACGCCGATCATCAGGGCCTCCTCCATGGGCCCGTCCAGCGGCAGCTCCACGGGAGGCAACCGGAAGGTGACGGGCAGGGACGAACCGCACAGCAACGGAAATCCGAGCTCGGAGGCTGTGGCGACCATGCTCTGAGCCTTGTCGAAGCTGTACGACAGGTGTTTGTCGTTGAACACGGGCACGCAGCGGCCATCCTGGCGAAAGACGTCAGCTATCTGCGAGAAGAACTCGTACCGGGGATACAGCTTCTGCCCGATGTCGTTGGTCGGATACTCACCGTGCTCGGCGATGAGAAGCACACCGTCCACGGCCAGCTGATCGGTTCCCAGTCGCAAGGCTTCGGCGATGGTGGGGTAGATGGTGAATCCGCATTCCCGAGCCCGCTGGCAACTCACGTCGTCGTCCCCGCTCTGCTCGACGAAAGCTCCGGCCACGTCAAAGGCCGGGTGATGCCAGCGCCCGTCGCGCGGATAGCCGGACAGGAAGCGCTCGGCCATGTGGTTGGCGTGGCTGCGCCAGTCCCAGAACGTGGTGATGACGGCAAGCTTCTGACGAGGGCTGTCCATCGTCACGTCCTTCGGAAGGTGGAGGCTTCAGTAACGCGGTAGCCGATGTCCAGATGCGGTGTGTCCAGCTTCTGCCCCTGCCACAAAGACTCCACGCCGGCGATCGTCATCCCCGTGGTCAGCAGCGTACGCTCGATGGGGTACGGCGTGCGACCGGTGAGCATCAGCTCCTCGATGTGACGGCTGAGGGGGTTGAAGAAGTTGGGCTGCATGTGATGGCCTGCACCTAGGTAGAACAGAGTCGACAGCGGCTTGATCTGTCCCTTGATCTGCACCGCCGCGGTGATGTCATGCACCAGACCGCTCAACAGCAGCATCGTCCCGCGCAGACCGTCGGTGTACTCGATCTGATAGGCCACCGGATCGCGTTCGACGAGTGTGGGCAGCTCCTCCCGTGTGGGGTAGGTGTGACGATGAGTCTCATCGGCCGGCTTCAGGGAATGGCTCCGACATAGGCAGGCCTCGAACAGGGCCGGATCCCAGGCGCCGTCGTCCAGGGCCTGCCATACGCGGTCGCCCCGCAAGGCTTCCACCGAACGAACACCGGTCTCGCCGCCCCGGCGCCGTTCGACGAGACACTGCATCGCCTCGAGAGCGTGGATGTCATAGCCGTCGATACCGCCGACGCCGACGCCGACGATCTATTCCGCCTCCGCCCCCCACGGCAGATCCACGGAGGGCACACGACGGCAGACCGGCAACGAGGAGCCAGCCATGAAGGGAAAACCGAATTCGCGACTCGTTTCGACCATCTCCCGTGCCCAGTCCCACTTCCATGACAGGTGTTTGTCACAGAACAGGGGCACGCTGCGCCCACTGGTGCGAAAGATCTCGACAGTTTCCTGAAAAAACTCGTAGCGAGGGTAGAGGCGCTGACCCTTCTCATTCTCCTCGTATGTACCGTGTTCGGCGATGAGGAGGACGCCGTCGACGGCGAGCTCGCGGCTCAGGTCGCTCTCCGGGAACTGGTCCACATAGAGGGAGACCACATCCAGTTCCGGGTGGTGCCACCGGCTCTCCCAGCCGAATCCTCCCATCAACCGGTCAACGATATTCTGTCCGTGTGAGTATCTACGGTACTCGGTGATCAACGCCGCGATACGGGGACGGGCGGGTCTTGCCGCTGATGGTATGTCTGTCACGGGTTTCAGCCTCTTGATGTGGTCAGACTGGCGCCCAAGGGTAGGTACTGGCGTGGGCCTCGGCGAGTCAGCGTTGATCTGCGCCGGGCCCTGATGTAGTGTAGCGATCCATCGACACGACCCCTCACAGGAACCATCCCATGAATGACACCCCCAGGCCTTTCCCCGCGCTCACGCCGGCGCAGCGACTGCACATCGAGATCTACGGTTATGTCATCATCGAGAATCTGCTGACCCGGGGTGAAATCGATCAGCTGACCGGCACACTCTACGACATCGAGGACCGATTTCGACGATCCGGAGAGATGCCCGGCCCCACGTGCTGGAATACGAGCACAGAGGAGCACTTCTTCCGCATCGACAACCTGCCCCATCTGGCGCCATGCTTCTTCGATTATCTCACCCATCCTCGTACCGTCGGCATGGCAGAGGAGATCATCGGCGGCCCGGCCCGATTGCAGCAGTCAGATGCTCACATCCGCCGTCCCGTGCCCGAGGAGGACGGCCGCTATGGCTTCCATCGCGGCATCAATCCTGCCTACAGCCATGTGGAGAACGGCCTCTACCACTTCTCGTTCATCAAAGTCCTGACGAACCTTACCGACCTGGGACCTGACGATGGCGGCACGACGGCAATCGCGGGTACGCACAAAGTGCCGACAGAGATCCCCCAGGAGGAGATCGTCGCCGCGGCCATGGCGGATCCGTCGATGATCCACCACGTGGAGGCGCCCGCCGGCTCCGCCCTGGTGTTCTACGAGTCGCTGATCCACTCTGCCGGCATCATCAAGTCCGACAAGGACCGGCTGCTGATCCTCGGTGGCTACATGCCCACCATGTTCCAGGCGTGGAATGGCTACGATCCCGATCCGGACTTCGCCGCCAGCGTGTCGGATGAGCACCGGGCCCTGCTCACAGGCGAGAGCAAGTTCCACTGGCCGCGCAAGCGACGGGACCTGGGCACCCCAGCGGAGATTCTGTAGAGGGAGGCAGGGAATATCGTCGCAGGTAGCCGCGTTCGCTACGGATCCACCAGTCCATTCTCCATCTCGGCAATCTTGGCACCCAACTCCGAAGCAAGTTGTGGGTCGAGTTCAACGGCCTTGCGCAGGTGTAGCAAAGCCCTGCGGTAGTCTCGCAGTTCTCCCAACGCCGTCTCACCCATGACCTGGTGCAGCTCCACTTGGGTTTCATCCAGTGACAGCGACTGCTCCCACCAGCTCAGCGCCTCCAGAGGGCGACCGGCCTGGTGAGCCATGATCCCCAGGTTGTTGTACGCGACCGGCTCTTCATGGACCAGTGTGGACATCTCGTACGCTTCACTGGCATGCGCCAGTTCGTCCCGCCGACGTAGGTTGTGCCCCACATGGATGTATGAGGCCGCCATTCTTCGCAGGTCCGTGGCCGTCAGGTGTGTCGACCTCTGGATCCCATCGTACAGAGCGCTCAGGGCAAGATCGATCAGGCCGAGCTCCACCAGGCTGGTCGCCGTAGCCCAGGGCAGCCGGTGGGCGGAACGGGAGGCGGCCCCATATCCTCTGAGGTATCCTGCGAGCGCCATCTCCTCCGACTCCGTATCCCCCAGATGACGGTATATATCGGCCTCAATCAGGGCGACAAGCCTATTCTCGGGATGGGCCGTGCGAAGAGCCTTGACTAGAACCAGTGCACGCGCCAGGTCTCCCTGATGCAGGGCCTCAGCGACCTTCCGTACCGCCCCGTCGACACAGGACGTGTCAGTTGCGAGTTCGCGCCGCCATTCTGCCATGGCCTCGCCAAAATGGTCACCGCGACGATAGACCATCACAGCTGGATGGTCATATCCCAGGAACGACGGCTCGGCCCCATCGTCCGTGAAGGTTAGGCCGAGCAGTGCGGGGTAGGTCTTGAAACGCTGCACCAGTTCGAATCCCAATCTCCCCTGCGCCAACCTCCGGTAGAAATCGGCGGCAACCGGATACCGCTCCGGCACGGCTGCAAACTGCTGTGACCGGTTCACATCCGTGATCACGAGACAATCCATTCCCGCCAGGCGTTCTTCCATGTATTGTCGGCTCGCCTCACAGCTCGAATACCCCTGAGTGAAGAACAACGCGCCGGAATCCAGTATTTCTTGCCGATAATCCACGGAGCTGATCACCTTGGCCACGGAAAACCCACCACGCTCCACCCCGACCGTAGCTCCCGGCTCAAGGTTCTGGCGAACCCATCGGCCGGCCTGTATGCGGCTGTCCTCCACCGCGTAGACACGGGAAAAGGCGAACCCATGGAACGTCGTGCAGCCGACGAGCGCTGCGGTTAGCACCAGGCCGAAGCGTCGCCCGGTCTGACTGCGTGGCATCTGGCAGACGGCACGGCAAAGATCGGCGGCCAGCAGACTCATAAACGGCAGCAGCGGCAGCAGGTAGCGCACGTGTTTCGTATGCAGACCACCGAACAGCAGAAAGTAGATCACCACCCACAGGAGTATGGTCAGACTGGGGAGAGTTCCGCGCCACAGGGCATGAAACATGCCGAGAGCAAACACGCCGACCAAGGGCCAGCCCACTGCCAGCGGCCACAAGTCAGTCCAGTAATGCAGATAGGGAACAGTATGGACGTCGACCAGGGTCCAGGTGCGCAGCATTTCGCCTCTGGCGATACCGAGCGAGAAGGAGAAATCGCTGGTGGATTCCTGCTGCCAGAGAAGATCCCAGTTTGCCAGGAGGTATGGCTGAAGTATCAGCAAGGTAGACAGTGCTGCGAACCCGGACAGCCACAGATCCAGTTGCAGGAGCCGCTCCCATGCCCTCCTGCCCCTCTCAGCCCACGCTCCGTGGCCACCGCTCAGTAAGTGACCCGCCAGAAGAATGAGACCGAGTAGCAGACCGTTCAGGCGAACTGCCGCAGTGGCACCCACGAGAACGCCGCTGATAAGGTACTTCCAGCGACGGGGAGATTTCAGGGCCTTGAGGAATGCAGCGAACGCAACCAGGGACAGGAATGTGAAGATACCGTCGACAGTATAGAAGTGCGCCTGTTGAATTGCGACCGGGCTCATGGCCACGAATGACAATGCCAGGCTGGCTGTCCACCGATCGAAACATCTGCGACCGATCAGAAAGACCAGCCCGAGACTCAGACAGGAAAGGCCGGCGGCGAGCCCCCTGACCGTACCAAAGACAAAGGCCCTCGACTGCGGAGGACCCAGGTCCAGCGGTCTCCTGTCCAGCACCAGGGCCGAGAGTTCCAGAACGCCTCTGGCCAGGTACATCGGCAGTGTGCCATAGGCCGTGAGTGGCGGCTGCAGAGGATTGCTCAGGCTGAGCGCAGCCGAGACCAGGGTCTCTTCGTCTGGATGGAACTGATAGAAAGAAACGCGAATGTCCGCCCCGGCCTCGGGCAAAACAAGATCACTGCTTCCCCGCGTCAATCCCACGAAGCGCAGAGCACAGCCGGCGAGCAGGCAGAACACTGAGAAGGCTCTCAAGGCACTCCCGGTCCTCATTCTGTGCCTACTTCTTCTCGTCCTGCCATGACTCTCTCGGCCAATGGTGCTTCACTCCTCTCTGCAACTATGCATTCTCGCACAACAGCTGTCTAGAACACGGCCCTCAATCCCAACATGGGCACGAAAAACAGCGACTTCTGTGCCTTCTGGCCGCCGCGCCTGTCCACCTCGAATCCGATCGTCTCCTGGTTGAAGGTGACGTTGAGGATGTCGATGTAGAAGTCGAAGTACCAGGTTTCGTACACCTCCCGCTTCTGGATGCGCACGTCCAGCTTCCAGAAGTCGGGCAGCCGTTCGGAGAAGGGTGGGCCGTGACCGATACCATCGTCGGCGGAGAAGTCGACGATCTCCGGCGTGTACGGCCGCCCGGTGTGGAAGTGATAGGACGCCCCCAGGGTCCAGTGTCGTCCCGCCTCCCAGGAAGCGACGGCGTTGATCACGTGGGTCTGGTCGAACATGAAGGGCATCGTACCGTAGCCGGCTGCCCGGCGCTCACTGTGGCTCAGACTGTAGGTCGCCCAACCGAAGACCGATCCGCCGAGACGGCGACGCAGCACGAACTCCAGGCCGTACGAACGTCCCTTGCTGGCCGGGATGTCATCATCGTCATCGCTCGATTCGATCCCTAGGTTGGTCTCGGTCAGGGAAAAATCCAGACCGGTGCGCAGCCTGCTGTCATAAGCCTGGACGATCGCCTGCAACGACCACGGCAGGTCGGCCTCCAGGCCGCCGGAGACCTGCCTGGACCTCGTCAGGCCGCGTTCCAGTCCGATGCCGACCATGCCGGGTACGGGACCGATCACGATGGCCCCCTCCGCGAGCGTGACTCTCGGTGGGCCGTGATAGACTCCCGCCGACGCTTTGGCGGCCAGCCAGCGAGTCAACTGGTATCCCATGGCCAGTCTCGGGTCCACACCCGTCTGGCGTGGGCCCGAATCGAGGCCGTATCGATAGTGGTCGAGACGCACGCCGGGAATCACCGTCCAGTGCCCCGGCGTCCACTCCAGCTCGCCATATCCCCCCACTGTGATTCCGTCCGTGGGAATGCTGAAGTCCTCCGTATCCGGTATGAAGCCGAAGTCCTGCAGGTACCCTTCCACTCCCCAGTGCACTTCGAGGTCTGGCCGCGGTGTTGCGGAGGCCTTGGCCCGCAGGGCACCGTAGACGTACCCCGCATCGAGGGCTTCCTCATCCTCCTCTTCATCCTACTCCTCCTCCTCCTCCTCCTCCTCCTGTTCCTCC
>PBSR01000237.1 GCA_002726335.1 Gemmatimonadaceae bacterium
ACGAAGTCTCACACTCACCCTCAACGTCAAAACAACAACACCAACGCCCATACCACCGACTCGATCAAGCATTACTGAGACGGGCTCCTAGCGACCCGGCTGGGCCGGACAGGAGTCCCGCGGTGGCGATGGCCGCCGCACACCACACAAGCACGAGGAACACCTCGGCGCGTTCCTCGTGGGTCTCGAGGGCTGCCTCCGGGACGACGGCTTCGACGGCTTCCTCGTCGCTCTCACCGGTCTCGACGGCCGACCAGGCACTCAAGGCCAACAGCAGATGCAGGAGAACGGCGATCCGCCACAGTGACACCGGGTCAGGACGCCGCCGGCTGTACCAGAGGACGGCACCCGCCGCCGGTGGCAGCAGGACTGCCAGAGCGAGAGGCAGGTGGACGACGAAAGGGTGCAGGGGCAGGTCCATGGAAACTTCTCCCGGTGATAGGTTCGAGCATCAGTATGCGGCGCGGACCTCGTTCCGGGTATCCGGCATCCGCAACAGATGGCTACATTTCCTGGGGCAAGACCCTCCGCCACGTGGAGATAGAGCAGATGCCCGATGCCGACGGGTCCGGATTCCGGTGTTTCAGGTCACGTCAACCAGGTCTACCTGATCGTCCTGCTGGGCTCGATCGCCCTGGCGGGGGCAGCAGACATCGTTTTCGACGCGCCCACCACGTGGCGTGATCCCCACCTGTTGCTTGAGGGTGGGGTCCTGGCCTTCTGCATCGCCTCGGCGGCTTGGCTGGGTCGCGGCTGGATGCGTGAGCGGCGATCTCTCGAACGTCTCCAGGAATCTCTGGCGTCTCATCAGAATGATACGGTCAGGCGCCAGATCGGGCGAGGGTATGTAGGGTGGCCGGTTTGACGCACGCCACCGCCGGTCTAGGTTGAGCCGCTACCCCGCACTCCAGGAGGCTCCCCGTGATCTACAACGTGGCACAGTTGTCCGCCGACCAGCTTCGGTCGCTGCAGTTCTTCGAGTCCGAAACGGGACGAACCCTTATCGCCTTGAGCGGTATCGATGCCGAGCCGGCCCCCCTGAACGAAGAAGAGGTGACGCGCATCCAGAATCTGGAGAAGGACCTTGGGTTGACGCTGGTTGCCGTCAGCTAGTACCCGACGCGCAGCCAGATCGCGAACAGGGCCCACACAATCGCGAAGGCGATGGGTATGACGAGACCCCAGGGTTTGTCTTGTCTTTGGGTGTGCATCTCGACCTCCTTGGCGTCGCCTACGCCGACATTCGCTGTCGGCGCTCAACGACAGACCAAGCAACTCCCGTACCTCGTGGAGCCCGGGGTCGTCAGCGATGGCGATGTGCGGCTTTGGCCACCGCCCACGGGATCGATTCCACCGCCGTCGATTCGGTTGTGAGTATCTCCACTTCGAAGAGCTGTACCGGCCCGAGGGTTCGCAGTTCCAGGTTATCCGCTGTCGTTGCTGAGGGCAGAAGGATCTCCTGCCAGCCGTCGACGACTCGCGACCGATCGTCGACACGCGCCGTCAGTTCTCCCTCTGGATCTCGCGTCGCACCCTCGTGTTGAAGATGACCGCCCACGTAGGTTCGGACCTGGTAATCATTGGCTATGGCACCGACTCGGATGCGAACCCGATCGACCGGTTGCACGCTGTCCCAGACGAACACGAGTATACCTTTGGTATTCCATTGGAAAGCGAAGGCTCCGTCAGCGGGCGGGGTGATGCCGTCCGTCAACCAGGCAACATCTCCCTCGTGCTCGTTCCACGTGGTGGCACGGCTCACCGCATCGGGGGCGAGATTGCGGCCTGGGGACAGCGAGACCGCCGCAACCGCCGCCAGCGACAGGCTCAGAACGACACAGAAACGCAGCAGATCAGGCTGTCGCAATGGCCAAACTCCGTGCGGTCATCTCGCTGAGACAAGGACCGGTTGGTCCCACCCGGTCGCGAACCGGGGCACGGCTGTCTCTCCGGCCAGCGGCTGCCCTTCGATCCTCACGGCTTGCCGGTGTGGCACGAGCCTTGCCAGTCGTTCTCCCAAAGACAGTGCAATCACCTTCCAGGAGACCTCTTATGTCCACCGATGCCAATGCCAAGCCCCATCCTACAGTCCTGTTCTTCGGCGCCCCGGGCTCGGGTAAGGGGACCCAGGGCAAGATTCTGGCCAGCATTCCCGGGTTTGTACACGTCTCGTCGGGCGAGATGTTCCGCGAACTCGAGCCGGACAGCGAATTGGGGAAGGTATTCCTCGACTACTCCAGCAGGGGGGACCTGGTCCCCGACGACGTCACCATCCGTCTGTGGGAGCACCACATGGACCGCCTGGTCCAGGCCCGCCAGTTCAACCCGAGCAGAGATACCCTCATCCTCGACGGCATTCCCCGCAACCTGCAGCAGTCCGAGATGCTGCAGGGACGCATCGACGTGCGTCTCCTGTTGCACCTGCATGCCGCCGACGAGGAGCAGATGGTGCAGCGTATCCGTGGCCGTGCCCTGCGCGAGGGACGTCTCGACGACGCCAACCCGGACGTCGTGCGTCGGCGCTTCCGTGAATACGACGCCGAGACGTTCCCGGTCCTGGAGAGTTACCCGAGGGAGAAGGTTCGCAGTATCGATGCCTGCGCCGCCCCCCTTGAGGTCCTGCGTCAGGTCATCGAGGTGCTGCAGGTCATGCTGTATCCGGAAACGTTGCAGCACGCCGCTTGAAGCCTGCCCATCAGGATCGGCCCCACGGCCTCGGCCCCGGCCAGAGCATTCACCAGCCGGTAGGCGATATTGGCCGAGCTGAGATCGGGGAAGATGAGCACGTTGGCGCGGTCGCCGAGCCGGGCGAAGGGGTAGACGTCGTTCAGCGTCTCCGGTCGGAAGGCCAGATCGGCCTGCATCTCCCCTTCCACTACCAGACCCGGATCGGCGGCGCGCACCAGTTCGGTGGCGCGTCGCATC
Source organism: Gemmatimonadaceae bacterium (assembly GCA_002726335.1). Next base: position 2,926 of record PBSR01000237.1, read on the forward strand.
TTCACCGCCTGGGGATGGTCGGAGCTGCCGAAGGTGGAGAACGAGAGCATCGCCACGCGCGGTTCGACGTCGAAGCAGCGTGCCATGCTCGCTGACTGGAGCGCGATCTCGGCGACCTCTTCGGCGCTGGGGTCGAGGTTGATCACGCGATCGGCGAAGAACAGCACCTCGCTCTGCCGCACCATCATGTAGAGGCCGGCAGCCCGTTTCACCCCCGGCTCCAGGCCGATGATCTGCAACGCCGGCCGAACGGTGTCGGAAAAATGGTGCAGCAGGCCGCCGACAAGGCCGTCGGCGTCGCCCATACGTACCATCATCGGTCCCAGGTAGTGACGGTGCCGCAGACGGGCACCGGCTTCGGCCAGAGTCAGTCCCTTCCGCTGTCGCAACTGGTGCAATTCAGTGGCGTATTCGTCGCGCCGCTCGAAGTGCGTCGGATCGATGATGCGAAGGAAATCCCGGTCGTACCCCAACGCCTTCAGCTGCGTCACGACCTCGGCTTCGTCACCGATGACGATGGGCTCAGCGATCCCCTCCTCGGCGACCATGCGACAGGCACGCAGCACCCGCGGCTGGTCCCCTTCGGGAAAGACGATACGGCGGGGACTGGCGGCCGCCTTCGCCATCACCAGACGCACGACCTCGCGGTTGTGGCTCAAGCGATGGGCCAGCTCCTGTCGATACGTGGCCATGTCGAGTTGACGCCGGGCGACGCCTGACTCGATGGCCGCCTGGGCCACCGCCGGCGCCGCCGCCAGCACGACACGCGAGTCGAAGGGCTTGGGCAGGATGTACTCCGTGTTGAAGCTGAGGCGTTCGATGCGATAGGCTCGCAGCACCTCGTCGGGCGTCTCTTCGCGCACCAGCGAGGCGATGGCCCGGGCTGCGGCCACCTTCATTTCCTCGGTGATCTTCGTGGCGTGGGCGTCCAGGGCACCGCGAAAGATGGAGGGAAACGCCAGGACGTTGTTCACCTGGTTCGGATAATCCGAACGCCCGGTGGCGACGATGGCGTCGGGACGTACTGCCCGGGCCTCATCGTAGGGAATCTCGGGGTCGGGGTTGGCCATGGCGAAAACGATCGGCTGGTCTGCCATACCCTTGAGGATTTCTGCCGTGACACTGCCCGGCCCCGACAGACCCATGAACACGTCGGCGCCCTGCATCGCCTCTTCGAGCGTGCGTCGATCGGTGTCGGCGACGAAGCGTTCCTTGTACTCGTTCATACGTTCGGTGCGGCCACGATAAATAACACCGGCCGAATCGCAGACGATGCGGTTTTCGATCCTGACGCCGAGAGACTCGTGGAAGGCGGCGCACGCCAGGCCGGCGGCACCGGCACCGGCATAGACGACACGGACCTCGTCCAGGGCTTTTCCCGCTAGTTCCACGGCGTTCAGCAAGCCGGCACCGCTGACGATGGCGGTACCGTGCTGATCGTCGTGGAAAACGGGAATCGACAGCCTCTCGCGCAACTGCTCCTCTACGTGGAAGCACGCCGGAGCGCCGATATCTTCGAGATTGATCGCGCCGAAAGTGGGTTCCATCAACTGGACGGCGTCGACGATCCGATCCACGTCCTCGGTGTCCAGTTCGATATCGAAGGCGTCGACATCGGCGAAACGTTTGAAGAGGATCGCCTTGCCCTCCATCACGGGCTTGCCCGCCAGGGCGCCGATGTTTCCCAGCCCGAGAACGGCCGTGCCGTTGGTGACCACCGCCACGAGGTTGCCTCGGGCGGTGTACTGGCGGGCCGTTTCGGGGGCCTGCTGAATCTCAAGACAGGGGATGGCGACCCCCGGAGAGTATGCCAGCGACAGGTCTCTCTGCGGCAGGAAGGGCTTGGTGGGTACTACCTGCAGCTTGCCCGGCGGGAACTGGCTGTGATACTCCAGGGCGTCGTCACGCTCGTTCATGGCTTCTTCGCTCTCACCTCGAGTGCCGGGGGATACGGCGATGGCCCCGGAGAGAATCCCCGGCTCGGCAGCCAAAACTGCCCCCTCGATGGGGCGGCGCAAGCTGGTTGCAGGGGACATGGGGGAGACGCGCTGAGACATACATGTCTCAGTGAAAGGAACAGGATTCTCAGATTCTCTGAGAGAGGGCGGTTTGGTATGGATCGTGCTTTGTGAGCTCAAGGATACGCCCCCGCAAGGAGATGACCTTTGCCTGCCACCCGATCTGCTCTGCTCGATTCATACTGGAAGGACATCCGCCACTGTGAGCCTCTGTCCCGTGATCAGGAGGTGAATCTGGTCCGCCGCGCCCGGGACGGGGACGGCGAGGCCATGCGTGACCTCATCGCCGCCAACGTCCGCTTCGTCGTCTCTGTGGCGCGCGAATTCCGTGGTACCGGTTGCCCGATGAACGAGTTGATCTCGGACGGCAACCTGGGGCTCGTGGAAGCGGCTCGCAGATTCGACGAGACGCGCGGCTTCAAGTTCATCACCTATGCGGTGTGGTGGATCCGGCAGTCGATCCGGCGCTCTCTCTCCGAGCGCCGCGGTACTGTGGTGGCACCCTCCAATCGAGTCGCTGATCTGAAACACGTCGAACGTGCCCGCATGAAGCTGTCCCAGGCTCTGGGACGGGCCCCGACGGTCCATGAAATGGCTCAGGAGACTGAGTTCTCCACGCGGCGCGTGAATCGCGCCCTGGAGGTCGCCATCCCGGACGTACATCTCGATCGCTCCCTGTATGCGGAGGACGAAGAGACGTCCGTGGCGTCCCTGTTCGAGTCCGATGATCCCGACACGGATGCCGAGACCCAGGAGCATGAAACAACGGACCTGATCACACGCTGTCTGGGCACCCTCGGCACCCGGGAGCGGGAGATCATTCGGCGCTACTACGGATTCGATGATTGCGAACCCATGACGCTCGAGGAAATCGGCCACACCTTCGGCCTCACGCGGGAGCGGATCCGGCAGTTGCGCGACATCGGTCTGACCCAGTTGCGGGATCGATTCGGCGACGTGCTGTTCGAACTGTCGCACAACTAGTCAACGAGATTAGTAGACGAAGTCCTCCACGTCGTAGGCTGCCCGCCGGGGTCCTCCGTCGGCGCGAGGCGTCAGGAGCGATTCGATGGTCTGGCGCTGCTTCTGCATATCCGCCTCGCTCAGCGATCCCAGACCGCGGGCCTGTACCTGTTGCTGGTACCGACCACCTGAGCGCAACGGACTGAAGAAGACGATATCCCCGCTGTCCAGGCTCATGCTGCTCAGGGCTCTCACCGTCTCCTCCGCGTGCTCCTGCGCCAGCCCATCTCCACCGGCGCCAAGCAGTATGATCATGCCGACGGAGAGGCCGCACTGGCGAAGACGTCGAACCGCGGCGATGGCATCGGCGGCGTCTCCGGCCTTGCCAAGCAAACTGCGTACATCGTCGCTGCCGGACTCCAGACCGAAGTAGATATGCTGCAGCCCGTGGCCAGCCAGGGCTCGCAGATCATCGTCGGTGTGACGGCTCGGCCCAAGAACATCGGTGAAGGCGGACAGTTCGCGGAACGCTGACTCGGGAAACTCAGCCCGAACACGGGCGACCATCGGCAGCAGGCGCGATGCGGGAACCGCCAGCAGATTGGCGTCGCCGAGAAACAGGTGGCGACGGGCCTGAAGGCCCTGACCGAAGAAGGCACGGATCCGAGCCAGGTGCTCGTCGAGTCCCTCCCTGGAGCGGACCTCGTACGGTCGATCACGATAGAGGTGACAGAAGGTGCACCGATTCCAGGCGCAGCCGCGTGTGATCTGCACCAGCAGGGCGTTGTAGCGATCAGGCGGCAGGATGGGGACCGAGGTGTAGAGCTCGGCAAACTCGGCAACGTCCCCGGCCAGGCGCGGTGTATCCCACGACAGCACCCGGCGCAGCAGAACGTCGAGCTCGGGGCCGACGGGTACGGGTAGTTGATCTGCCTCGAAGGTCGCCGCTTCCAACCCTGCCAACAGCAGGCGCACCTGGCTGTGCACATGCTCCCACAACTCCAGGGCTTCTGCCGGCGACAGCCAGCGACGCCCGGCAGGGCCCTCGTCCGCCGCCCGCGCCCGAACCCCCCCATCGAGACCTCGACGGTAGTGGATCCCCTTCAGCAGCGTACTCCAGGGCCGGCCTTCGCCGTCGAAGGTGAATACCGTCGACACGTCGATAGCAATGGAGGTCGTCGTCGGCTTGCGACGGACCTGCCACAGACCGGGATGTCCCGGAACGCGAAGATTCGCCCGCAGGCGATGTGGCAGGGGCGGAGCGCCCTCCATGTTACCGGCAGCGGAGAGGCGCTCCGTCGGGATCAACTCAGTCCCGTCACCTGGCCGCCGGCATCGACGTCGATGTTCATGAATGCGGGACGGATCGGCAGACCCGGCATGGTCATGATATCGCCGCACAGGGCATAGAGGAACCCGGCACCGGCCGACAGGCGCATCTCGCGAACGGGTACCGTGAAGCCGCGAGGCCTCCCCTTCAACGTCGGGTCGTGGGAGAGTGACGCCGGGGTCTTTGCCATGATGACGGGCAGGTGGCCGAATCCCAGATGTGAGAATCGATCGATCTGTTGCTGTGCGACATCGGAGATATCGACGCCATCGGCGCCATAGATCTGCGTCGCGATGGTGTGCATTTTGTCGATCAGCGGCGTCTCCGTGTCATAGAGAAACCGGAACCCTTCCCGACCGTCGCCATCGTCGCAGGCTGCCATCACCGCCTCAGCGATCTCGACGCCACCCTTGCCTCCGTGGGCCCAGACCTCGCTGGGCGCGGCGGCGCGGGCACCGGCAGCTTGCGCCGCGGCGATGACGCTCTCGATCTCCTCGTCGGTGTCGGTGGGAAAGCGGTTGACACAAACCACGGCGGGCACGCCGAAGCGACCGACGATTTCGATATGTCCCACCAGATTTTCGAGGCCCCCCTCGAGGCAGGCCGCCTGCTCATCGGGAGTGGGCGGAGGCACTCCACGTTTTGTCCTTTTTAGGCCGCCGTGCTCCTTGAGCGCCTTCACTGTGGCCACGACGACGGCGCAGTCCGGGCGCAGTCCGCTGGCGCGGCACTTGATGTGGCTGAACTTCTCGAAACCGCAATCAGAGCCAAAGCCGGCTTCCGTCACCAGGTAGCCGCCGTCGGCCAGCATACCGAGGGCGATCTTGTCGGCGACGATGGAGCTGTTGCCGTGGGCGATGTTGGCGAAAGGTCCGGCGTGGACAAGGACGGGAGACCCGGCCAGAGTCTGCAGCATCGTTGGTTCGATGGCATCGTTCAGCAACGCCGCCATGGCCCCGGCGACCGCCAGATCCTCGGCCGTGACGGGACGGTTGTCGCGATTGCAGGCCACGACGATCCGTCCGAGACGGGAACGCAGATCCTGGCGGTCCGTGGCCAGAGCGAGTATGGCCATGACCTCGGAAGCGGCGGTGATATCGACGCCGCTGTCCCGTTCGGGACCGTCGGCTTCGTCCTGACACAACCCGATGCGGCGCAGGGCTCGATCGTTGACGTCGACGACACGCTTGAACGTAACCGTCGCTGGATCGATATCGAGACGGTGCAGGCCGGCCCGGGCCAGGCGCTTGTCACTGAGACGCCCTTCGTGGTACATGCGGGCATCCACCGCGGCGGCCAGCAGGTTGTGCGCCGCAGCGACAGCGTGGATATCTCCGGTGAGATGCAGGTTGAGGTCGTCCATGGGAACCACCTGGGCGTACCCGCCACCGGCGGCGCCTCCCTTGATACCGAAGGTGGGTCCCTGGGACGGCTGACGGATCGTCGCCACCGTGGGCTGTCCGAGCGTGGCGAAGGCCTGGGACAGACCGATGGTCGTCACCGTCTTGCCCTCTCCCGCTTTGGTCGGTGTCATGGCCGTGACCACGACGTACCGAGCCTGACTGCGGCGCGTCGCATCGGCGCTCACAGCATCGAGGTGAATCTTGGCCTTGAAGCGACCGTAGAGCTCCAGGTCATCCTCCTTGAGACCGACGCTGGCGGCGATGTCGCCAATGGGCTGCAACACCGCCGCACGGGCGATCTCGAGATCACTCTTCATCGTGATACAGCCCCCATTGTGCCGATCCGTGCCGGGTCGACGGGCACGTCGCCCCAGGCCTCGACCATGTCACTGATCCGCTCGATGCGCTCGGGTATGGCGTCGGGCATGACGTTGTCGGCGACGCCGAGAATGAAGGCGTCACCCGGTGCTGCAGTGCGGAACACATCGATCATGTAGGCCTCAAAGGCGGCATCTGAGTAGGTGGATTCCAGGATCACCGAGGGCACGGCGCCCCAGATGATGACATTCGTCCCGAAGGACTCGCGAGCCTCGGCCAGCGTGCACGTGGCCTGAGGTTCGGTGGTGAAGGTCTCGGCCATGTCGAAGCCGGCCTCCTGCATGTTGCCGAGGATCAGCCGCGAGTCGTTGTCGGCATGGGTGCTCAGCGTCTTGCCCTGAGTGTGCAGCAGGGCCGACAGGTCCCGGTAGTAGGGTGTGATGTAGCGATCGAACAGAGGCGGCGGCGTCATCGCGGAATCGAAGTGCACCCCGTGCAGGATCAGCCGTGCCGGTGATTCGGCCAGCAGCGGCCATTGCCGCTCGCGTTCGAGCTCCTCCATGCGGCGTATCAACGCTTCCACACGGTCGGGACAGTCGGCGAGCATGTAGTAGCCGGTCTCGTATCCGGCCAGCTTCTGCAGAAAGTGGTGGAAGGGTACGTCACCGGCGCCCACCAGGGGGTAGCCGTCATCGCCGATCTCTTCTTCGTAGCGCCGGTAGTCGTCGTACGTCGGCGTGTAGTGGGTGTGCTCGAAGAGATACTCCGCCACGGCCAGATCCGCCGGCTCCTTGACGATGTGCTCCACCTCGAGGCCGCCGATGCCGGCGTCTTCGAGCACGGTCGAGCGCTGATAGCGGGACGTCACGGACCCGACGGGTGTGCGGTATTCGTACAGCGTCGACTCCCCTTCCTGCTGCTGAGTCACCTCCACGTCACCACGTTGCTCGGTGGTGTAGACGTGACCGTCGCGGGCCGGTGTTCCCAGCCGCATGGCCCGCTCCACATCGCGCAGACTCATGTTCTGGAAGCGTTCCGGCAGTGTGCCGCGACGGGTCTGTGCCGTGTGCCAGAGCAGTAGTCGAGGGATCCATGGAATCCGATCCGGGCGACGTCCGTCCATGATCGCCAGTAGGCGCTCGCGGTTCGTCATGTCGTCACGCACCTGTCTATTTCGGAGGTAGTGCTGTGTCCGGCAGCCGGCCCACATCGAACACCTCGGGGCAACTGCCCTGTACTTCATTGCGCCACGAAGACGTGTGCGCCAGGGAGAAATCCTTCGGTGGTTGGAGCGGCTGCAGGGCGGAAAGATCACCGGTGGCCAACTGGGCTTCGATGACACGTCCCCAGTAGCACCGTCGTTCGGGATGGACCTCACATCCGCCGTTGAGATCGGCGCCGGCGCAGGGACCGTTGAGCAGACGTTTGGCACAGCCAGCCGTCGGCTCCGGGCACAGGTAGGCGAGGTCCGAGATGCGGCAGTCACCGCACATCTCGCAACCGAGCTTCGACGTCTTCATGGCCTGTTCGAAGAGTGTCGCCGCCCGCAGTCGGAAGCCCTCCTCATCTCCCCCGACCATCCAGCGCAGCAGACCATTCAAGCCCTTGTCAGGCTCAAAATAGCGGCTGTGCAGCTTCTGCATCCTGGCATCCACCGGGGTGTAACCGCTCCGGTCCGCCTTCAGCAGGGCCTCGTCGAGCAACAGACCATCGTCCCCGTGGGGCAACAGGTAGAAGGCATCCTCAACAGGCGAAAAGTCCATAGGCCGCTGGCCATCGGCGTCACGGTACTCCTCCCAGCTCTCATGCCAGTCGCGTCCGCCCAGCGAATCGAGTTCGTCGCGCACGGCGCGGGCGTCGTCCAGCGACGAGATCCCAGCCAGGTTGATCCCCTTGTATCCGAGACCGTCGAGAAGAATGTGGCTCAGCAGCGCGGCACGGCGTACGGCCATGCGTTTCTGGTGGTCGGCCAGTTCCCCGAAGCTCATGCGCCGGCCACCTTTGACGTCCTGCTTCGACCCGAGGCGCCCCTGGAACTTCCTCTTGAGATCCTCGGGAATCACGGCGCCGGCCACGTGCACTCGATTGAGGATGCGCAGAAACTGGGGCGTCAGGAAATAGACCATGGGAATTACCGGCGTATCCGCCATGCCGGCGCGGCCCATCCACAACTTGAACTCCTGGAACTTGGCCACATCGTAGCCCAGTTGAGTGATGAAGAAATCGGCCCCGGCGGCTTTCTTCTTCCAGGCTTTCATGTATTGCCCGATCAGGTCGGCTTCTTTGTACTTGAAGGGCGACACGGCGGCACCGATGCGCATCTCCTCCAGGGCCCCTCCGGGACGGGGCAGCAGGTCAGGAAACCCGATACCACGGCGGAGGGTATCGAGGGCCATCACCAGACTCACCGAGTCCAGGTCGAAGACCGGCCGCCCCCCGGTGGGATAATCACCGCTGATGGCGAAGAAGTGATGCAGGCCCTGGTGATAGAGAGCCAGAGCCCGGCGGATCAGAGCGTTCCGGTCGTCACTCTTGCACGACAGGTTCATGATCGGCTGACGCTCGCTCAGACGCGCTACCTCGAGGGCCAGGGTGTCCGGCCCCGGCGTGCGGTTGCCCCCCGGCGTGTCGGTGATGGTGAAGATCCAGTCCGTATCTCGGGCCTGTTCGGCGAACTGGATAATCTGGTCCATGCTGCCTTCGGCTGGCGCCAGTTCGAGGACGAAGACCCGCTTCGACGGATCGGCGAGGGCTGCGCCGAACGGATCTGGGATGGCGGCACGCTTTGGTGGTGCCGGCGAGCGTGGCTGGCTCTGGGCGTATTCGACGAGCAGGGTGAGCGCGTCCGTCGCCTCGCCCGTGGCGATGGTGCGGATGAGCTTGAGAATGCGCGCGTCGCACAGGTTCTCGCCGGAGATCTGCCCGGCATCACAGATGGCGGCGTCCACACCGTACTCCATGGCCACTCGCAGATAGGCGCGGTTGATCGACAGCCGGCGAGGCAGGCCGTCAGAGCAGTTGGACAAGCCCAGGACCACGTGAGCGCCGGCCATATCAGGATCCTCGCGGATCAGGCGGATACCCTCGAAGGTGCGCTTCGTGTAGCCCACCATGTCGGCGCCGAGGGGGCCCACCGTGGGATCGAAGAAGACCTCGTCGGCGGCGCAGCCTGCCTCGCGGGCCGCGGTGAAGATGGCCCGTGCCGTATTGTGATAGACGCTGGCGTCGGCGATGTCGGTGAAGCCCGCTTGCTGGTCGTCGCTACCTTCGCCGGCGCGTTCGAGGAGCATACCCACCACGGCGAAGGGCAGCTTGGCGCGCAGCTGCAGCAGCTCCAGGCGATTGACCGTGACCGAGTTGATCAGCGGCGTGTACGGCCCACCGAGAGCCTCGTGGTAGTGCCGCAGACCGAATTCGAGCAGACCCGGGTCAGAACTGTCGATACAGGGAGGCACGCCGCCGAACTCGGCGATCATGTCCAGCACGTGGGCGAGCAGCTTCCTCGTGCCGTCGGCGCCCACCAGGGGATCGGTCAGAAAGTCATCGACGTTGACGTCCAGGTAGTCGGCTCCCGCCGCCACCTGGCTGTCCACGAGCTGCCGCAAGTGTCGCTGCCCGGCTTCGCGGTCGAGGGTATCGCCGGTCAGCCAGCGACGGGCTGATACCTGCACGCTGGGGATATGGCAGTGAAGACTCTCACCGATGCGGATCAGGGCCATTTGCTCTCCTTCAGGCCTCGGGGGCCGGCGCCACATGAATGACGCCTTCGTCGTAACTCGGCCGCACCTCACGGCCTGCGGGAACGTGCAGGAAGTCCTCGTCAGGCCAGTCACCGTCAAGCCAGCGCTGGAACAGGGACAGATCTCCCTTCACCTCTTGGTACTGCCAGCCGCGGCTCTCGCATTGCGAACAGGCCTCTTCGCGGTGCGGCAGGTCATGGGAAAAATCAAAATCGATGAACACACCGCGCTCGTATTTCGCCGACCAGCTATCCATCACTTCGAAGAGATACTTGGCGTTCTCCTCGCCGTGTTTTTCGACCAGGGCGTCGTACTCCAGCTGCATGCCGAGACCCGCCCCCTGCTTGCGATCCGGGCGTTCGCCGCCACGCTGCCGGTGTTCGATCCAGCCGGTTGTGTAGTAGTAGGAGCCCGGATGCCCGAGGAAGTGCTCGCTATAGCGTTTCTGCGAGCCGAGAAAGAAGGTGATGCAGTCGTGGGCCCGCGGGATAACGAGGGGCGTGTGGTCCGGCGCCCGCAGACCGTTGAGCATGTTGTTACACAGACCGTAGCCGACGAGGATGGCGTCAAAACGCCCCGCCTCCACGGCATCGAGGCGTTCCTGAATGCGCTGGATCCCGACGATGGGATTGTCGTGATATCCCTGACTGAGAAAATCAAACTCGAAGTGATTCGGCGACCGCGATGCACAGTAACATATCTCGCGGAAAGCCACCTCACAGGCGACGATGTCTAAGAACATGCCGCCTCCCCCGGGGGTTCTGCTTCAGCTACATGCCAGTGGCGACACGCCTCTTCGCTGGAGTCGTTGGTACCGATGGCTTGCATGGCGATCCTTCACGTCCACCTACGCTCCCTCATGCGGACAGATCGACCATCAGTTCGCGAGCCCGATCCGCGGCGCTTGCGGCATCTGCGGCGTAGGCATCAGCACCGATCTGCTCGGCGTAGGCCTCCGTTACCGGCGCCCCACCCACCATGATCCGGACCTTTTCCGTCAAGCCAGCCTCATTCAACGCATCGACAGTGGCCTTCATCGACGGCATCGTCGTCGTCAGCAGAGCTGACATGCAGACGATCTGCACGCCACTTTCGCGCACAGACTCCACGTACTTCTCGGGCGGCACATCGATGCCCAGATCGACGATCTGGAAACCGGCACCCTCGAGCATCATGGCTACGAGGTTCTTGCCGATGTCGTGCAGGTCACCTTTCACGGTGCCGATGGCAGCGATGCCAGCGGGCTCGACCTTCTCCTCGATCAGCTTCGGCCGGATCAGTTCCATGCCGGTCTTCATCGCCCGCGCCGCGATCAGCACCTCGGGAATGTAGAACTCATTGTTCTTGAACTTGGCACCAACCACGTTCATGCCGGCAATGAGTCCTTCGTGCAGGATCTCACGTACCGGGACACCTTCATCGAGGGCCTGCTGCACCCCCTGCTCGACCTGGGGCGCCTGCCCCTTGATGAGACTCTCCGCGACGGCTTGCAGATCTGCCATGACCGATTGCTCCTGAGGGATGGTGGAACTCAGCTAAATGTTTTCAGCGTCTTTGTCAGAGGGGATAATGTTGCGCTTCGTCCGGGCGAGCGCAAGCCTGAATGCAAGCCATGTGCCAAACACCTGAAAGGCCTGTGAGGACGATCACGCGTTCAGCTGGGACTTGCCTGTCTCACCCATGACCGAGCCGGGGCAGGTTTGTCCCGGTTGAGCCGGCCGGGCGGCCCTGGCCGAGCTGCAACCCGGCCTCGTACAGAGCCACGACGTTCTCCTCGCCGGCTGGATGTTGTGGCAGGGAGCCAGGATATAGTCGCCCTCGATCTCATCGTCGCTGCCGTAATCTGCCAGCGGATGGTGGACGCACTCGCTTGTGCCGGCCGGCACGCAAGCCATGTGCCAGATCCAATGATGGCACGAAAGTTGATCGGGAGTCTACTGATCGGAAGTCGGGATTGGAATTGGGAGGAGGAGCAGAATGCAGGATCGAGTCACCGACACCACACGACGCTGGACCGTCGTTGTTGGCGCCCTCGTCGTGCAGGTGATTCTGGGTACCGTATACGCCTTCAGTGTTTTCGTAAAGCCGTTGGAGCAAGCCTTCGACTGGGACCGCTCGACGACTCAGTGGGCTTTCTCCGTCGCCCTGGCGACGTTTGCCCTGGTTATGATCCCCGCCGGTCGGCTGCAGGATCGGTTGGGGCCGCGTCGAGTGGCAACGGCGGCGCCATGGGCGTATCCCAGATCCTGTTGGTCGGCCTCGGCATCAGTCTTGGCGGTGGCTTCGGTCTCGGCTGGCAGACGTTCTTCGTCCTCCACGGCGTCGTCTGCGTCGTCGGCGTCCTCCTCGGTGCCTCGCTTCTGCGCAACCCGCCGGAAGGGTGGAGTCCGCCCGGGTGGACCCCGCCGCAGGGCGCCGCCCAGTCCCGCGAACAGGCCTGGCGCGACATGCTTGATACACCATTGGCCTGCATGCCGTGGCTCACCTTCATCTTCGGCGCCACGTCGGGGCTCATGGCGATCGGCCAATGGAAACCGATGATGGCTGCCCTGCTCGGCGACACGACCTTCGCTCCGGACTGGATGGGTGGCTTCGGACGCTTTGTCGAACCGGTCGTTATCTTGCCATCTTCAACGCCCTGGGACGTGTTGTCTGGGGTCGGATCAGCGACCTCATCGACCGGCCGCGGGCCATGATGATCATGTACCTGGCCCAGGGCATGACCTTCATGGTGCTCATCAGCGTCGAGAGCACCCTCGCCGTGTTTCTCGCCTCGGCCTTCGTCGGCCTGAACTTCGGGGGGAATCTCGCCCTGTTCCCTTCGGCCACGGCGGACTACTTCGGCACAAAGAATCTCGGCATGAACTACGGCTGGATCTTCACCGCCTACGGTGTGGCCGGCATTCTCGGTCCCGTCGTCGGCGGTGTCCTGTTCGACGTGACGAGCCAGTTCATCCTGGCCTTCATCTTCGCCGGCATCCTCTGCTTTATCGCCGCTGGCTGCGCCGTCGTCGTCTGGGGCATGGCCCGGGCCCGAACCCTGGCGGTCTCTCCGTGACACGTCTCCTGTTCGTCTCCATCGTCCTGCTGATGACCTTGCGACCCGTCCTTGCCGCGGCCGGGGACCCGACGCCGACGCAGGTTACCTGGTACGGGTACATGCGTCTCGACATGGCTCATGACACAGCGGTCTCGGCCCCGGGGAACTATGCGCTGTTCGTCAAACCCCATGCTCGTGGTGAGGCCGTCTCGACACTGAACATCACCGGTCGGCAGTCCCGTCTGGGGGCGCGGATTGCACGTGGCAGTATGACGAGCCGTCTGGAGGTCGACTTCTACGGCGCCAGTCCCGAGAACAAGAACACGGTGCAACTGCGCTACGCCGTAGCTCGTTTGCCGATAGGTGACTTCACTCTCGAGGCGGGGCAGACCTCCGACATCATCTCCCCCCTGGTGCCGCGGACCCTCAACTACAGCGTCGCCTGGGGTGCGGGCAACGTCGGCTACCGAAGACCCCAGGTGAAGCTCTTCCGACAGACACCGCGCACGTGGCTCGGACTGTCGCTGGCGCGCAACATCACGGGCGATCTGGATGGCGACACGATCGTCGACGGCGCCGCGGCGGCACTGCCCGCCATCCAGGCACGCTGCGCCGTCTCACTGGTTCATGTGATGGGTCGGCAGATCACGCTGGGTCTCTCCGGCCACTACGGTCGCTGCAATTGCCCGGCACGGGACATCGACTACTCGAACTGGTCGGTCAACGCCGACGCCACCTTCGTGGTGACACCGGGTTGGAAAATCCTGGCGGAAGCGTACCGGGGCGCCAATATGGGCGCCTATGCTGGTGCCATCTACAATGACGACACCGTCAACGGCGTACACAGCACCGGTGGATGGGCGAATCTTCAGGCCCGCATCGGTGACTCGGGATGGTCGGTGAGTACTGGAGGCGGCGTGGATGACGTCGATGACTCCGACCTGACAAAGGCCGAGCTGAACCGCGCCGACGTGCGCGTGCGCAACCAGGTGTGGTTCGCCGCGGCGTTCTACCAGCTTTCCCCGGAGGTCACACTCGGCGGCGAGCTCTCACGCTGGTCGACTCTGTACGCCAACACGACGCCGGGGAATGACCCGGAGCCGACCAGTCTACGAATACAGTGGTCGATGCAGGCCGATTTCTGAACCGTTGTGCCAGGAGTCAGTCAGGGGTGATGTGGGCTGGTCCCAGCCGAGGGATGAACAGCACTCCCCACAGCACGACGCCGGCCAGCCACAGCGCCCCCGCCGCCGCCAGGCACTCGAAGTAGAACTGCGGCGCCACGTTCGCCGCCAGCCGTACCGGCAGTGACAACAGGATCAGTCCCGCGGGGGCGGCAGCGATCAGACGGTTGTCGTCCCACAGAGCCTCCGCATCGCAGTGGCCGGTCACGACCCGAGTGCCGATGACGATCGTCATCAGGCCAAAGCCGCTGATGAAGGTCAGATGCAGGGCAGCCAACGAGTACCCTGGCAACAGGACCGCCAGCCACAGACCGGCGCACAGACTCCACAACGACAGACGCAGCAGGTGTGGCTGGATCAAGGGGCGTATCGGTGACTGGTATACTCTGAGCACACCGAACAGGTAGCCGCTGACAATGGCGGCTCGCAGCACGCGACCCACCGTTCCGTGAACCCCGACTTCGAGGGGAAAACTGGCCAGCAGCAGCAGCCCGACTCCGGCCAGAACCAGCAGTCTCCGATGCGCCGCCGGTGTTGTCGTCTCGGGGTCGGTCCGATTCCCGTACAGCAGTCGCGGTCCCAGATGACTGCCGATGCCCAGCACGAAGGCCAGCAGCATTCCCTGCTCGACCAGATTCTCACCTAGGCGCGGATAGCCGGGTATAGGCCAGAGGATCAGCGCGGCGCCGCTGATGGCGCTGATGAAACCGATGGGCAGAAAAGCGAAAAAGGGCGGTGGATCGTCACCGCGACCGTGCAGGCGACGAAGACCGAAGATGGACATATGTACTGCGAGCGCGAGGAACAGTCCTTCACCAAGGCGCAGAGAGCCAGCGGCGAGGGCCACAACCCCGGCGGTGCAGAGAAGCCAGCCGATGACCAGTTCCCAGAGACGTGTCGGGCGAGTCTCCAGGAAGCGCGGCAGCACCGTCATCAGAAAGCCGACGGCGAAGGCCATCTCGAAGCCCTGGATCTGCAGCAGGCCATGACCGATACCCGAGAACGAATCCGTCCACCCCATGCGGAAGGCTACCCACGGCCACACTCCGGGCAGGCAGGCAACGATACCGAGGGGGAAGAACACCCGGAAAGGTTCTTCGAGGATGACCTGCAGCCCGGCGGGCTGCAGGTCACACTCTGATGGTGGATGGCTCAGAAGCGAACGTCCGTCATCAGATAAAGAAACAGTGCGTCATCGGCGAGACGGCCGATGTCGGCGAAGCCGTCGGCAGCCAGTACATACGAAGCACCGCCGGTGAATCGCGCCACGCCGCGGTAGTCCCACCCGACGGTAAGGGCTCTCCGAGAAATAAGTACTAGACTTCATGATGTAGTTGGAGTCATGTTTGGAGCGTGGATATCGAAACGCTCCGAAGGAAA
>PBSR01000238.1 GCA_002726335.1 Gemmatimonadaceae bacterium
AGGGTGTGTCTCGAGGAAGGCGGAATAACCGGCCTCCAGCACCCCGGCGCGGGCCGTGTCAGGCAAGATGGCGGCGGTGGCTTCGATCTGCCGCAGACGCGCCAGCCTTGACCAGTAGCCGGTGTCGGCGTCGGCCAGGATTCGATCCTCCTGCAGGGCGAGGGTGTGCAGTGAATCAGACGCGTCCGGACTTCCCTCCAACTGCCGTTGCCGCGACAGACGATACAGGCAGTCAGCCAGGTAGAACTGGGCCTCCGCGAGGGCCGCGTCGCCAGGGTAGGAGGCGACGAAGGTTTCCCAGGCGCGCACCGCATTGGCGAAATCCTGGTGATCGCGCAGAGCCCGGGCCACGTTCAGCCGGGTCTGCTGTCGCGATGTTCCCGTCAGCTCGTCCACGTAGGTCTGCTGCAGGGCACGGGCGAGGCGCTCCTCGTCGACGATCGTGTAGCCGCGCAGGTACTCGACCCGCTGCCGCACCAGGCCAGCACGCCGGTGCCCGGGATAACGCTCGAGGAAGACGCCGTACTCGACGATGGCGAGCCGTCTGGCGCTGGCCCCCTCATACGCCGAGGCCAGTCCGTACTGGGCTTCCGCCGCCAGGGGGCCGAGGCCGCGACTGAGGTCGCCGAAGCGCTGCACGGCCTCATCATGGTAGCCACTGGCTTCGAGCACCTGGGCCAGCTGCAGGTGCACCATGTCGAGTTCGGCCGCCGACTCGGAAAAGGACTGGCCGAGACGTTCGGCGTCGTCGAGATACCGGCGGAACCAGGAGCTGGCCCGCGCCAGGTCTCCCTGCCGGCGATAGAGGGCGCCCAGCTCCCGTACCGCCGCGGTGGTCACCGGCGACGGGGATCCGCCAGGCCGAGTCTGTATCAGCTGCAGGAACTGGCCAACGGCGGCACCCACGCGGTCCGTCTGGCCGAAGGCGATGGCCTGCCCCAGTCGGGCCAGGTCGCGCACCGGTGACCCATCGGCCACGAGAGCGCCGTAGCCGGCCAGGGACTCGGCGGCCTGCCCTGAAAGTCGCAGAGCATCAGCATGGCCCAGTCGGGCTCTGGCCGCCAACGTGTCGCGGCCGATCGCCTCCATGCCCCGCTGATACCCGGAAATGGCCTCGTCGAAGCGTCCCCTGGCCAGGTGATGGTCAGCCAGGTCGAGGTAGGCACTATCGCTGTGGGCGCTGCCGGCAAAGGCTTCGTGCAGGCGGTCAAAGGCGGCACCGGCGGCCGCAGCGCGATGGAACACGAGATGGATATTGCCCACCAGAAGCAGGGCGTCGCGGGCTTCGTCGCTGCCCGGCGCCGACTCGGTGAGGGCCGCCAGCAAGGTCTGGGCGGCGGCGGCATTGCCGCCGGCGAAGTACAGCTGTGCCAGTCGGTAGCGTCCGCGACGGGCTTCGGGCTTGGCAGCGTAATCGGTGAGCAGCTTGTCATAGGCCCGTACGGCATTGGTCAGGTCGCCGGCGCGGGCAAAATCGGCGGCCGCCGCCAGCAGCGATCCAGCGGCGAACTGGCCTTCGCTGAAACGCCGCTGCACTTCTTCATATCCGGCGGCGGCGCGGGCGAATTCACCCAGGGCGTGCAGGCAGTCGGCCTGCTCCCGGCGCGCCGTGGCGACGTCCAGGTGATCGGGGTGCTGGTCGTAGAACCCTTCGAAGGCCGGCACGGCATCGGCGCAGCGGTGGCTGCGCGCGTACGAGCGGGCCAGCAGCAGCCGGGCATCTGCCAGGTGGGTGTCACCCGGATGATTGCGGATGAATTCGGCCAACAGTTGCGCCGAGGTGCCGTAGTCGCCCGCGTCGCGGAACAGGTTGCGCGCCAGCTCGAAGTCATCCTCGGCGTCGGCGCTGGCCCGTGTCGGGGGCAGCAGGATCAACAGCAGCAGAAAGCAAAGGCGGGCGCAATGCCGCGCCTGATCAGCGCATCGATTCATGGGGGCATGACCGCCAAGGCGGCAGGAATATCCGGGAAAGGAGGCCGGCAGGCAGCCGATTCGTGCACTACTTTATCGTGGAACGGGCCAAGATACAGACCACCCAGATTGGGGTCAAGACGTGTCACACCAGTCACTTACGAAGGATTCTGCCAGCTGTCTGGAGCCGGCGAATGCCAAGCTGAACCTCGGGTTGAAGGTGCTGTCGCGGCGGCAGGATGGCTTTCACGACCTGCTTGGTGTCTTTCAGACCGTCAGTCTTGGGGACACGGTCAGGGTGACCCTGGAAGCGGAGATCACTCTCGACTGCTCAGACCCGGCCCTGCCCGCCGGGCCGCAGAACCTCGCCTGGCGCGCCGCAGATCTGTATCGAAGCCAGACCGGCACCAGCGGCTGCCACATCGAGCTGACGAAGAGAATACCCGCCGGGGCCGGACTGGGTGGCGGCAGTGCCGATGCCGCCGCTGTTCTGCGCGGCCTTGACCGGCTGTCTGACCGGCCCTTGGGTCTGTCACGGCTTGTCGAGCTGGGGGCACATCTTGGGTCCGACGTGCCCTTTGCCGTCGGCGGGGGCACGTCGCTGGTGGAAGGCCGGGGCGAACGCCTGCTGCCGCTGACCTGGGCGACGCCGCCCGGGTGGTGGTGCGTCCTCGTCTGCCCTCCTGAGCCGGTGCCAACCGCCTGGGCGTACGCCGAGTTGGCTCGGCGGCGGCCGCATGGGGTCTTGTCGAATCCCTCATCATACGCTACCTTAATCGGCTCTGCACGCGGCGGGTGTCTGCACGCGGACAGGCTGTGGCCGGTTCTGGAGAACGACTTTCAGCCTCTCGTGGAAGACACCAAACCCATCGTCGCCCGAGCCAGCCAGTTGCTGGCTGACACGGACCCCCTGGCCCAATCGATGTCGGGCAGCGGGTCCACTGTCTACGGCATCTATGACGACCGGAACGCCGCGCGCCGCGCAGAAACCATCCTGCGCGGGACGGAGTATCCGGTCTTTCTATGTACACCCGTCCCGGGGTTGATCGATGCGGTCGGCCAAGGGGAGGCTGACAACGAGTGATTGCCCGGTCGTTCAATTGGTAGGACAACGGATTTTGGGTCCGTCTATCGAGGTTCAAGTCCTCGCCGGGCAGCCAGCTGACGCAAGAGAGAGGTGTTCCAATGGCGGTGGCGGTCAAGATTTACCAACGCGAAACCAAGGAGCTGTCCCTGCAGCCGCGGCCCGAACGCGGCAAGGGCCCCGTGGGCCGACTGCGCCGCGAGGAGAGCATGCTCCCCGGTGTCGTCTACGGGCATAAGCAAGAGCCCCATACTTTCAAGGTCGTTGCCCGCACGTTGGAGCGGGCCCTCGCCGGAGGCGGGCGCAACGCCATCTTCGTGCTCACCGAGGAGGGCCGCGACAAGGACGAACGTGCCGTCGTGCGCGAGGTCCAGTACCACAAGGTGCATGGGGACATCATGCACGTAGACTTTCTGCGGATCGATGCTGACGAAGAGTACACGGCCAGCGTGCCGTTGCTCACAGTCGGGGTTCCGGTGGGTGTGCGCATCGGTGGCGGCGCCCTGCAACACAGCGTCACCGCGGTCGACATGCACTGCATCGCCTCCGAGATGCCGTCGCAGATCGAGATCGATACGAGTGATCTCGAAATCGGCGACAGTATCCACGTGGGCGACCTGCTCGAGTCCGAGAGCCGCATCGTCACCGACGGCGACGTGACCATCGTCAGCGTGCTGTCGCCGCGGCTCACCATCGACGAGGAGTTGGAGGCCGCGGCCGAGGCCGAAGCGGAGGCTGCCGGAATCGAGATCGGCGAGGAAGGCGAGGGCGAAGAAGGCGAGGGCGAAGAAGGCGAAGGCGAGGCCGCGGCCGGCGAGGCGCCGGCGGCCGACGCCGAGGCCTGATCGACGCCATCCGTCGTGCGTGCCGTCGTCGGTCTGGGCAATCCCGGGACCCGCTACGCCTGCACGCGGCACAATGTCGGCTTTCTCGTTGCCGACGACCTGGCTGGCAGGGCCAGTTGGGTTGAGCGGTACGAAGCACACATGGCGGTAACACAGTTTTTTGATGAGGAAGTTCTCGTCGTCAAGCCGCAGACGTACATGAACCGCAGCGGCGACGCGACGATGGCTCTGGCGGAGGCGGTGGATATCGCCCCGCAGGATATGCTCGTCGTACTCGACGACTTCCTCTTTGACTTTGGCCGTTTGCGCGTTCGGCGGTCCGGGTCAGATGGCGGCCACAACGGATTGGCCTCCATCCTCGAACGGCTGGCTACAGAAGAGATTCCGCGCCTGCGCCTGGGCGTCGGCCCGGTGCCGCCGGAAGAGAGCGATATTGATTTCGTGCTGGCCCCGTTTTCGGGAGGGGAGGATGTGGAGGGGTTGGTGCAGCGTGGCAGCGCGGCGACGCGTTGCTGGTTGCAGGAAGGGATCGAGGCGGCCATGAACCGCTTCAACGGGAGCCCGGCGCTGCCTGGTGGCGTCGACAGAGACTGACACAATTCGCGACAGCGAGAGCGGAGGGTACCATCCACCATGGAAGTCTGGACGACAGCCGCCCCCTACCTGGGCGTAGCGGGCTTGATCGTCGCTTTCATCATCTACACGCGTATCAAGGCCGGTGACGCCGGCAACGCGCAGATGGTGGAGATTTCGGATCTGATCCACGAGGGGGCCATGGCCTTTCTCAGACGGGAGTACACCATACTTCTGGTATTCGTCATCGTCGTCTTCGGCGCCCTCTGGGCCGGGGTCGATCGCGGCACGGCCCTGGCGTTTCTGGCCGGTGCCGGTTGCTCCATCGTCGCCGGTTTCTCCGGGATGAAGGCGGCGACGCGGGCCAACGTGCGCACCGCGCAGGCAGCCAACCAGCACGGCCAGGGACCGGCGTTGATGATGGCCTTCTCCGGCGGTGCGGTCATGGGCCTGGCAGTGGCCAGTCTCGGCATGCTGGGAATCAGTCTCCTGGCGCAGGCTTTCGGCGCCTGGGAGGATCCGACGAACGCTGCCGCCATCAACGGCTTCGCCATGGGGGCCTCATCCATCGCTCTCTTCGCCCGCGTCGGCGGAGGCATTTTCACCAAGGCGGCCGATGTCGGTGCCGATCTGGTGGGGAAGGTGGAGCAGAACATCCCCGAGGACGACCCCCGCAACCCCGCCGTCATTGCCGACAACGTCGGGGACAATGTCGGGGACGTGGCCGGTATGGGAGCCGACATTTTCGAGTCCTATGTCGGCTCCGTCATCGCCACCATCGCCATCGCCGCCACGGCGTCACTGGCCACCCTGGGCATACTGGCCCCCGGCGTCGCCGAAGGCACGGCGCGTGTCTCGGCCATGGCCTACCCGCTGACCGTGATCATGGTCGGCCTCGCCGCCAGTCTGATCGGCATACTCACCGTCCGCCTCATGCAGAACTCCGACCCCGGCGCGGCGCTGCGCTATGCAACGTTCCTGGCGGCAGCCCTCATGGTCGCCGGTGCCTGGTGGACACGTGGTCTGCTCGGGCTCGGCACGGGGCCCTTCCTGGCGGTGCTCTTCGGCTCTCTGGCGGGAATCATCATCGGCCTGCTCACCGAGTACTACACCGGTGGCGCGCCCGTACGCAACCTGGCCGAAGCGTCGAAGACCGGGGTTGCCACCAACATCATTTCAGGACTGGCCCTGGGTTTCGAAAGCGTTGCTCTGCCCATCCTCTTCATCACCATCGCCATCGGTCTGGCCTTCCACTTCTCCGGCCTCTACGGCATCGGTATCGCCGCCGTCGGCATGCTGGCCACCGTGGGCGTGACCATGTCGGTCGATGCCTACGGCCCCATCGCCGACAATGCTGGTGGCATCAGTGAGCAGGCAGGCCTCGGCGAGGACACGCGCAAAATCACCGACAGCCTCGATGCTCTGGGCAACACGACGGCCGCCATCGGCAAGGGTTTTGCCATCGGTTCGGCGGCCCTCACCGCCCTGGCCATGTTCTCGGCCTACAACAACACGGTGCAACTGGCCATGGGTGGTGAGAAGCTCGTGATCAACGTCACCGAGCCGGTCGTCGTCATCGGCCTCTTCATCGGCGCCATGATCCCTTTCCTGGGAGCGGCGTTGACGATGACGGCCGTGGGCGATGCCGCCTTCAAGATGATCGAGGAGGTGCGGCGCCAGTTCCGCGAGATTCCGGGGTTGATGGAAGGCACCGCCAAGCCGGATGCCCGCCGCTGTGTTGACATCGCCACGGTCGCCGCCCTGCGGCAGATGATCGTTCCCGGGCTGTTGGCGGTTCTCGCCCCGGTCGTCGTCGGTTTCCTGCTGGGGCCGAAGGCCCTCGGCGGCATGCTCGCCGGGGCCACCGTGTCCGGCGTTCTGGTAGCACTGATGATGTCCAACAGTGGCGGCGCCTGGGACAACGCCAAGAAGTACATCGAAGAGGGCAACCTGGGCGGCAAGGGCTCAGAGCCCCACAAAGCGTCCGTCGTCGGGGATACGGTTGGCGATCCTTTCAAGGATACCTCCGGCCCCTCCATGAACATTCTCATCAAGCTGATGTCGGTCATCTCCCTGGTCCTGGCCCCCTTGTTCGTCCACCACGGCCTGAACCTTTTCTAGGTGTCTGTTTCAGGCACCCCGACTCCGACCGCGAAGCGAGGCAGATAAGCGCATGGCGAAGAAGTACGAACTGGTTCTCATCCTCGATCCTCAGGTTGGCGACACCCAGCTGGAAGCCGCTGTCGAGAAGTACAAGACGCAGCTGGAGTCCGCCGGCGCCGAGATCGTCAACGTCGATCCCTGGGGTCTGCGCAAGCTCGCCTATACGTCGATGGCACTGCGCCAGCGACAACAGGCGTTCTTCGTGCTCTATCAGTTTGAGGGAGACAGTGATATGCTCGTCCCCCTCGAAGCGGGCCTGAGACTCGACGAGGCGGTGCTGCGACACATGGTCATCGCTGTCGACGGTGAGTTCCTGCGCATTCCTCAGTTGGCCCCCGAGAACGTCTATATCTACCACCCGCCGGCCAGACCTCATGATCGCCGTGGGCCGCGCCGGGATCGTGACACGCGCCGGGACGACGGCCCACCGGGAGCCGGTCGGCCTGATGGGCCGCCCGCCGGACGTCCCGAGGGTGCTGGCGAGCCCAAACCGGCGGCGGCGGCCGAAGGTGCAGACAGTTCCGCCAGCGGCGACAGCGGTTCTGCGGGCGAGTAACCGGGGCGAGGACAAAGAGCCTGTTTCATCTGCTGGCGAGTCTCGCCCTCGTCGCCGCGACCCTTCTGGGAGCACGACGATTCGGCACTCGAAGAGTGGCACTGGCAGCCTGTCTGCCGCTGCTGGTGTCGTTCGTGGCACCCTTCCAGTGGATTCTGTTGTCCGGCCTGGCACCGGCACCCCTCATCGGGTTGCTGGCGGCAGTGCAGGTCGAGCGCGGCCGGGGTTACGGCGAGACACTTATCGCCGCCTCGCTGCCGGGGGGATTGCTGGCCCTCTTCCTGCTGTTCGGCCTGCGCGGCGAATCGTGGGAGCGAGGAGATTTCGTCGAGGGTGTGACGAGGTCCCTCGAAGAGGTAGCTGCTGGCGCGCAGTTGCCCGACACCGAGCAGCTGACGCAACTGATCGAGCTGACGTTGAAGCTCCTGCCGGGTATGGCCTTCGTGTCACTGTTGCTCGTTGCCGTGCTCGGGTACCGGGTGGCACAAGGGGTGGGGGAGCGTATCGGCCAGCCTCTGCCTCCGGCGGCCCCGGTGCGCTGCTGGCGACTGTGGGAGTCGTTCATCTGGGCACTCATCGCGTCCCTCGCCGGACTGTTGGTCGGCGGTGGCCTTGTGCGCGACCTGGCGATCAATGTAGCCCTCGTGCTCGGCTTGCTCTACGCAGCACAAGGGTTGGCGCTGATCCGTCATCTGATGTGGCGACTCGGCGTGCAGCGGTTTCTGGAGGTACTGGTGTACATGTTGTTGGCGTTCACATCGGGCCTGTCACTGATGTTCCTGGTGCTGCTGGGACTCGGAGACACCTGGTTCGACTGGCGCCGTATCGGTCATAGAAAAGACGAACCGCCGCCCGCTAACGGGGGCCCCGATCAGGAGATCGACACGTGAAGGTGATTTTGCTCAGAGACATCAACTCCGTGGGCAGTGCTGGCGAGATCGTCAGCGTCGCCAACGGCTATGCCCGCAATTTCCTGATTCCAAAACGCCAGGCCTTGTTGGCTACCGATGCCAACGTGGCGCAGTTCGAGTCACAGCGCCGCCAGCACGAGGCTGTGGCTGAGCGTGACAAGCGTACCGCCGAGACCCAGGCTGCGGCGTTGGAGAAGGCATCGCTCACGGCGACGGTCAAGGTCGGCGAAGGGGATCGCCTGTTTGGTTCCGTGACGACGCAGAATATCGCCGAACTGCTCAAGGAACAGGGTCACGAAATCGATCGGCGCAAGATCGAGCTCGAGGAGCCGATCCGCGCCTTGGGGGTCTACAGCCTGCCCATCCAGCTGGAGCATGATGTAACAGCGACTGTGAAGCTCTGGGTGGTCAAGGAATAGGGAACGTCGCTACGCTCCGTTCTTGCGGCAACGCCTGCGGCGTTGCCGACCGGTGGTTCAGGCTGCTGACAGAAACTACCATCCCGATCGGTTTCTCAGGCGTCGTACTCCGGGTTCCGCTGTCCACGGAGTCGTCATGCGAATGATCTGTCTGCTGTTCCTCCTCGCCTTCCTGGCCGCCTGTAGACCCGACGGCCCGCCCCCCGGGCCTTTCGAGCAGGCCGAGGCCAAGGCCTGGCGCGCCGTCAATCGCAGCCACAGTGGTGATGACGGCATCTTCGTGCAGGCGACGTGGCGTACGTTCGCCTACGAGATATCCCGCATCTACTCCGAATCGGAGCAGGCCGGACTGCATCAGGATCAGGTCGACAGCCGCCTGCGCGAGTTCGTCTACGCCTTCATCGATGGTCGCTATCCAGCCGAAAATGGCACGGATATCAACAATCTCTACTTCCAGTACCTGATCTACGTCGATCCTGGCTTCGATCCGACGAATCCCATCGAGAAGTCCCAGTTCGACGCCTGGCGCGCCGAGTATGTGCGGCGACTGTTCGGCATCGTTCGTGACCGCAAGTTTCCGCTGCTGCGGCCCGGCTATGATGGCCGTTGGGGGAACACTCTCTACAGCCGTCTCGTGTTCACCATCTACATCGACGGCGAAGACTCCGGTCTGCATCCTCGACTCGACGATATCGGTGATCACACGTTTCTGGTGGACGAAGAGGGCGAGCGCTACGCTCCCAGCGGTACGGCTGGGCCGTATCCGTACGAGTTCGACCG
>PBSR01000239.1 GCA_002726335.1 Gemmatimonadaceae bacterium
CAGGTGCGCAGCACCGACGTCGACGAGGCGATCGAGACATACAAGCGCCGCGCCGACGACGGCGGCATGGTGCTGGTGGAGCAGAATATCTACCTGACTGAAACCATCGGTAAGAACCTGGCCGACCTGGTGCTGCCGGCGGCGACCTGGGGCGAGGAGGACTTTACCCGGGCCAACGGCGAGCGCCGCATTCGGCTCTACTCCAAGTTCATGGATGCGCCCGGTGAGGCCAAGCCAGACTGGCAGATCACCGCGATGATCGCCAGGAAGATGGGATTCGATGGCTACGACTGGGAGACTTCCAACGATGTTTTTGAGGAGGCCGCCCGTTTCGGACGCAAGGGAGTTCTCAACTACCACCCGCTGGTGAAGTACGCCAAGCGCCACGGCCGCCGCGGTCACGACGTGTTGCGCAGCTACGGCACGACTGGGATTCAGGCGCCCGTACGCAACGAGGGGGGCGAACTGGTTGGTACCAAGCGTCTGCACGATCCGACCATCGAACTGCCGGAGACCGGACCCGAAGCCGACACCGTCTGGATCAAGAAGTTGAAGTCTTTCAATTCCCAGACGGGGAAGGCCAACTTCATCAAGTCGCCCTGGTTCCTTTTTGCCGATTTCTACGAAGAGATCCGGCCCAAGGACGGTGAGATCTGGGTGCTCAATGGCCGCATCAACGAGATCTGGCAATCGGGCTTCGATGATGTGATGCGCCGGCCCTACATCACGCAGAGATGGCCGGAGAACTTCATCGAGATCCATCCGGACGACGCCGCGGGCTTGGGCATCGAGTCGGGTGACTATGTCGAAGTCGCCAACGACCGGGTGCCGGTGCAGACCGGTGGCTTTGTCTCGCGCGACGTGAAGGATGCCCTCTACACCGGCCTGAAGGAGGCGGGGCACATCAAGTTCGTCGCCGGCAAGGTCAAGGCGGTGGCACTGGTCATAGACGTCCCCAAACCCGGTACGACCTTCATGTATTTCCTCAACCAGAAGGAGTCCGCCAACTGTCTGGTGCCGCGCGTGCCCGACCCCATCAGCGATAACTACCGTTTCAAGCTGGGATTCGGCAGGATCACGCGGATTGGCGATTCTCCCTACAAGAACGACCTGAGCCAGATGACCTTCGCCACCCGCTCGATCATCTGACCCCGCAGCCTTCTGGTGGCCCGGCAACAGGAGAATTCCCGTTCTCCCGTTGTCGGGCACGCGCCAGTGTCTCGCACCCTACCGAGAGAGCATGAACGCCCCCACCAATCCGCTCAAGATACTGGCGTATTCACTCGTCAATATCCTGATCTTCATGTGGCTCGGCAGCTACCTGTTCGCGCTGTCGGGAAGCGTGATGCCGGGAGGATTGAGTGGCGAGATCTCGGTAGACGCGGGGGAGGCCATTTTCAAAGGTGCGGGCAAGTGCAGCACGTGTCACAGCATCGGTGATGAGGGATCGGCTGTGCGCTGCCCCAACTTCGGCGTGCAGCTGCCCAAGTTCGCTGCCCCCATCGGCATCAGGGGAGGGACGAGGAAAGAGGGGTACACGGCCATCGAGTACATGGTGGAATCGGTCTATGACCCCAACGCCTATGTCGTCGAGAGTTTCCCGGCGAACGTGATGACGCCGATCAATCGGCCACCCATCGCCCTGGAAGACGATCAGATCACTTCGGTTCTCCTCTACCTGCTGGACAAGTCAGGGGTGGAGGTGACCGACGAGATCATCCAGCAGGTGGTCAGCGCCCAGCGCCCGTACAAAGGCACGGGCGGACAACTCGCGGCAGAGGGGACCGGGCCGGCGATCAGATTCCCAGAGGGAGACTGGGAAGAGGGATTCTATGTCTTTGAGGAGATGAAATGCTTCCAGTGTCACCTGGTGGAGGGGGCGGACTTCGATCCGGGTGTGTTGACCGAGGAAGATCTGGCCGGCGGCGTCGGACCGGACCTGACCGGAATTGGCGCCATTCAGACCTACGAGTACCTGATGGAGTCCGTCCTCGATCCCAGTGCCGTCGTCCTCCCGGATCCGGCGCCCGACAAGAAGTATTCGGGCGAGGACGGCACATCGAAAATGCCCGACTTCCTCGATACGATGACGGCCAGACAGCTGCTGGACCTGGTGGCCTACCTCAAGAGCCTGGGTAACGAAGACATGCTGGCGGAAGAACTGTGATGGCTTCGACAACAGCAGCGCGCCGGATACCGGGGCTGTGCCTGACGGCGGTCCTACTGCTGGTGCCCACCGTGCTCTTCGCCGAGAACACGATAGGCGCCGAGTACCGGACGTTCTTCGGCTTGAATCCACGAACCACGGTATGGATGGTGGCAGAGCTGCACCTGCTCTTTGCCGCCTTCGTGCTGGGGGTGCCGATCTTCGCCGTCATCGTCGAATACATCGGCACGCGCTCGCCGGAGGCGCGCTACGACCGGTTGGCCCACGAATGCACGGCGCTGTTGTCGGCAGCCTTCGCCACGACGGCGGCCCTGGGGGGCTTGCTGGCCTTCACCGTCTTCAATCTCTACCCCAAGGTGATGGGCCATCTGGCCGGCGTGATGCACAGTTCCTTCTACATCTATGGGCTGCTGTTCTTCGGCGAAGCCTTCACCCTCTATCTCTACTACTACTCCTGGCACAGGATGGAGTCGAAGGTCCCGCGCCACGGCACCGTCATGCGGGTGCTGGAAAAGCCGGCGATGATTCTCGGCATGATCGCCATCCCGCTGTTTCTGTATCTGTTCTTCTTCAACGGTGTCGGCGCCTTTCCCGAGCGTGTTGAGGTGGTGGCTGAGGCGGCAGATGCGGCGAAGGAATACTTCTATGCCCCGGCCCACCCTATCTACACGTGGTTCGGCGTCGTGTCAGCGCTGTTCATCATCGTCTACGGGATCTACGCCTGGGCGGCGGGTCGCAAGAGCCTGCACATCTTTCTGGGTGTGCTGCTGAACTTCTTCGGTCTGACGCTGATGCTGGTGGCCAACTCCTGGGCGACGTACATGATGTCGCCCACCGGCCTGCATCCGGATTCACTCGAATTCATCGGCAGCACCTGGGACGCGGTAAGCAACACGCTGTGGCGACCCCTCAACCTGCACCGCCTGCTGGCCAATGTCGTGTTCGGCGGCTTCGTCATCGGCGCCTACGCGGCGGTCAAGATGCTGTCAGCCCGTTCGGACGAGGCCAGGGCGCACTACGACTGGATGGGGTACATCGGCAACTTCATCGGCATCTCGGCCCTGATCCCGCTGCCCTTTGCCGGCTACTATCTGGGCCGCGAGGTCTACTCCTTCAGTCCCATCATGGGCAACGACATGATGGGCGGCTTCTTCTCCTGGACTTTCGTGCTGCAGGCGGTGCTCATCGGGGCTCTCTTCATGGGCGGTAACTACTACCTGTGGGCCGGGATGGACCGCATCGAGGGAGCGCGGCGGTATCGGCCTTACATCAAATTCATCATGGGGGCGCTGCTGCTCAGCTTCATGGTGTGGGTGACGCCGCACAACCTGCCGCTGACGCCGGAAGAACAGGGCGTGATGGGCGGCCAGTACCACCCGGTGCTCAAGTACCTCGGTCTGATGCCGGCAAAGAACGCCGTGGTCAACTTCATCCTGCTCTCCACCTTCTTCAGCTTCATGCTCTACCGCCGGGCGAACAAGGGAGAGCCGGTGGCCTTCTCCACCGCTGCCGGTACGGGCAGAGTCGTTCTGCCCGTGGTGCTGGGACTGACTCTGACCCTGGTGGGGTATTTCGCCTGGAGCATCTGGAATCTCGATCCGCAGGAGCTGGCCGTGGAGGCGGACAAGTCGGTGTACTTCCGCTTTCACAGCGTCATGCTCCTGGTGCATATGGGGCTGCAGGTGCTGGCCGTGGTGCTCACCTTCCGCGACCGCGGCAAGGTGGGGCAGGCGATTCTGCTGGGTGGCACCGCGTTGATCGTGACCGGCGTCTTCGGGGTTTCGGGATTCTTCGTGCTGGAGAAGGTCAGCGGCTTCCTGCGCGACCTGGCGGTCTGTCAGGTACTGCTGGTGGTGGCGTCCATGGTGTTGGCCCAGACCATCGACATTCTGCTCTTCGGCAAGGCTGAAGTCGTGGGGAGGATGTTGTGGGGCAAGATCGGCAATCGGCCACAATACGCGCTGCTGACGCTCTGTATCTCCGTCGTCATGCTCATGGGGCTGATGGGCTACGTGCGTTCCGGCCTGCGGCAGAACTGGCACATCTACGGCGTCCTGAAGGACACGTCGGAACAGGCCATGTCGCCGGTGATCGCGGAGATGACGATGACCGTCGGCGTGATCACGATCATCTTCCTGGCCCTCGTCGTCTTCGTGTTCTGGCTGCGCTCCCTCGGCGAGACCGACGACGTCGTCTCTGAGGCGCAGACGGAGATCACCGGATAACGCCGATGGCACCCAAAAGCAACAAGCTCTTCATCAGCAGTCTCGTGCTCTTCGGCGGCGCCTACGTCTTTCTGAAGCTGGTGTTTCCCTTCGTCGCCAGAATCATCGTCGGGGCGGAGGCGAATCTGCCGGTACCGGGCACCCTCTTCATCTGGTACATGACGCTCATCACCATCGCCTTTTTCATCTACCTCTCCTCCAGCGAGGAGGATCTGCGGGGTTTCCTGCACCCCGTTCTCGAGGCGATTCGGGGTCGGGGAGGGGCCTCGGTGAAGGTCTTCAAGGTCGTGTTCTACGCCCTGCCCTTTTTCGTGGGATACCAGATCTATGATGCTTTCGTGCCCCGAGCGGTGGTGCCCGCTGTCACCCGGCAGCAGCATCCGGGTATGTCGCACGCGGGTGCGGCACCATATGCCGATCTGGAGAATCCCCACCGCGCGCCGACGCCGCAGATGCTGGAGGATTTCCTTGCCGCCTACGACGAGTTGCCCGACCAGGAGGGAGTGGCCGACGCCCTGCCTCTCAAGGTCGATGCGGCGGCCCTGAACGCCGCCGAACAGCGACAGCTGTACTCCGCCGAGGCGATCGTCGAAGGTCGTCAGCTCTATCAGAAGAACTGCCGTCCCTGTCACGGCACCGGCTTTGACGGCGCCGGGCCGATGGCCAGAGCCTTCAAGCTGCGGCCGGTCGCCTTCAACGATCCAGGCACGATCGCCACCCTGGTAGAGAACTCGGTCTTCTGGCGCGTGAGCGAGGGCGGCATCGGCCTGCCGGCCGTCTCCACACCGTGGGACTCGCCCATGCCCAAGTGGAAGGACGAACTCGACGAAGACGAGCGCTGGAAGATCATCATGGCCATCTATCACGACATCGGCATGAAGCCGCGCGTGCTCGAGATGAAGGTCGAATGATGGTCGGCAGGATCGCGCGCGCGCTGGCAGGTCTGCTCTGCCTGGCCACGGTCATGGAGGCGCAGCAGATCGAGTACGATCTGGAACAGATCGAGGCCGGTAAGCCGCCACAGATGGGAAATGCACCCGACGAAGGTGATCCCTTCTACGAGGCGGGTCGCCAGGTGTACTTCAAGCGCTGCTACTCCTGTCACGGCCGGTACGGCGAGGGGGACGGCATGGCGGCACACTACCTGGACCCGAGGCCGCGCGACTTCACTTTCGGCATGTTCAAGTTCAGAACGACATTGAGCGGCGAACTGCCCACCGACGCCGATCTCTTCCGCACGGTCTCGCGGGGCGTGCCCGGAACGGCCATGCCGGCCTGGGGAGAAGGGACCTTCGTACTGCCCGAGATCGAGCGCTGGCAGGCGATCCATTTCCTCAAGTCCCTCAGCGAAGACTTTGAGAACGAGGATCTCAACCCCTACGAGGAAGACCGCATCCTGGATGTGGGCACCGTGCCCGGCACCACGGCGGAAAGAATCGAGAACGGCAAGCGCTGGTTCCTCGACGCCGACAAGGCCGGGTGCGTGAAGTGCCACGGGCCCTCCGGGCGGGGCAACGGGGAAGCGGCGGGCAGCCACAGCGACGACTGGGGTGACCTGATCCTGCCGGCGGACATGACCAAGCCCTGGCGGTATAAGAACGGCGCCGCGGTGGAAGACATCTACCGCACGCTGACTCTGGGCCTGAACGGCACACCCATGCCCTCCTTTATGGACGCTATCCCCGACGACGACGATCGCTGGGATCTGGCCATGTATGTGGTTTCTCTTCTGGAGCCGGCGGCAACGACGGACAACGTCATCGATGCGGAGAAGACCGAAGGGGCGCTGCCGGCAACCGTGGACGACCCGGCGTGGGATGCGGCGGTCTCGTACGACGTAATCACGGGAGGCCAGGTGGTGCTGGGACCGCGATGGCAGAACCCGTCCGTTGACATGGTGCACATGCAGGCGCTCTACAACGACGACGAGGTGGCCCTGCTGCTGACCTGGAACGACCGCTTCGAGAATGCCACGTCGGCATCGGCACCTTTCGACCTGAACGAGCCACGAAACAGCTCCACGGAACTGGAGTACGGCGATGAAGTCGTCACCGCCAACGATCGTGCATACGAGTGGGACGAGATCGAAGCCCTGGGTGACCTGTGGAACCCGGCCGATACGTATCTCCAGGTTGCCGCCGCCAGGATCAGGGCGACCACTGCACAACTGCCCGACCAGTTGGCCATTCACTTTCCGGTCAAGCTCCCGCCGCCGGGGAAAGCGGAGCGTCCGTACCTGTTCATGGGAGATCCGGGTCATCCAGTCAACGGCTGGGTCTGGGTCGCCGGGGCCGAACAGGCGGTCGATGGCAATGCCAAGGGACCGCAGTCGTCCTACACAGCGCAGGAGGGAGAAGTAGGCCCCACGGCGACGGCTGTCTTTGAAGATGGGCAATGGCGGTTGCTGCTGAGACGCAGCCTGGTGGGCGACAAGAAGAAGGACACGCACTTTGCGCCTGGACGGCCGATCCCGTTCACGTTGCGGGTCTGGGACGGCGCCAATGGCGAAGCGGGC
This sequence comes from Gemmatimonadaceae bacterium, assembly GCA_002726335.1. The sequence goes on from PBSR01000239.1 coordinate 6,908, forward strand.
CTGCAGTCGGCCATGTCCTCCTGGTATTACCTGAACTTGAAGGCGTCGACACCGTCGAGGGCCTACGTCTACGGTCTGCTGGGGCTGGCCATCACCTTCGCCCTGCAGCTGATCCTGGTCCGCAGGATCCGCCGGGGTTGAGCAGTCCCCGCCGTTTCTGGTCACGCGCAATACCCAAGCGATAAAAGGACTCTTTTATCTTGTGTTTACTCGCTGAGGATGCTATCATGTCGGCCACAACAAGGGCAAACTGCGCGGAAGCGCAGGGCGCAAAGACGGCTAGCGGCAGGGTGACTTGGGCGGGGTAGATGGGGGGGAGGTCGTCACCTCAGTAGCCGCACTGCCGGACGTCTCGGCATGTGCGGTTTTCTGTTTGTGTTCTAATGGCAATGCGCCTGACTTCCTGCTTAGGAGGAGATGCGAGATCCATGGCAGAATCCAGAGAGGATCGACTCAAAGAGGCAGCCGCTGCTGAGCGGAGCGAATCCACAGAGCCTGAGGCGGCAACCACCAGCCGTCGCCGGTTTCTGAAGATCCTTGCCGCCGGTTCCGCTGCCGCGTTGACGCCGATGGACGTCCTGGCAGCGCAGCAGGTCATTCCGGATATCAAGAATCCGCTCAACCATTATCCCGATCGCGGTTGGGAGAAGACATACCTGGATCAGTATCGCTACGACCGCAGCTTCACCTGGATCTGCGCTCCGAACGACACTCACATGTGCCGGATGCGGGCATTCGTTCGCAATGGCGTGATGATTCGCAGCGAACAGAACTACGACCATGACCGGTGCGGCGACCTGTACGGAAACCGAACCACCAAATCGTGGAACCCTCGCGGCTGCCCGAAGGGCTTCACATTCCAGCGGCGGCTCTACGGTCCGTACCGTCTCAAAGGGCCGGTGATTCGAAAGGGTTGGAAGGACTGGGCGGACGCAGGATTCCCCTCGCTCTCCGACAACCCCTCACTGCGCACTGAGTACAGATTCGACGACCGCGGCAACGATACGTTCGAGAGGGTTTCCTGGGAGGAGGCTTCGGATTATGCCGCCCGGGGCCTGATGGCCGTCGCCGACACATACAGCGGCGATGAAGGCCGGCGGCGACTGCTGGGTGATGGCTACGAGGAAGAAATGCTGGAACACTGGCACGGTGCCGGGACCCGCACGATGAAGATCGGCTCGTCCCTGCCTCTCCACGGCGTCATGGGGAAATTCGGCCTCTTTCGCTTTGCCAACGCGATGGCCCTGGTAGATCACCACGCCCGTGGCGCCTCTCCCGAGGAGGCTCAGGGCGCGCGTGAGTGGACGGAATACACCTGGCGCGGCGATCAGGCCCCCGGCCAGCCATTCGTCCACGGTCTGCAGACCTCGGACATCGACATGGCGGATCTACGCTTTTCCAAACTCACGATTCAGGTCGGCAAGAATCTCGTTGAGAACAAGATGCCTGAATCTCACTGGCTCAATGAGATCATCGAACGGGGTGGCAAGATCGTCGTCATCTCTCCCGATTACAACGCCCCCGGGGCCAAGGCGGACTACTGGATTGGCACTCGTCCCGGCCTGTCTGATACTGCGGTTCTGCTGGGCGTAACCAAGATCCTGATTGATAACAACTGGATCGACGAGACCTTCCTGAAGCAGTTCACTGACTTTCCCCTTCTGGTCCGTACCGACACGCTACGCCGGCTACGGCCCGAAGAGATCATCCCGGGATACGAGACCAAGGACATCAGCGATGGACACTCCTACAAGATCCAGGGCCTGACCGACGAGCAGCGGGAACGGATCGGCGACTTCACCATCTGGGATGAGAAGTCGGGTGGTGTCGTGGCCATCAGCCGCGAGGATGTGGGCAGCAAGGCCAACGAGGATGCCGCCCTGTCCGGCACCTTCAAGGTGAACCTGGTGGATGGCCAGGAGGTCGAGGTCATGCCCGTACTCGAGATGTACAAACGCCATCTCGCGGACTATGACGTGACGACCGTCGAGGAGATCAGCGGCGCCAAGCCAGAGCTCGTCGAGCGCCTGGCGCGGGACATCTGGGAGACCTCAAAGGCCGGGCACCCCGTCTCCATCCACCATGGGGAAGGCACGAACCACTACTTCCATGGCACACTGCACAACAGGGCCTGCCATCTTCCCATGATGCTGACGGGCAATTTCGGCAAGCATGGCGCCGGTGTGTTCACCTGGGCCGGCAACTATAAAGGGGCTCTCTTTCAGGCATCCTCCTGGAGCGGCCCCGGCGTGGGCTCCTACTCGCACGAAAACCCCTTCGATCCCATACTCGACGAAGATGTCCGCATCAATCACGAGCACCTGCACAACTACAGCTATGGCGATGATGTCGCCTTCTGGGGCCATGGCGAACGGCCCCTGGTAGTCGACACACCCTCCGAGGGACGCAAGGTCTTCACCGGCAAGACCCACATGCCGACGCCGACGAAACTGATGTGGTACAACAATGCGAACCTGATCAACCAGGCCAAGTGGGTCTACAACCTGATCGTCAACGTGTTCCCGAAGATCGACATGATCGTCGATCAGCAGGTGGAATGGACCGCCTCGGCTGAATACGCCGACGTCGTCCTGCCGGCCAATACCTGGGCCGAGTTTCAGGATCTGGAGATAGGGGGGTCCTGCTCCAATCCTTTCATCCAGGTCTGGGGTGGTGATGGCGTCAAGCCGGTCCACGACTCCAAGGATGACGCCGAGATCTTCGCTGGCGTGGGTCGCGCCCTGGCGAAAATCACTGATGACCGACGTTTTGCCGACTACTGGAAGTACATCACGGAGAAGAAGGCGGGGGTCTATATCCAACGGGTGCTGGACAATTGTACAACGACCCGCGGGCCAGATGGTCCCTATCAGCTCAGCAAGATGCTGGAAGGCGAGTACGGCGGAGAACCGGGTGCCGCGTTGATGCTCTTCCGCACCTATCCGCGCGTTCCATTCTATGAACAGATCAACGATAGCATCCCTTTCTACACCGACAACGGCCGCCTGTCGGCCTATTGCGATCTACATGAGGCCATCGACTACGGCGAGAACCTCATCGTGCACCGCGAGGGTCCCGAAGCGACGCCCTATCTCCCCAACGTCATCGTCTCGAGCTCCGACTACATACGTCCCAACGACTATGGCATCTCACTCGACGAGATGGACCCGGACATGCGTTCGGTGCGCAACGTCAAGATGCCCTGGAGTGCGGTCAAGGACACGGTCAATCCACTCTGGGAGCAAGGGTTCCGCTACTTCTGCTCAACGCCGAAGAGCCGGCACACCACGCACTCGTCCTGGTCCACGGTGGACTGGAACTGGATCTGGAGCTCGAGCTTCAGCGATCCCTACCGCCGTGACAAGCGGGCCCCAGGCGTGGGCGATCGGCAGATTCAGATGAACCCCCAGGCGGCCAAGGACAGCGACTTCAAGGAAGGGGACTACGTCTACGTGGATGCCAACCCGGCCGATCGTCCCTTCGTCGGCTGGGACCCGGATGACCCCCGTTCCAAGGCCTTCCGCTGCATGGTGCGAGTCAAGTTCAACCTGTCCTTGCCCTATGGCATGACGATCATGAAACACACCGGGTGGATCGCCACCGAGCGAAGCGTCAAAGGTCACGAGACCAGGGCCGACGGCCAGGCGCTGGCCGCTGGCACCGGTTACCAGTCCAACTACCGATACGGTTCTCACCAGAGCATCACCAGAAGCTGGCTCCCTCCCATGCACCAGACGGATAGCCTGTTCCACAAGCAGACGGGGGCGATGAAGTTTGTGTTCGGTTTCGCCGTCGACAATCACGGTGTGAATACGGTTCCCAAGGAAACCCTCGTGCGCATCACGAAGGCCGAAGACGGTGGCCTGGGCGGAGTCGGCGCCTGGAAGCCTGCGACCACCGGATACGGTCCGGGAAACGAGTCGGACGAGATGAAGAAGTACCTCAGCGGCGGCTACACCAAGCTGGAGAAGACAGCATGACGTCTTCTGAAGAACAGAACGCCGATGCAGGGAAAGCAGCCGACGTCGACGACCCCATGCAACTGCGAGCCGGCGTCGTGGAAGGGAATCCACTGGCGATGCTGCAAGGGCTGATCGAGGAGTATGCCCGCATGGGATGGGATGCCGACCAGATCGCAGCCATTTTCGACAACCCGTTCTTTGCCGCCACGCACGGCCTTACCACGCAGTTCGGTCGGGCGCGGATCCGTGAGAACATCGAGCAGACTCTGGAACGATGCGGCGTCTTCCGCTTCGACACCGTCGAACCGGAGTCCGCTGCGAACCCGCTGCCATGCCCCGACACAGCCACCCCCTTGAGTGGAGAGCGCAACGATGCCTGACGTCTACAACTGGCAGTTGGGACGAGAGATGAGCTATCCCCACGAGGAGGCCCATCCCGAATGGCAGTTTGCCTTCGTCTTCAACATCAACCGCTGCATTGCCTGCCAGACCTGCACGATGGCCTGCAAGTCCACCTGGACGTTCGCTAAAGGGCAGGAATACATGTGGTGGAACAACGTGGAGAGCAAGCCCTACGGCGGCTATCCGCAAGACTGGGACAGAAAACTCCTGTCCATGATCGAGAATGAAAATCCCAAGAAGCAGACCTGGGAGGACGGAGGAAAGGGGGCGGAGAAGCCCTTTGGGACATTCGAGGGCAAGACTGTCTTTGAGGCTGCCGAGACAAACATCTCCCCCGACGGAGCCAACCAGGCGCTGGGCTACATCCCCTCGGACGAGGAGTGGCAGAGCCCCAACATCCACGAGGAAACCGCCACGGGAGAGGCCCGCAAGAAGGATGTGTGGGGCGCCTCCGTCGAGCTTCCTGAACACCGAGTCTGGTTCTTCTATCTCCAGCGCCTCTGCAACCACTGCACCTATCCCGCCTGTCTGGCGGCATGTCCGCGCAACGCCATCTACAAGCGGCCTGAGGACGGTATTGTGCTCATCGACCAGAGTCGTTGTCGGGGATACCGCAAGTGCGTGGAGGCCTGCCCCTACAAGAAGCCCATGTACAATGCGGCAACCCGGATCTCGGAGAAGTGCATCGCCTGCTATCCCCGCATAGAAGGCAAGGATCCGGACCTGAGCCCCGATGGTGCACCGCTGGAGACGCGCTGCATGTCCGCCTGCGTCGGCAAGATCCGTCTCCAGGGCCTGGTCAAGAAGACGCCGGAGGGGACGTGGGCCGAGGCCCCGGACAGTCCGATCCATTTCCTGGTGCGGGAACGCGGCGTGGCGTTGCCGCTGTATCCGCAGTTCGGCACAGAACCTAACGGCTATTACATCCCGCCGAGATGGGCACCACGGACCTATCTCACGCAGATGTTCGGTCCGGGTGTCGACCACGCCCTCGAACAGTACTGCTGCCCCGACCGGGAACTGCTGGCCGTCCTCCAGCTCTTTCGTGCCACGCAGCAGATCATTTTCAAGTATGAGATCGAACAGGGCCAGAAGGTTGCGGAAATCGAAGTCACGCTGCCTTCGGGCGAGAAGAAGGTTCAGGAGATCTTCAACGATACCGTGATCGGCTACAACAAGCTGGGAAATGAAGTTGTCCGCATCACGGTGGAAGAGCCGACCTTCGAACGCAGTAAGGAACACGTCAACTCCATCTGATGGAAACTGCTCAACCGCCTAGTGTCGTGTCTCAGAATTCCGTCAACATTCTGACGCCGAGCCATCCGTGCTCACTGCGTTGCGCTCACTCTGTGGGTCCACTGACCCACATCGATCGCGCGCCTTGTGAGCCCGGCGTCTCGCCGCCCGAATTTGCTGACTTATCTCTGAGACACGACACTAGCCACAGAGGAGAGAATCGATGAGTATCTCCAACCCAGATACGATCGATCTGCCGGTCAGTACGGATGAGGCCGAGGGATCCTGGGTTCTTGATCGGGCCAGATACACGGTGTACCAGTTCCTTTCCGTGGCAGCGTCCAGCCCCCACTCCGAGAGCTGGTCGCGGATTCTCGACGCCGATTTCCAGGAAGTCGGTCGGGCCGCGGCCGAAGTCATCCGTGACGATCCGACAGCCTGTCCGGACCCGCTGGCGCCTGGTGAAATCACCCCGAACACACTGAGTCTGGCGCTGCTGCTCTCCCATCTTCAGGTCTCTCGAGATCAACTCATTCAGGAGTATGATCGAGTCTTCGGACTTCTCGTCTCACGCGAATGTCCGCCCCATGAAACCGAATACTGCCCGCAGACCTTTTCGGTCTTTCGTTCCCATCACCTGGCGGACATCGCCGGCTACTACCAGGCCTTTGGTCTGGAGCCATCGGGCGAACATCCCGAGCGCCAGGATCATATCGTGCTCGAGCTGGAGTTCATGGGCTGGCTGATCGCCAAGACCCTGTACGCATCACAACACGGTGACGCCGACCAGGTGCGCATCTGCCGGGACGCCCAGGTGAGCTTCTTCCGAGATCACTTCGCCTGGTGGACTCCCGCATTCGCTCTGGCCCTGCGTCGCAAAGCCGACGGCATCGCCGATGAAAGAAGTCTGACCGAACCCCCGAAGAGTTACCAGGGTGCCCTGGGTGCCCTCCTGGCTGCCTTCGTGCCCGCTGAACGTGGCATCCTCGGCGTTTCGCCACCAACTGAGCTGGCTGCCCCGATACCAGGCGAGGACGACAGTCAAACAGGTTGTGAGGAATGCTCGGAAACCGGTACGGATCCGGAACTGATAGAGTTGAAATAGACGGAGGGAAGAGAACTGTGAAGCGAGCCATGCTTTTGGTCCTCGTGACTTTGGGTTGTCTCCTGCATGCTGCATCCGTTCTTGCGGCGCAGAGCCGTGCGGCGCAACTCTACGATCGACACTGCGCCGCGTGTCATGGCGCCGAAGGCGACGGTCAAGGTCCGGCGGCGTACCTGCTGTCGCCAAAACCTCGAGACTTCACCTCCGGCACGTACAAGTTCCGGAGCACGCCAAGCGGCTCGCCGCCGACCGACGCGGACCTGCTGCGTACCGTGCAGCGAGGCATCCCGGGTACGCCAATGCCCATGTGGGACCGCCTGTCCGAGACCGATCAAGTGGCCCTGGTCAGCTATGTGAAGTCCTTCTCAGACATATTCGAGGATGAGGACGCCATGGAGCCGGTGATCGAAATCACTTCGCCACCGGCCGTGAGCGAGGCCAGCATCCGGGCCGGCGAGAAGATCTACGAAGAGATGAAGTGCGCCGATTGCCACGGCCTAGGTGGCAAAGGGGATGGTCCTTCGTCGCCGACACTCAAGGATGATATGGGCCGTCCTATTCGACCGTACGATTTCACCAGGGGACCGGGCCTGATGAAGGGTGGCGCCTCGCAGCAGGATATCTATCGCACATTCGTCACCGGTCTCGACGGCACGCCCATGCCAGGGTATGAGGATTCGATGAACGAGATCGAGCGCTGGCAACTGGTGAACTATGTCCAGTCGCTCTCGGCAAACCAGGGCGCAACTCTGACGGCCACGACACCGACGCTTCAAGCTCTTCAGGCAGAGACCGATCCGTCGATCGACCAGGACGATCCAATCTGGCAGAGAGCACCGGCCACCACGGTTCCGACTCGCCCGCTGTGGGCCCGTGCCGCCTGGGTCGACGCGGTCAAGGTTCAAGCCATCGTCGGACCGGGAGAAATCGCCTACCGATTTGAGTGGCGCGATCCGCAGATGGACGAGCAGATCGTCAGGCAGCGCCAGTTCCGGGATGCGGTGGCGATCCAGTTTGTGCCGGAGGGAAGCCCTGGCGACTACATGGGGATTCCATTCATCGGCATGGGGGATGAGGAGAGCACTGTCACCATCCTGCACTGGAAAGCGGACTGGGAGGCGGATATCGCCGGCGGCTTCCGCGTGGCCGAAGAGCAGAATGAGTCGGCCATCAACCAGATGACCGCCGGGACCGACCTGTCGACGGACAGGGCGTTTCTCGCCGGTCTGGCAGCGGGCAACCCACTCTCGGAACGATCCCGCGTTACTCCCGTCGAGACGCTGGTGGCGAAGGGATTCGGCACCCTGACCAGCCCGCCGAAAGCGGAGCAGGTAGTCAAGGGCCGCGGGATGTGGCGTGACGGCGTCTGGACCGTCGTGATACATCAGCCCCTCGATTCCGCGCTGGCCCCCAGGCTGCAGCAGGGAGAGTCCCTGCCCGTTGCTGTGGCCGTGTGGGACGGGGCGGCTGACGATCGAGACGGGCAGAAGTCCGTTTCGCAGTGGCTGGAGCTTGTCGTCGAGTAAAATCCGACAGAAAACCAAGAGTGAGTGCAATCAAAGGCCGCTGTCGTTCGTTGGTTCAATAGGCAGTCTGAGTTCAACTGATATCAGTTACGGAAAATCCGCCGTGGCCGCCCGATGGGTAGAAAGAGACCAGGTTGATGAGAGGGGCGAGTACGTGTAACCGGGGAACGACCGTGGTCTGCCTGCTGCTCTGTGTCGTCTGCGTGTTGACCACCGGTCTGCAGGTCGACGCGGCGGGGCCCCAGACCGAAATCGTGACCGAAGAAGTCGCGGCGGCAGCGGGGGTCACACCGGCGACGGCCGGAGACGTCGAATACCGGGCCTTCCCCGTCGTCGGCAGCAGGGTGGCGATCTGGGTCGTGGCGCAGCTGCACCTGATGTTTGCCGCCTTCGTGCTCGCCGTGCCGATGTTCGCTCTCATCATCGAGTTCATCGGCTACCGCACCGGGGACAAACGCTACGACGCCCTGGCCCATGAGTTCACCAAGCTATTGTCCGTCTCCTTCTCCTTCACGGCGACCCTGGGGGCGCTGCTCACCTTCATGTTGGTCATCCTGTATCCACGGTTGACCCAATACATGATGGCGATCTTCAGCTGGACCTTCTTCCCCTACGCGTTGCTGTTCTTCGCCGAGGCGGGATTCCTCTACACCTACTACTACGGCTGGGGCAAGTTCTCGCCCAGGGTACACCTGGCGTTGGGGCTGGGGCTGAACATCGTAGGTACAGCGCTGATGTTCATCGCCAACGCCTGGCTCGCCTTCATGAACTCGCCCAACGGCATCAGCGAGAGCGGTGCCCTGGTCAACGTCTGGGAGGCTATCGACAACTTCATCTGGATGCCGATCAACGTGCACAGGGTGATCGCCAATGTCGCCTTCGGCGGTTCCATCGGGGCGGCGTACGCAGCTTATAAGTTCCTGGGGGCGCAGAGCGACGAGGAGCGGGCGCATTACGACTGGATGGGCTACGTGGGCAACGTCGTCGCCATCAGCGCCCTGCTGCCCCTGCCCTTTGCCGGGTACTGGCTGGGCAAGGAAGTCTACGCCTATTCACAGAGCCTCGGAATCACCTTGATGGGCGGGACGTTCTCGTGGCTCTTCATCATCCAGGCGGTGTTGATCGGCAATCTGTTCCTGGCGGCCAACTACTACCTGTGGGTAGGCATGGAGCGAATCGAAGGGGCTGAGCGCTTCCGCAAGTTCATCAAGTACCTGCTGGCGTCTGTAACGATCTGTTTCCTCGTGTGGGCGACGCCGCACTCACTGGTCGCTTCCATCGCCGAAGCTCGAAAGATGGGAGGAGCGCACCACCCTGCCATGGGCGTTCTGGGAGTGATGTCGGCCAAGAACACGGCGGTGAACATCCTCATCCTGACGACTTTCCTCAGCTTCCTGCTGTACAGGCGCGGGAACAAAGAAGCGACGGTCTCCTGGGCGAAAACGGGAAATACGATCCAGTTCGCAACCTTTGTCACCGTCGTCGCTTTCGTCGTCTTCCTCGGGGTCTATGGCTACTTCGTCGAGGCCAAGGTGCGTATCGGGCTGTCGGTCCCGCAGGTGCTCTCGGTGCTGTTGGCCATGGCTGTTGTCACCGCCATCGACATCCCCATGTTCAAGAACGCGCGCATCCGGGGGTCCATCGACTGGGGCAAGATGCCGGCCCGCTCGCAGTACGCCCTGTTCTTCATCGCCATCACGTTTGCCTGGACCATGGGTCTGATGGGCTATGTACGCGCCGGACTGCGGCAGCACTGGCACGTGTACGGCGTCATGCGCGATACATCGGTGGATGCCTTCACGCCAACCCTCGGCTTTGCCGCGGGGGTGGTGTCGGTCACGGTCCTGATCTTCTTCACGTTCATCGCGATCGTTTTCTGGTTGTCGGGACTGACGAGCAAGAAGGACTGGCAGGCAGAACGCTTGGACGTGCCGACATGACGGCGCTGAAGATCCTGATTTTCACCGTCGGCGTCGTCGCGTTCTATGCCTACGTGGGGCAGATGGTCCCTCAGAAAGAGACCCATCCGCCGGAGAACACCGAGATCCGGGCCGACATGACCACGGACGAGATGGTGGAGGTGGGCAAGGAGATCGCCGGCGGCAAGGGCACCTGCCTGACCTGCCACACCATCGGCTCGCAGGAAGCCGGGCGCTTCCCGGATCTGGCCGGCATCGGCGACAAGGCATCGACGCGCAAGGCGGGGATGAGCGCCCTCGACTACCTGGCGGAGTCGATCTACGACCCCAACGCCCACGTCACCGAAGGGTTTCTGCCAGGTATGCCGCCGATCCACAAGCCGCCGATCGGGCTGAGTGATGGCGAAATACTGACAGTGGTGGCCTACCTGCAGTCGCTGGGGTCGACACCCACGGTCACCATGGAGACCCGTCTACTGGGAGCAGGTCAGGAAGCCGACGCCGCAAGTGATGTCGCGCCAGTCGCTACTACCAGTCCAGGTGAAGCCGACGCCGCCAAGGCGCTGCTGACGTCGTACATGTGCATCACCTGTCACAAGCTGGATGGTCCCGAAAAACTCGTCGGCCCGAGTCTGCACGATGCCGGTGCCCGACTCAACCGGGCGGCGCTCTACGAATCAATACTGGATCCGGACGCCACGGTGGCTACCGGCTTTCCCCCTGGCGTGATGACGGTAACCCTGAAGGGTATGGGGTTCTACGACAAGGTCTCGGTGGATGAGCTCAAGCTCATGGTCAGTTTCCTGGCGTCCCTCAAAGGTGAGTGAGGAGTGATGAACCTCTGGGTCGTGCTCCCGATTGCAGCCGCCATGCTGGGGCTCAAGCTCGTCCGTCCCCACGTGGTGGGCTGGCTGGTGGCGTGGTGGGTGGCGCTGTTCCTGGTGCTCCACTACGGCATCGAGCCACCCTTGCCGGTATCGATCATCAACATGTTCATGGGCATCATCACGCTGTCGCTGCTCGCCTACCTGTCGTCGAACTCGGAGTACTTCGAGTCGGTCAGGAAGCCGGTGGTGACATTCCTGGTCGAAGAGAGATACTCCAGGCGGTTGATGATCCTCATGGTCGGTATGGCTCTGCTTGTCGCGGTGAAGGTGAACGTGAACCTGTCGGGGACCGTGGAACCACCGATCGCCAGTCGCACGATCCATCCCCCACCCCCGGGGGCCGTCACCTTCCAGGGGAAGAGGATTGATCTGGTGACGGGCACCAACCCCTTCCGCGAGCTGGAAGAGAGTGATCCGGACAGGTTCGGCGAGCACGTGCGCAACGGCAGCCGGATCTACTACCAGAATTGTGTGTTCTGCCACGGGGACAATCTCCAGGGCAAGGGTATCTACGCCTACGCCTTTGACCCGATTCCCGCCAACTTCAGCGATCCCACCACCATCGCCATGTTGCAGGAGTCCTACCTGTTCTGGAGAATCGCCAAGGGCGCCCCGGGGCTGCCGCCGGAGTCCGCCCCCTGGTCTTCGGCCATGCCGGCGTGGGAGAAGTTCCTCACCGAAGAGGAAATCTGGGAGGTCACCCTCTTTCTCTATGACTTCACCGGGCAGAAGCCGCGAGCCCAGGAGCACGTGGAATGAGACTTCTGCTACCGCTGCTTATCCTGGGTGCCCTCGGTTCGCTCCAGGCTCAGGAACCCGACCTCGGTACCGAGGCACCCGACCTCGGTACCGAGGCCCAGCGCGACGCCGGCAAGGTGATCTACGAGCAGAAATGCGCTCAGTGCCATGGGGCGGAAGGTGAAGGCGACGGCGACGGCGGCGCCTACTTCCGGCCGGCCCCCCGTGATCTGACGTCGGGAACCTTCAAGGTGAGAACGACCGAGAGCGGCGAACTGCCCACCGACGAGGATCTCAAGCGGGTGATCCGGCTGGGCATGCCCGCCACCGGCATGCCGGCATGGCCCGACTTCGGCGACCGGGAGCTGACGGAGCTGGTTTACTATATCAAGACGTTCAGCGAAGACTTCGCCGATCCGGACATGATCGTGCCACCCATGGAGATCCCGCAGGCACCAGCCTTCACTGAGGCGTCGGCCCAGAAGGGCCGCAAGCTCTTTGAGGAGAACAAGTGCATCGACTGTCACGGGCTCTACGGGAGGATGGACGGACCGTCGGCGCCGACTCTCAAGGACGACTGGGATCGGCACATCCGTCCGGCGGATCTGACCAAGAGGTGGACATATCGCGGCGGGCCGTCCAGGGAGGATATCTACCGTACCTTCACCACCGGTCTGAATGGCACACCCATGCCTTCGTACGCGGATCTGCTGGAGGAAGAGGACCGCTGGAATCTGGTGGACTACGTCTTTTCGCTGTCTGCTGACGAGCCCGACTACGCCACGGTTGTGATCGCCCGGCTGATGACGGGCGAGATCGATATCGAGCAGGCCTCGTCCCTCTTCGACAGCATCCCCGGTGCCCTGTTTCCCATGGCCGGCCAGGTCATCGAGCCAGGTCGGGAATTCTTCCGCAGCATCGACGCCGTCGACGTCAAAGCCGTATATAGTGCGAATCACATTGCCATCAGGCTGGCCTGGAACGACATGAGCGCCGACAGATCCGGACACAACAGTCCCGCGATCCCGGTGCCCGTATTCGATCCGGATGCAGAAGCGAGCACCGAGGACTTCTCGGATGCGGTGGCACTGCAGTTCCCCGCAAAGACGGGTTCGGTCCTGCCGTACTTCCTCTTTGGTGACCGGCGAAACGCAGTAGACATCTGGTTCGCCGATCTGGCCGGGGACGAGGCTGAGCGTTTCACCGGCAGGGGGAGTGACAACATAACGCCGGAGCCGCTGGGCACGCCCCTGGTTGACGCTTCGTACGAGGATGGTGAGTGGTCCGTCATCTTCGTCCAGGAGCGCCAGGCGGAAGGGGGCAGCCCATTCGAGGCGGGGAGTTTCGTACCCGTGGCGTTTTCACTGTGGGACGGATTCAACAAGGAGCGCGGCAACAAGCGGGGGCTGTCGTCCTGGTACTACCTGTACCTCGAGCCGGCGGAAGAGGAGTGGTCGATCCTGCCCACGCTGCAATGGGGACTGGCCACGCTGCTGGTCCAATTCGCCATCGTCTACGGCGTCAGGCGCAAATACGCGAACCACGCAGGGCAGGGACCCCACGACCGACAATAACCGAGAGGAAATCATGAGACTGATGAGATTCGTTGCAGTGGCGCTGCTCATACCGTTCTGCGTAGGTACCGCGTCGGCCCAGTATGTTGGGGCGGCCGTGAGCGACGGCGGCACCATTGTCGGCGTGGTGAAGGTGAGCGGGGAGATCCCCAAGGACGAGATCAAGACCGTGGTGAAGAACAGCGCCCAGTGTGGTGAGACCATCACCGCCGAGAAGTACGTCATCAGTGAGACCGGGCAGGTGCGGTGGGCGGTGGCCATGCTGGAGGGGATCACCGCCGGCAAGCCTCTCGACACCAAGGTCGAGATCATGGTCGACAACACTGGCTGCCGTTTCGCACCGCACGTGCTGGTGGCTCCCACGAAGGGCAAGTTGCAGATCAGGAACAGCGATGCCATGCTGCACAACTCGCATTTCTACCTGGTCACCGGCGACAAGAAGAAGAACGTGATCAACCTGGCTCTGCCGAAGCAGGGGCAGGTGTTGACCAAGGCCAAGATTCTGCGCAAGCCCGGCCTGCTTTCGGTGCAATGTGATGCTCATGACTTCATGCAGGGGTACGTGTGGTCGCTGCGCCACCCATACGGGGTGGTCACCGACGCCGAGGGCCGTTTCACGTTGGCCGACGTGCCGGCTGGCACACACACGCTGAAGGTCTGGCATGAGGCGTTGGGGGAAAGCTCGACGACGGTGACCGTCACGTCCGGTGCTGAGACCGAGGTAGCGATTGAGTTCTGAGGTCGCCAGGCAGTACGTTCCCTACCTGGTGGCCTTCAATCTTAGCGACCGCTGCAATCTCAGTTGCGCCCACTGCTACATGGACGCGGCCCAGAAGGCGACCGCCGGAGACGGCGAGTTGCGCTTCTCCGAGCTCGCCGCACTGTTCGCCGATATCGGGCGGGAGGCGCCGGGCACGATCGCCGTCCTGACCGGCGGCGAGCCGCTCATGCGTCCCGATATCGAAGGACTCGTGGATGCCGGCAGAGATGCCGGTCTGCGCATGGTGATCGGCACCAACGGCGTCCTGCTCACCAAAACGAAGATCCGTCGATTCAAGGAACTCGGCCTGGAAGGCGTCGGCATCAGCCTCGATTCGGTGAGCGCCGAGGGGCACGACTCCTTCCGCGGTGTTACCGGTTCCTTTGCCCGAGCATGCACCGCCATTCGCCAGTGCAAGGCCGAAGGTCTCCACGCCCAGGTTCACTTCACAGTCACGAAACACAACTGTGGTGAGCTGGCTCAAGCGGTGGCCCTGGCGCGTGATCTTGGGGCGGCGATCATCAATTTCTTCTTCCTGGTGTGCATCGGCAGGGGCGGACGGCAGATGGACCTCTCCGCCGACCTCTATGAGCAGCTGCTCGAGGAAATCGCCGGATTGCAACGCAGCACGAAGGGGATCATGGTCCAGTCCCGCTGCACACCGCACTACAAGCGCATCCTGTACGAGAACGACCCGGCGTCACCCTATACTCGCGCCACGGGGTACGACGGCGGCGGCTGTCCTGCCGCCTCGCACTACTGTCGCATCGCGCCCAACGGCGACGTGACACCCTGTCCGTACATCGAGCTGTCGGCGGGGAATGTGCGCCAGAAGCCCTTCTGGGACATCTGGGACGAGGCGGTGCTGTTCGAGTCTCTGCGAACCCCCGATCTGCTCCAGGGTCGTTGCGCCAGGTGCGAATACAAGCTGCTGTGCGGCGGCTGCCGGGCGCGCAGTCTGGCTCAGGCTGGCAATCTCATGGGAGAAGATCCCAACTGTAGCTATGTGCCACAGGGGGGAGAGACGATCCCGATTCAGATCGCCGGGATCGGTGACGAGGTGGAGTGGACACCGGAGGCGCGGGAACGTCTGGCGAGGATCCCGGTCTTCCTGCGGCCCCGGATCAAGAAGAAACTGGAAGAGCGGGCGAGAGCCGAAGGTACGGTGGTGACGCCGGATCTCATGCAGAGACATCGGGAAGAGCGTGAGTTGGAACTGGGCATCAAGTTCAACTGAACGGAGAACAACAACGATGAGTGCCGGCAATCCGAAACAGAAAATCGTGTTGGGCGAGAGGGACATGGCGGTGGAACTGGCGACCGGAACCCGCCAGCTGCCTGTCGCGTCGTTGCCCGACAAGTGCATCGACTGGATCGAGCAGGGCCGTCGAGGCATGTACAACCGACTGCTGCAGAAGGAGGCGCCCGAGTTCTTCTCCGCCCATCTGCCCGTGGTCATCACGCAAGCGAAGGAGGGGGAGTTCCCCTTCAATTGCTCGAACAAGGGCATCGGCTACGTGCCCAGGCAGGAGCGCCTTTCGGAGTACATCGATCTCTTCCAGGAGACGCTGCACAACACGCGAGGCAAACCCTGGCAGGAATCCATGGCAGCCCGCATCGAGGCCATGTCACAGTTCTACTTCGACCGCGACGCCGTCGACTACCGGGCGATGACCGGCTTGGAGATCTTTGCCCGGCAGACGTATCAGAACCTGGAACAGACGCCTCTGGCAGCGCTGCATTTCACCGGATGCGCTCCCGAATACATGAGCTTCCAGCTCAACTGCGCCGTCGAGGTGATCGCCGAGGACGATCCCCGTCACACTTTCGTTCTGCTGGCGCGGACCATGTTCGAGTACGACGATTTCCACATCGTGCAACCCCAGTATCCTTTCGCCTACATTTTCTGGATCTCCGAGGTGGTCGACAAGACACCGCGTCAGGTGCCAACGGAGAAGGAGGTCTCGGTCCACGGGGGCATGCGCTGGTCGCCAGAGGCGTCACAGGCGGTGGAGCGGGCGCCCGGAATGATTCAGCAGTTCATCCGCGAGCAGATCGAGCAGTACGCCGCCGACAAGGGCGTGGAAGAGATCGGCCTGCAACTGGTGCAGGAAGCGCGTCAGGTTCTGCAGGGAGGTGAGGAACGAGATGCGATCGGACCCTACGGCAAGATCTTCGCCGCTGTCGATGGTTCGGAGCTGTCCAGCGCCGCCATGGATCTGGCGGTCCGGATCGGCAAGGGCAACGGATCCGAGCTCTACGGTTGCCACGTGTACGCCGCCAAGCTGCACGACCAACGCTTCCGAGCGATGGAAGGCGGGCTGCCGGAAAAGTACCAGGAAGAGGAAGAGCTGGAGAAGCAGCGAGACGTACACGATTCGCTGATCACGCAGGGCCTGGAGCTCATCACCGATTCCTATCTGGAGCATATGTCGGGACTGTGTCAGCAGGCGGAACTGCCCTTCACCGGGATCTCGCTGGAAGGCAGGAACTGGCAGGAACTGGTCGAAGATATCGAAGCCCACGACTATGATCTGATTGCCCTCGGTGCCTTCGGCATCGGCAGGGTATCCCGTTCGCTGTTGGGGACGGTGTCGGAGCGCGTGCTGCGCCGGGTGCGCCGGGACGTGTTGCTCTGCAAACGAAGCGAGGGGGAGGAAGAGGGTGCCTCCGAGCCGCCTGGCTCCGACAAGATCGTTGTCTGCCTGGACGGCAGCACGCGCAGCTGGGGTGCCCTGATGCGCGGGATCCAGCTGTCCAGGACGTTCGGCAAGCAGCTCATCGCCGTCTCCGCCTTCGACCCGTACTTCCACTATACCATGTTCAACAGCCTCAACGAAGTGCTCACCGACAAAGCCAGGGAGGTCTTCAAGTTCGAAGAGCAGGAGAAGCTGCACGAGGACATCATCGACTCGGGACTGGCCAAGATCTATCAATCCCACCTGCAGATTGCCGAAAAGGTCGCCGCCGACGAAGGCGTGGAGCTGGAGACCCACCTGCTCGATGGCAAAGCCTTCGACAAGATCCTCGAGTTCGTGCAGAACACCTCTCCGTGGCTGCTGGTGGTGGGCCGCATCGGCATTCACAGCGACGAGGAGATGGACATTGGCGGCAATACGGAAAACCTGTGTCGCCTGGCGCCGTGCAACCTGCTCGTGGTGGACTCGCAGTACAAGCCCAGCGTCGAATACCAGGCAGAGGCAACCGTCACCTGGACCAAGGAGGCCCGGGCCAAGATGGAGATCGTACCGCCCATGGCGCAGGGCGTGGCCATGCAGGCCGTGCAGAACTACTGCCTGGCCGAGGGCCACACCATCGTCACCGGCTCGGTGCTCAATGCTGCCATCCGGGACATCCTGCCGCCCGAGGCGATCAAGAGAATGGGCATCAGCTTCGAGGACGAGGACCGGGAATCGCAGGAGAAGATCGCCCTCAGTTTCTCCTGCCCGGCCTGCGGCCATGTGCACCACGGATCGCGACCACAGGCCTGTCCTATCTGTGACAGAGAGGGCAGTGAGTTCAAGCTGTCCGAGAGCAGGAAGGTGGAGGATGGCGTTGTCCTCGATGCCCTGGGCGAGCGCCAGCTGGTGTGGGACCCGGCCTGTCTGGCAGAACTGGACGCCGTGGAGGACGAAGTCCAACGTCGGCAGATCCGGACCCAGCTGGAGAAACGGGCGCTGACCCGACGGGTCACGACAGTCACCCTGGAGATGTTCAGGGAGGCCGCCGGGCTGGCCCCACCCGAACCGGTGTGGACGGACGAGGCCACCACACGTCTGGAGCGAGTGCCCGAAGGGTTCATGCGTCGGGCCGCCCAGGACACGGTCGAAGCGTACGCCAGGGACAACGGCTTTCTCGAGATCACTCTCGAGGTCGCTGAAGGCGGAATGGGCAAGGCGCGCGAGAAGATGGCAGCGGCCATGCGCGGTGACAAGACCGAGGCTCACGGGCGGCGTGGCAGCGGTGTGGTTGAGGGTGATGCACCTGGCGAGTCGGCCGCGCAGGCCTTCGACTGGGATGCGGAGGCGCTGGCAAAGATCGAACGGGTGCCGCCGGGCTTCATGCGCACCATGACGCGCAGCCGGATCGAAGAGTGGGCACGCCAGCACGGGTACGAAAGGATCACTCTGCAGGTGGTGGAAGAGAAGTACGCGAACTGGGGGGAAGGGTCCGACCGGGTGGAGCGCGAACTCGAATGGAGCCAGGAGGCTCTGACGCGGACGGAGAAGATCCCCGATTTCATCCGACCCGTCGTCATGCGTGAGATCGAGCGCCACGTGAAGGAGTCGGGAGCGGAACACGTTACGGGTGAAGCCATGGCCCGCTTCCTGGAAACACTGTCCGGCGACGGCCAATTCCACAGGACCACCTGATGTCCTTTGAGAAGTGGGCTCCCATCCTGGTGGTCGTGCTGGCCAATGTATGGGTCGTCTTCGCCGCACACACGCATTCGCAGTCGGCCATCGACGGGCTCAATGATCGCCTCGCCGAACGACAGGTGGCCGAACAGGCGGCTCGGACAGAGGAGCAGGCGCGAGTACTGGCACGGTACGAGGAGCGAGTCTACGCGCGCCAGGTTGCGGCACGGGAGGCCGTTCTGGCCGCCCTGCCCGGTGATCCCGAACAGGGCAAGACGATCTTCATGGTCTGCGGCGCCTGCCATGGACTGCAGGCCGAGGGCAGGCGCGCCTTCAATACACCCCGTCTGTCAGGGCAGGCGCCGTGGTACCTGCGCCGGCAGCTGCTCAAGTTCAGAGCCGGCGTACGTGGCGCCCATCCCCAGGACCTGACGGGGATGCAGATGGCGCCCATGGCAATGATGCTGTCCACCGAAGGCAAGGTCGACGACGTGGTGGCCTATATCGCCCGCCTCGATCCGGGCGTGCCGGCTGACATGGGCGAGGGGGATTCAGGCAGAGGCGAGGCGCACTACACCGTCTGTGTGGCCTGCCACGGCCGCGACGGAGAAGGCATCGAACAGCAGAGGGCGCCCATGCTGTCGGGGCAGCATGCCTGGTATCTGGCCAGGCAACTGAGGAACTACCGCGAGGGGCTGCGTGGGTACCACGAGGAGGACGCGGAGGGCAAGCTGATGGTACCTCTGGCGCAGTTGCTGCAGGATGATGAGGCGATCGATGACGTCGTCGCCTTCATCCGTTCATTGGACTAGCCCCGACTTGCCACCACCTTTCCAGCTTGTCCTGCGGTGCCCATCCCAGCAGCCGCTGCGCCTTGCCGCTGAGGCACTGCTGCTGGGGCAGGTCGACGGTGAGGAAGAACGCCTCACAGCGTGAGGGCAATCGCGCCGGATCCACTTCCAGTGCACAACGGATCGCCCGCGCGGCATCGGCGTAGGTGACGGCGAAGGGATTCATCTCACCGCGCCATCCGGGAGGCGGTTCGGCGTCAATAAAGCTGGACACGATCATCGTTATCACATGAATCGGATACCCCTCGGAGAAGATGCGGCAGAGCTCCTGTCCCAGGGACTTGCTCACAGCGTACAGCCCCGTTCCAGGATGAGGTGGGATCTCCTCGTGCAGGGCAAAGTCGGTGCGAAGGTAGGCAGGCCCCGCCAGCGTGAACCGTGGGCCGGTGTTGACGAAGCGCTCATGGCCGAGCTCGACGGCCGCCGTCAGGGCGTTGCCCGTGCCCAGGGTGTTCACGTCGAAGGCGCGCCGACGGTGCGTGCGTGACACCGAACAGTTGATGATGACATCGGTGTTGCAGGCGGCGGCGCGAACCTGCCCGAGGTCGGCTACGTCCACCTGATGTGTCTCGTGGTCTGATTCGATGGGGACCACGTCTGTGAGGACGATTTCATGATCGGCCTCGAGTTCGGCCACTACGTGCGGGCCGAGATAGCCGCTTCCCCCTAGAATCAGGACGCGCATCGGTCGATCACCCGGCGGCGGATCGGCCTTTGGGTACGGTCTTGCCGAGGAGGTTGCCTTTGTCCGCTGCGGCGGCATTGCTGCGGGCGGCAGCGCGATCCCGGCGCATCTGGGCGGTGGTCTTCGTCTGCAACCGGGCGGCGCCCTTCGTCTTTCTCGTGCCGAGAGGCTTCGCCGCAGCCAGGCGCTTCCTGGCTGCGGGGATGGATTTGCCGTACTGGGGCAGCCACTTCGACTGGGCGACGAGCATCTCGTCCGTCATCTGCCAGATCTCGTGCGGGTCGCAGACGGCGCCGGTGAGGGGATCCAGCATCATCGCCTGCCGAAGCAGATCCACGTCCCCGTGTACGGCGGCCTCGACGGCCAGGTGCTGTACGTGGACCGAGGTGGAGCAGATGGCAGCGCAGGCCAGCGGCAGGTCACCGACCCGGGGGATGGAGAGCCCGTTGCGGTCGACGTAACCCGGCACCTCGACGACGGCATCCCGCGGCAGGTTGGTGATACAGCCGTCGTTGACAACGTTGAAGTGACCGCGATAGACTCGCCCCGTCTCGCGCGCCTCGATGATCCAGCTGCCGTGCTCCTCGGAGCGGCTTTCGTAGGTGAACTGGGGCGGCTCCTGCTTCATCCAGTTGGGGGAATCGGTTTCGAACCAGTTGCGGCCCTCGGTACATACACGCAGGTAACCGCCGGTCTCGCCGTGGATCCAGCTCGATAGGTCGATCCATCTGCGGATCTGCCTCGTCCGTTTGCGATACCATGGCACATACTCCGATACATGACCGTTCGACTCGGTCGTGTAGTAGCCGAAACGGCGCAACATGTCGATGCGCACCTTCTCCGTCCTGCTGAAGACGGGGTGCTGCTCGAAGCCCTCCAGCAGGCGGCCCGTCCAGTCCTGCCCCAGGTACAAAACCTGCACGTACCACGTCTGATGGTTGATACCGGCACAGATGATGTCCACATCCTTCTTCGTCACCGGCCGCTTCACGAGCTGTTCGATCACCTGGCAGATCTGTGCGTGTCCCCCCTGCACGCCATGGCACAGACCGATGGTATCGATGCCCCCGTACTCAATCGCCGCCCAGGTGTTCATGGCCATGGGGTTGGCGTAATTGAGGAAGAGCACGTCGTCAGCGGCGACTGCCGCCATGTCGTCACAGAAAGCGAGAACCTGCGGGATGTTGCGCTGGCCGTACATGATGCCACCGGCGCAAAGCGTATCACCCACACACTGATCGATCCCGTACTTGAGGGGTATATCGATATCTCTCTGGAAGGCCTCGAGGCCGCCGATGCGGGTGGTGTTGAGCACGTAGTCAGAACCCTCGAGGGCCCGGCGCCGGTTCGTGGAGGTGGTCAACTTCGCCGGCAGTCGGTTGGCCTTGATATCGCGGCGCGCCAGCCGGGCGATCATGTCGAGGTTGCGGCGGTTGATATCGTGGAAGGCGAACTCGGTGTCGGCCAGTTCGGGCACCGACAGGATGTCCCGCATGAGGCGGAGGGTGAAACCGATGCTGCCGGCGCCGATGACGGCGACCTTGATGGGCATGTGGGGTACCTACCTTTCGACGCGTTTCGTCAGGCCACCCTCCTGCGTGAGGGCGAAGATGATCGTGTTGATGCCGAACTGGAGGTGGCGCGTGACATCCGTCTGGCTGTTGCCGCCGAGGACGTGCTGCAGTCCCTGATAGGAGATGACGGCCAGCAGCCGGCCGTCCACACGCACGCCGATCAGATAGTCGAGACGACGCCCGCCGGGCTTCGGCGGCAGTGGGGGATGATCGAAGTCGAAGTAGCTGTGGTAGATCGGATGGTCCGCACGCAGCCGGCGAAACTTCGCCCGCTTGCCGGCGGTGGCCAGCGATTTCTCGATGAGAGTGCGGGCGAAGACGTCGGCCTCGCCGCCGATGTCGACACCGCCGTCGGCCAGCACGAAGCCACCCCCCGTCATGTAGCGGCCGAGGCTGCGCAGGTCACTGCCGGTAAACTGATAGCGCTCTACGGCGAGGAATATCCACGGCGAGCGCAGAAGATCCCGCGAGCTGTAGGTGACCCGCCTGGCCGCCCTGACCTCCAGAGGCGTCAGTTCGTTCAGGCCCTCGATCAGAGACCCTACGGCCCAGGACGTGCTTGCGGTGCTCACCCCGGCGACCTCGGCCAGGCGCACCTGACCCAGCAGGTTGTGGCGATCCGTCGAGTCGACGACGACGACGTTGCCAACCTTCGCCAGTGTGTCAGCACTCAACGCCAGTCGCCACTCGGGGATCTGCGATTCGGAGACAACCGGGGCGGTGTCCTGCGCTGGGGATCGGCCCGGGATGAGAGCCATCACCAGTGCCACCAGCTGCAGGCACGCGCGACGGGTGATCATGCTCTCAATCCTCGTTCGCAGGTTGACGCTGACCGGAGTAGCGGTTCGACGGATCCTCCCCGCCGGGAAACCAGCCACCGGGCCGCTCCTGCCAGGGGGTGCCACACAGTGACGACAGCACCCGCCACTCACTGGCGCGCAGATGAGGATCGGGGTGAAACAGGAAGCGGGTCATGCCAGCGTCCCGCGCTGAGGCCAGAATGCCGTGCAGGTCGCGGCTCGTCATGGAATCCCCGGCATGCGGTGCGCGTCCGGTGGAGACCCAGAAGATGAGGCGCTCGGCATCGTCACCGACGGCGGCCAGGGCGCGGCGCGTCTCGCCGGCCACCACGTCGTCGTAGAACTCCTGGGGAAAGCCGAGCTCCAGGTCGAGAAGGCAGTGGACCCCCGGCAGGCGAAGACCGAATAGGTTTTCGACGACGAGCAGGGCGTCCGCTTCGGTGAGGCCCGCATTCCAACGACACAGCCGCTGCACCCAGCGGGCGACGGTGCCGTAGAGGCCATCGAAGCCGCGATGCCAGTAGTAGTGCTTGGGGAACAGCAGATCGAAAGGGCCGGCCGCCATCAGCTGATAGTCCTGGCCGGTGAGCGGCGAGAAGGTGGCCGTACGGGGAATGCCGCCCAGCTGCATGGGACGATCCACCCCGTCGACGGCATCCCGCGCCTCCTGCCAGCGGTGCTGCGATGCCAGGCGACGCTGGCGCAGCCAGTAGAGGCCGTCTTCATCGACGTCGAACAAGGTCAGGCCACCGAATGTGCCCCCCGGTGCCAGGTAGCGGACACGCTGCGGCGTCAGCTCTTGGAAGCTCTGCCGCAGGGAGGTGATGCCGCGACCGATGCGGTCCAGATCGGCACCGATGGAGCGATAGAGGCCGTCCTCACCGGGCCGGATCTCGAACAGCTCGCCCCCGTGATGGAAGGCCAGCTCATAGTGGTTTTCGCCAGGACCGTCGACGATGAACCCACTCACCTGAGGAAAAGCGTTGGCCAGATCCTGCAGTGTGGCCGGCGTCATGGGCGCGCCGAAGATCATCACCTGCCAGCCGCGATCGGCGGCACTGTCCAGCATCTGCCGCAGTCGGGCCTCGCGCTCCGCATCACGCGGACCCTCCGGCGGGGTCTCACCGTGAGCGGCATAGACGGCCGGGTCGGGGGTCCAGGCGGGAACACTGCTGCCGTCGGGAAGAGTGAACCTCATATAGCCGACGACGATGCCGCGCACACCCGCCTCGTGCCAGGCGTCGAAGCGCTCCTGGTGCCCGTCGATCCAGTGATCGAAGGGGGCCATGCTGTGCGTAAAGATCCAGAAGTTCATGGTGGGTGTCCCGGTTTCAGGTCAGGTACGTGCGGAACCAGCCGATCGTGCGGTCCCACGCCAGATCGGCGGCGGCCTCGACGTATCGAGGCGTCGAGTTGTTGTGGAAACCGTGACCGGTACCGGGATACGTGTGCATCTCGAAGGGCAGGGCCGCCGCCTTCAGCGCCGCCTCATACGCCTCACGGGTGGCGTTGACACGTTTGTCGTTCTCGGCGTAGTGGATCTGCATGGCGGCTCTGATCCTGGGCACGGCCGACGGGTCGGGGCCGCTGCCGTAGAAGGGAGCCCCCGCCTGCAGATCCTCTCCCAGCGTCACGGCGAGAAAGTTCGTCGTGCTGCCACCCCAGCAGAAGCCGGTAGCGCCGAGTTTTCCGGTAGAGGACCCATGTGCCTTGAGCCATCTGGCGCTGTTGACGATGTCCTGACGCAGCTTGTCGCGATCCAGGCTGCGCTGCATGGCGCGACCGTCATCGTCGTTGCCAGGGTAGCCGCCAGCGGGTGACAGTCCGTCAGGTGCCAGCGCCAGGAAGCCCGCCGCCGCAGCCCGGCGCGCTACATCCTTCACATATGGATTGAGGCCACGGTTCTCATGGATGACGAGGACCGCGGGGAAGGGACCCTCGCCGGTGGTGGGATGAACGAGATAGCCACGCATGCTTCCGGAGTTGCCGCCGGGTGACTCGTAGTCGACCCAGGTGGCATTGATCCGCTCGTCGGTGAAGGAGACCGTCAGGGCTTCGGCGTAGCGGGGCAGCAGACTCTCGGCCAGCGCCAGGCCGGAAACGCCGCCAATGGTGATGGCTGTGGCGCGGCTGAAGAATTCCCGGCGCTCGATATGGCCATGGCAGTAGTCGTCGTAGAGGTCGTAGACCTGCTGTTCTTCGGGTGGGCGAGTCATGGACCTGTCTCCTTGCGGGGCGGGGGTGCACCGGGCGGACAGGACCAAGGCTAGTGCCTGAGGGGGTGGCGCTCAAGAGGTCGCGGGTGACGCCAGCCCCCAACGTGCGATCAACGCATGCGCGACATAGCTGAAGTCGCCCCAGCTGCCGTCGGTTTCTTGTCGCGCCGCAAAGGCGTCACAGAAACGGGCACGCATGCTTTCGGCCACGGGATGGGCCATGCAGCCGATGGCGTGCATCAGGCAGAAGGGTTCGCGATCCTGGAACCGGGCGTCGTCGTCGAGGTGGGACTCGATGTGCTCCAACTGCGTCGTGATCGCGGCCGAGGAATCCAGCTGCTCACGACCGAGCCAGAGAATCCGCAGCCACAATGTCGGCGTCCACGGACACCAGCCTTCGTTGTTCCAGTTCTGCAGCAGTCCGTGGATCTCGGCCAGCGTCGGGGCGAGGATCTCGGGGTCCTGATCTTCCATGACGAGGCCGGCATAGAGCTCGTAGTGGCCGATCTTGCCCCTGGACTTCCACTGATCGGCGATGATCCTGCCGAAAGCGCGGCGCAGGTCAGGGAACAGGCGCACGAGAGCCTCGCCGTAGCTCTTCTGGAATGGCTGGTGATGAGGAGTGCCCTTGGACCGGATGTAGGAGACGAGCCCCGTCGTCAGGCGCTGCAACTCGTCGTCGTCCCCGCTCGCCGGGGGCCGACCCAGGTGGCGCCGCACAAGGGCTGCCTGGGGACTGCCGCTCGTATCCAGCCAGATACCCGGGTCCCTGTGCCACATCAACGCTGTCGTCATCGCCGCCTCCTTCGTCACACCTGATAAGGACGTACGTACCGCAGCTTCGAGCAGTCTCGCAACAGGCTTCTGCGATGATGAGCGCGCTACAGGTCCCAGCTCCAGTTGAACCCCAGTGACGGTAGCAGGCGGAACCAGTACTCCGGAGATTGCCGCAGTCCACAGCTCTCCGGGGTCTCATCGGAGCACTGGAAGTTGTACTCATAGCCCGAGACGTTGCCATGGTCGTAGAGGTTGGTCACCTCGAAGAAGGCGTGGATCTCGCCGCCAAACACGCGAAAGGCGCGGTTGAGGCGGGCGTCGAGACGGTGGAAGGCGGGATAGGTTCGGCCGTTGGGTTCACCGAGCTCGGTGGTGAAGAAGCCGCCCGAATCCGATGTGCGCGTGAAGGCCAGGCTCTGCAAGGTGTAGGGCCAGCCGCTACGGTACTGCCACGCCAGATTGAGATGCCAGCGAAGGCTCGGACGGTAGTTGAGGTCGGCGTAGACGGTGTGGCGCTGATCGTAGCGACCGGGGATGTCCCGCTGGAAGGGGTAACTCTGATCGCCGACGCCGAAAGCGCGGATGTCGTCGCGCACCTCGGCCAGGGCGTAGCTGAGCCACCAGGTGAATCGATCGTCGGCATCGCGCTTGAGATAGACCTCCAGTCCCCTCGATCGGCCACCGTCGAGGTCGAGACGGATGCGGTCGCCCTGCAGCTCCGGGAAGATCTCGATGTCGTCCAGCCAGTTGCGCCACTTGGGTTGACGCGAGGACAGCTGCTTGTCGTAGGCTTCGATCCGCAGGTGTATATCATCGTCGAGCAGGTGCTCGAGACCGACGACACGGTGTTCGGAGCGTTCCGCCGGCAGGAAGGTTGCCTGGCCCTCCTCCACCCGGAGCTGGTGAATTGCCTGGCTCTGATGATACCGTCCCCAGGCGGCGCGCAGGTGGGTCCGCGACCCCAGGGCATAGACGAGACTGAGTCGCGGGCTGACCAGGCGATCGTCAGTGTGGTCGATGTCGTCGTAGCGCAGCCCGAGCTCGGCGGTCAGCTTCGGCGTCAGGCGGAGCCGATCGGCAGCGTACAACGAGAAGCTGGGCTGCGTCAGTTCGAGAGCGACGGCGGTAGTGTCCTGGTTGTCGAGCAACTCGCCGGTGGCATCCCGATGCAGGAGACGCTGATCGCTCAGGTAGTCGTAGTAGCCGTCGAGGTGGCGCAGGTCGAAGCCCCACTTCAGGAAATGGTCGGGTGTGGCCTCCCAGCTCCAGTCCTGTCGCAGGGAGAGGATGTCGAAGTCACGTTCGTCCCGGATGACGAACTCCTGAACGCCGTCGTCGAAGTAGCCGACGCCGACGCGATCGGAGCTGACCCGACCGGCAGACAGCGTTGTGCGACCCACCAGGGCCGGACTCAGGGTGGACGTCAGACTGAGCCATCCGTACGTGTTGCCGTAGCCGGTGTTCGATTCGTCGTCGTCATCCTCCATCAGATCGAAGTCGTCGCGGGAGCGCAACAGACTCGCCTGCAGGTGGTGGGCGCCGGTCAGTTCGTAGGTGTACTTGGCGAACAGGTCGCTGTATCTGGGATCGATGTCCTCGTCCTCACCCATGAGGGCCAGCACGATGTCGAGGTATCCACGGCGGGCCGACACCAGCCAGGAGCTGCGTTCACCAGCACCCTCGAACTGCGCCCGCGTGTTCATCATGCTCAGGCCGATGGAGGCCCGGCGTTGCCCGGGCTCGGGGCTGCGGGAGCGCACATCGAAAACCCCGCTGAGTCGATCGCCATATTCGGCGGAAAAGCCGCCGGTGAGCAGGTCGACGCTCTCGATCAGGCCGACG
>PBSR01000240.1 GCA_002726335.1 Gemmatimonadaceae bacterium
CCTCCTCTTCATCCTCCGGCGCGATGAACCCTTCCTGCCCGTATTCTGCCTCGACCTGCAGCCAACCCGAGGCCAGCGTGTGCCGGTCGCGGAGCAGCAGGCGGTGGAAGTCGATGATGACCACATCCTCACCCCCGCCCTGCAGTTTCTCGCCCACCTTGTTGCCGGCGCCGAAGGCGAGCAACTCCATGTGATCGTTCTCTCCAACCTGCCAGAAGGTCTTGCTCTGGTAGTCCCAGTACTTGAAGATGGCATCCGATGCCACCCCCTCGATGATCAGTCCCAGCGTACCCATGCGGCCTGCAGCCAGAGTCTGCAGATTCTCGTTGAGGGGCCGGGCGTGGAACAGACTCATCTGAATGATGGACTGGTCCGACGCCGTGGTCGGGTGTTCGGGCGCACGAGCCGCCTGCCCCATGATCAGGGCGCCGGGGAATTGTCCGTGCTGCACGGAATAGCCGCCGGGCTGGAAGACGATGCCGCTGGTGAATCTTGGATTGACCACTGCCGTGCCAAATCCGAGGTGATACAGCATGGGCACCTGAACACCGTCCATCTCATAACGCGCGTCCCCCGGCAGGACGCCGCGGACTACAGGATACCCCAGGCCGCTCATCGACGTCGTCACCCCGGGCATCAACATGACGACGCGGATCGGGTCGCCCACCGTGCCCGCCACTTCGGAGATCTCCGCATCCGCCAGCGTCGTACGGCCCACCATGGCCTTGCCCTCGTCCCCCCAGACGATGGTCCGGTAGCGCTCCCGTCGATTGGGTTCCACGTAGTACTTGACCTCGATGGTTGAACCCGGCTCCAGTCGCTCCATCGTCTCGAAGGAATGGTGCTGCGGCACGTTGATGGTGACGGCGTAGCCGCCGGGTGTCAGGGCCCGGTCGAAGCGCCCCTCCTCATCGGTCAGTACCGCCTCGTCCAGGTCGAGCAGATAGACTTCGGCGCCCGCCAGCGGCTTGCCCGTGCCCTTCTGCAGTACGCGTCCGAAGAGCCGTGCCTTGGGGCGCGGATCCTGACGACCGGCGGCCAGCGGCGGCAGCGCCTGCGTCGCTTTCTCCGGTTTCCGGAAGCGGAAGGTGTAGCGGATCTTTACCTTGACGGGCTCGCCCTCCATCAAAGCCGGGGAGAATCGCATCTTCTTCGCCGCCGCCAGGGCTGCCAGCTCCATATCGTACCCGGGGGTGGAGACCACTTCGCCCGCCTCCACCAGGCCTTCTTCGTCGACCCAGAGCAGCAACACCACGTCCCCCTGCACGTCCTCATCCCAGGCCCGGGGCGGATACCGCAGGGCCGCTTCCTGGATGACCTCGGGACGGCGGCTCAGGGACGGCGCCGAATCCTCTGCGGTCTGCCCTTGAAGCGCACTCCCCGCCAGAGTGGCCACTGCCGTGACAGTCATACACCTGCCCCACCGCCTCCTCAGCATCACACTCACCTGTTTCCGAAGCGGTAGTCGACAACCCACACGATGCGGCTGGCCACCGGCACCCGGTTGGCCAGGGCCGGTTTGAATCTGAGCTTGCGGCAGTAGTCGAGGGCCGACAGGCTGAACTGGTCGCCGACGGTGGTCAGGACATTTGTCTCAGCCACTGTGCCTGTGCTGTCCACCAGAAGCTCGACCTCGACGGCGGCTTCCACGCGGCGAGCTTTCGCGTCGGGAGGATATACCGGCCTGAACTCGCGGTCGTTGATCGGCTCGGGCTCGGCGGTGATCTCCCAGGTGTCGGCGTACTCCTCGGCGGGTAACCACACGGCATTCGGATCACCCCGCATGCCGGGGTCGGCCCCGACCACCGCCAGGACTTCGAAGCCGCCGCCGCCGTCGACGGTAGCCTCCATCGGAATGGCCAGGACCTGTGTCGGGGCGGGTCGAGGGGCAGCGTCGGCCTGGCGCGGCAGTTGGTTGATGATCTCTGCCTCTGCATGGAACGGTCGGACCTCGGTCTCGACCCTTTCAACCAATTCGACGTCCGGGACCGGTGGCTCGGGAATGGGTAGCGGTTGGACCGGCTCTTCGACAGGGGGCGGCATCTCGACGATCTCGACCTCGATGACTTCTGCGATGTCGCGCACGTTCAGCGTCGCCACGACGATGACGGCACCGATCAACCCCACGTGACACAGCAGCGACACCAGGTACGGCTTGGCGGAAAGGCCCTTGCCTTCCACCGGTTCGTGGTTCACGGGGTCGGCCGATCCTCATAGGCGACGTTCAGTGCGTAGCGGCGCACGCCGCTCTGCCTGATGAGATCGATCAGTCCCACCACACGGCCGTAGGGCAATTCGGTATCGGCGGCGATGAGCACCTGCACGTCGGGGTCGGTTGCCACTTCGGCCCGTACCTGAGTCGCCAGATTCTGCTCCGACGTGGGACGGTTGTTCAGATACAGCTCCCCCTGCCGGGTCAGAGTGACGGACAGGCTCGCAGGACGGGATTGGCTGGCCGTGGCCGCCTGGGGCAGGTCGAGCTCGATGGCGGCCTTGACGATGTAGCTGGTGGTGACCATGAAGATGATCAGCAGGACCAGAGTGACGTCAACCAGCGGCGTGACGTTGATGCCGGTGATGGCATCCTCTTGGTCACTCCATGCGCTCGCCATGCTGCGCCTCCCCGTGGGCGATGACGACGTGGGCGAGATATTCGGCATTCGTCCCGATGGCCCGGACTCTGGCTTTGAGCACGTTGTAGGCGATCACCGACGGGATGGCGACGAACAATCCGAGGGCGGTGGCCACCAGGGCCTCCGAAATCCCCGCCATCACCACGGCGGCGCCACCGGCTATGTCCTGGGCCAGGTCCATGAAGGCTTTGATGATACCGAGGACGGTACCGAACAGGCCAATGAAGGGAGCGCTGTTGCCGAGGGTACCCAGGATGATCAGGTAGCGCTCATACCGAAGCCGCTCCCGCCCCAGAACGGCCGTCATCTCGCGCTCCATGGTGTCCGAGCCCTGGTCGAGATGGTCCAGACAGGCCGCCACCGCTCCGCGCTCCATAGCGGGCAGATTCTCTGCCAGCACGCCGGCTTCCGCGTGTCTGCCGTCCCGGAGCAACCTGGCCAGTTGAGTTCGAAGGGACTCGACATCGATGGCACGCACACGGTAGAACAACCAGCGCTCGATCGTCACCCCCACGGAGAGCACGGACAACCCGATCAGCAGGTACATGATCCACTCCGCGCCGGTGACGGAGATGGCATCGGACAGCACCCGGGTCAGTTGCATGCCGAGCACGACGTCGATCAGCAGCCAGGCGCCGACGACGAGGATCCCGAGAAAGATCGCCAGCCGCGGGCCGGCGTCGCGGACCAGCTGCCCCGGCCGCCAGGCCGGATTCGGTGTTTCGTTCATACTCCCATCCTCCCTCTCCGAGTTGGCGAACAGTTCGGCTCCGTGGACCGTGGCCAGCATCCACAGTGGTGCCCGCCACCTGATATTCGTTATAGTGTCGGGGAGCACCCGCCACCTGGACCACACCCAATATGGAGATCACGGACCCGTGAGGGTGGGTATTCTCGACCTCATCAGCAAGAAGCCTTCGAAGGGCTTGAAGGCGAAGGTGCTGAAACCGGGCTCTGCGTCCATCATGCCACAGTCGGTGGGAGTGTGGGCGGAGCAGATGGGGTGTGAGGTCCAGTATTCCACCTACACCGGCTTCGAGGACCTTGACGACCTGCTGCCCACCGACGTCGACATACTGTTCGTCTGCGCCTTCACCCAGGCCGCCTACCTGGCCTACAGCGTCTCCAACATCTTCCGCCAGCAGGGGGTGGTCACCGTCCTCGGGGGACCGCATGCCCGTTCCTACGCCACGGACGCCCGCAGTTACTTCGACTACGTCATCGGCTTCGCCGATCGTGACCTGATACAGGACCTGCTGCACGATCACCCGCCTCATCCCGGCGTGGGGATCCAGCTGAGCGCCGCCGGGCAGGCCGAAGAACTGCCCGGGGTGCGCGAGCGCTGGCGATTCATCCGGCACAATCTCGACAAGGCCCCCCGTTGGTGTCGGGCCGTACCGATGATCGGCAGCCTCGGCTGTCCCTACAGCTGCAGCTTCTGCGTCGACTCAAAGATCCCCTACCGGCCGCTCCCGTACGCTCAACTCCGCGACGACTTGCTCTTCCTGCGGGGACAGATGAAGAAACCCATCATCGGCTGGCACGATCCGAACTTCGGCGTTCGTTTCGACGACTTCATGACGCTCATCGATGATGCAGGGGGACCTGGCGCCTTCCGCTTTGTCGCCGAGTGCACGATCTCGCAGTTGCGGGAAGAGAGACTGGAGCAGCTTCAGCGCAACAACTTCGTCACCCTCATCCTCGGCATAGAATCGTGGTTCGGCTTCAACGACAAGGTTCAGCAGGGCAGACGCTCGGGAATGGACAAGGTCGCCGAGGTGGCCGAGCACATCCATCTCATCACTCGCTATATCCCCTACGTGCAGGCCAACTTTGTCTTCGGTCTGGACGCCGATGAGGGATCCCAGCCCTTCGAGTTGACCAAGCGCTTCCTCGATCTGGCCCCGGCGGCAATACCGGCCTACTCCCTGTTTACTTCCTTCGGCGATTCGGCGGAGCTCGACCTGCAGATGCAGCGCGAGGGCAGAGTGCTCGATGTACCCTTTCACTTTCTCGACGCTCATTCTGCCCTCAACACCCGGCCGAAGAACTACACCTATGTCGAGCTTCTCGAGCACATGGCAGATCTGACCCGTTACTCCTTCCTGCCGCGGGTGGCCGGCAGGCGCTTTGCCACCAACAATCACTCCCTGCTGTCCCTGCCGAGATGGGCTCAGCTGATCCGCTCCAAGGGTGTGCTGGGCAGAGGCCGGGTCGATTTCTACACCAGGACTCGACAGCGCGTCATGGCCGATCCGGAGTTGCAGACCTTCTACGCCGGTCAGAGTCGAAGGCTGCCTGCATTCTTCCGTAACAAAATCAAGACCGACCTGGGCCACTACTACGACCATCTTCCCACCGGTGTCCTGGATTATCTGGAGAAGGACTGGCCGGCGTCCGGCCTGAACTGATCACATGGCAACCCTGAACCGATTTCCCCTGTTCGGCCTGTGGAACCGGGTGGCGGCGGGCAAATGTGGGTATGAGGAAGACGAGACGAGGTGCATCGGTCACGGCGTCGCCGTGCTCTACGCCATTCGCGCCCAGGGAGGGGGACGAAAGCCAAAGAAAGCCAAGAGCGGCCAGAGTATCCCCGTGGGCGAATCGACGGCGGCCATGGCCACCGAGGACGTCCGGTTCGGCGGCGACGACCTGCCCTGCGAGCACGACGAGGACGGTCGGGTCACACGCTGCCTGGTGGGCTGCCAGTCACCGAAGGACGCGGCGCAGACACCGGCCAGCTACGACGCCGGTGTCGAAGCCAAGATCCCACCGGAGATCCTCGGGCCCCTTGCCGACGCCATGGAGCAGCTGCTCTCGACGTATAAGCCTGCGGAACTGCAGGGCTCGCTCATCTACGCCATCTACGACGACTGGAAGATCGCCTGCAAGGCGGGACGTCGAGTCGATCTCGACAAGCTCGTGCTGTGGCTGCAGGACCGTACCGAGACTCGCCGCTCCGCCGACTGACCCGTGGGATTCTTATTTCCCATGAGGCCGTCGGTGCCAAAGATGCTGCCGGCGGGGCCCGATGACTTCCTCGTGCAGGCCAAATACGACGGCTGGAACACCGTCGTCTTCGAGGGTCACGTCTGGACCCGTCGCGGCAACGACATCACCTCCTGGTGCCACGACTGGGGATTTGATCTGGCGCCACAGTCGCCGGTGAACGGGGAGCTCCTCGCCGAGGCTGACGGCGAGCCCGGCGAACGCACCGACATTCCGGGCATCCGGACCGGCCGCTGTCTCCCCCGTGTCGTCGCCTTCGATCTCATGCTGGAAGGTCCTCCCATCGAGGAGCGTCTGGCCAGTCTGCTGGAGCTCACCTGCGGACGCATGGAGCCAGCACCGACGACGGATCCGGAGCAGACCGACGCCACCTGGAAGGACATCAATCTCCTCTACGAAGAAGCCAGAGCCCGGGGCCATGAGGGTCTGCTCCTGAAGCGGAAACGATCACCTTACCATACGAGCCGGGAGACCAGCATCGTCACCGCCGACTGGCTCAAGCTGAGAGTACCGGCCCAGCTCTCGACGGAGACATCTCCTTGACCGACACGATCCACTGCGAAGATCTGCATCGCGCTGTGCCTGCACCCCGTACCGATTCGACATCCAGTGAGGTGATGCCGGGCGAGATCGATGGCCTGCGGACCATCACCCATGCCGTGGCCCCGGGCACGACCGTGGAACTGGCGAATTCTGCTGAGGAGGGACGCGTCTATCTCTTCACCTCAGGACGGGGACGCGTCGACGACGGCAGCACCACGCACACGATCGGGGAGGTGGCCTTGTTCGCGCCCCGGCCCGGCACGATGGCGTCGGTCACTGCCACCGAAGCGCTGCTGTTTCTCGAGCTTATCGTCGATCTGACACCGACCGATCTGGCCGAATTCGAGCAGAACGAAGAAAAGTTCCCCTTCTTCCTCTCCTACTCCGACTGCAAGACCTACCGGGAGCGCATCAAGAGTGCCAAGACCGTCAGCCGCACGCTGATGCCCGAACATACTTTCCCCCGGCTCTGCGTAGGATCGGTGGAGACCACCGGCGATGACCGTGTGGCCGCTCACGAGCACCCCATGCTCGAGCAGCTGTTTCTCGGCCTGCAGGACAACGAGTGTGTCGTACATGCCGACGAGGCGACCGCTGCCTTCGGCGAAGGTGTGCTGCTGCACATCCCTCTCGGCTCCCGCCATGGCGTGGAAGTGCACGAACCGCACAGACTCCACTACATCTGGATCGACCTGTTCCGCAACCGCGAGGGCATGCAGTGGATCGTCCAGGAGCACATAGAGGAATCGTAACGCCCATGAGCCAGGTCGAGTTGCTGACGACGAGCCAGATCTCGCAGTTCAAACGCGATGGGCATCTCGTCCTGAAGGCCGTGCTCGACCCGGAGCTCTGCCGTCAGGCGCGTGACGAGATGTGGCACACCATCGCCACGCGTCTGCCACGGATGAAGAGGGATGATCCCACCACCTGGGGTCCTCTCACCGAAGCCGAGTCCGCCCGGCTGGCCGCCAACAAGCCGGCCGGTGGTGGCGAACCGGATCTCGGTGGCAAAGGGCATCGGTTCTATGTCCGCAACGGCGCCGAGCAGTTCATGCTCGACCTGGCACCCAGAGCTTTGTGGCAGGTGGCCGAACAGCTTCTCGGCAGAGATACGGTGGTGTGGCCGGCGGGGCTCGACGAAAGGGGCATCACCACGGGCCCGTGTTTCCTGTCTGACGACACCATGGCGGGACTCACCACTCACATGGGGCAGATGGCCGCGGATCCGCCCGAGACGGCACCTTTCGTGACCGACGAGGCCATGCGGCTGCCGCGGACCGGCCCCGTATGGCTGACCGGGCAGGGCACCCGCGGACTGTACTGCACGCTGCCGAACAGTCCGGACCCCGGGCCCGAGTTCCGTGGCTCTCATTCCGACGGCGCGGTCTATGGCCGTTGGCGGCTGCAGATGGCCGCCTACATCGATGATCTGCCACCCGACTCCGGCGGATTCACCGTGTGGCCTGGCAGTCACACGAGGATCTGGCAGGAACAGTGGGACGCCTTCCACGATGGAGAGAAGCACACGGACAAGCATCTCGAAGTCCGCCGGGCGGGTGGTTATTCCGACCCGGTCATCAGACAGATCAAAGCCGACACCGAGCCGGTCGACTGCTTTGGTCCTGTGGGGACGGTAGTGTTATGGCACACCAAGATCTTTCACATGGCGGGACAGAATCGCTCTGCCGACGTCATCCGTCAGGCGACGATCTACGGCTTCATGAAGACGACCGCCTCTCTGCCCGATGCGTTGGCGGCGGACAACAGAGGCGGTGACGTGTGGCGTGATTGGTCGGAGGAAGTTCGCGATCGTTGAAGCTGCCCTTCGACAGGCGTAGACTGGGCGCCCGTACCTTCCTGTTACTTGGCTTCGATCAGCGAGATCAGCAACTCCACCGCCTCTTTGACGAAGGCGGGATCTTCGGCGTGCGTTTCGCGTTCAATCAGCTCAACATTGTCGGGCAGCGTTGATCTGATCTCCTGGAAGAAGGCCTCGTCACTCTCCTTATCCTCCAGCACCATACCCTCGGCCGAATAGCGGCTGACTCCCTTTGTCGGCATGATGAAGTAGGCTCGGCCTCCTGCACTGGCCAGGCGGTCGGTGATCTCCCTGGCCACACAGACCATCTCCGGTCCTGTGAGTCTTGGTACGAAGACGATGGGGTTGTGGAAGATGTATTTGTACTGGCTGTATTTCTCCGGGACCTCGTTGGCAGTGGACACGAGTACACCCAGGTGCTCCGCGCCCCCCGGACACACGACCTGAGGCAGGCCGAGCTTGCCGGCCACAGTCAGCCGTTCCGGACCACCCGCACGGAGTCCGTCGTACAGCTCATCGGCGATTTCGCCAAGAGCATAGTCGAAGACAGCGCCGATGATACCTTCCTTCATCATCTGCTCCATGGCCCGCCCCCCGGAGCCCACGGCATGGAAGACGATGACCTCGTAGCCGGCCTGGTTGAACAGGTCGAGGGCGACCATGGCCCCCTCTGTCAGCACGCCCAGATTCGTCATGCCGATGAGTGGCTTGTCTCTCTCGGCGGATCGGATGGGCTGGTCGACCTGGGCCATGCCCCAGGCGGCGCCGGCGGCGTTGGCCAGGATGCCGCAGGTGAACGTGTTGAGTCCCAGGATGTCGCTGACCGAAAACATCATGGTCACATCCTTGATGCCGACGAAGGCGGAGGTATCCCCCGAGGCCATGGTGGACACCATGATCTTGGGGAAGCCGTAGGGCAGCGCCTGGAGGACCAGGCTGCCGTTTGACGTTCCCTGGGTCCCCCCAAGACAGATGATGGCATGGATCTTCCCCTCATCGACCAGCTTGCCGACGATTTGCGTCGCACCGGCCACCATCACCGGTGAGGCGTCCTGCCGGTTCGGGTCCTTGAGAATGTCCTCGAGAGGCGTACCGCCGGCAGCGGCGAGCTCGCCACGCTGGATATCGGCGCGTGTTCCCGGCTCACCGACGACACCCATATCGATCAGCATTGCCGATCCACCCAGCTGCTCGATCTGTTCTCGGATGTAGTTGGACTCCTGACCCTTGGTGTCGAGAGTTGCCAGTACGGCGATCGTTTTTTTCATGGCTCAGTCCTGGAAGGACAGGTTGGCAAACTGTGACGCCGTCTCCATGACCGCCTTCTCGATGGGAATCCGCTCTGTGGATGATCCCGTCCAGATGCCGTGCCCCGAGGTATGGTCGAGCATGTACTGCCCATCTTCCGGTGTCTCCATGGCCGAGCCGTGGCCGATCAGGATCAGGTCCTGCTTGATACTCAGCACCTTCTGGTAGACCTCCTCGGTGCGCAATGCCGTCTCCTCGATCGTCTCGCCGGAATCAAACCCCTTCAGGCCGCCCTTGGTGGTCCCGGCGTGGAAACAGAAGACGTCTGGCTGAGCCTCCTCCACCACCTGCAGGCTGTCCTCGAGATCGAACGCCAGGGCGACACTCACCATATCCATCTCCCTGGCCAGCTTCAGCATCGCCACCTCGTGCTCGAAGGTGATACCACTCTTGGTCAGGACCTGGTAGATATGGCTGTCCTTGTCGTAGTAGCTGATCGACGGTCCGATGTTGGACACCG
>PBSR01000241.1 GCA_002726335.1 Gemmatimonadaceae bacterium
CGGCTGACCACGGCGGTCTCGAAATCGAAGCCGTAGACCACGTCCGGATCGGGCGTGCTGAAGGGACCCAGCACGACGTCATCGCTGAAGATGAGCTGCACGCTCGTGATGATAGAGCTACCGTCAGCCATACGGCGGCTGCGGAACTCGAAGCGCGTGATCTGTCGCTGGCGACCGAAGTCGAAGGCGATCCAGGCGTTGTCCCCATCCCCGTGGGTCGCCCATTCCGTACTCAGCTGGCCGTCCACCGCGTGGTGCGCCCCTCAGGCATCGTCGTTGCCGACGCCACCGAAGTTGCTGCTCACACCGCTCACACTGGTGCCCTGGTCCAGTCCGACGAAGTTGGTCAGTTCTGCAACGATGTCCGCCACGTCGGTGGCAAACTGCAGTACATCTGAGAAGTACGTATCCCCCGCCTCGTCAGTAGCCCTGGCGCGGTAGTGGTAGAGCGTGGCGGGCTGCAGGTCTTCGAGGGGGACCTCGTGGTCGAAGGCGTAGAGCTCCGGTCCCATCGACGGATCGGTTGCCGACAGGTCGAGAACATCCTCCTGCAGCCCGTACTCGGCCTCGCAGGTGGTCTGCCGGCTGGTGCCGAAGCGGATGACAGCCCGGTTGGCGCCAATGTCCTCGGCGCGCAGATCGATGAATTCCATCGGTCCAGTGTCGGCGCTGCCCGAAGGCGCGTCGGTGCCACCGCATCCCAGGATGGAGGCAGTCGCGCCGGCGGCGATCACGGCGGAGCGGAGTGTCGTCATCAGCGATCTGGTCATCCTTCGTTTCTCCCGAGAAGTCAGCCCAGCAAACATCGCCATGTGGCCACCGTGCGGCCGTGAATCATTCACCCTCCGGTTGCGGGATACAGTTGTGCCGCCGGTGTAAACACGACACCCTCGTCCAGCGGAAAGACGGGCCGGCGGCAGATCGTGTGTCCGAGGCTTCTCAGGTTGGCGCTCGTCGACCCCGGTGCGTCGATGTTGAAGTTCGCCGCCGCCCAGGCGACGAAGAAGCGCTCCTGACAGTGGGGTGATTTCACCACCACCAGGTCGAAGTTCTGCGGATCCCGGCCGTGGGCGAGAAAGAGGGAGCGATCGAAGAGATACACTGGTCGTGAAGTGACGACGATGGTGATCTGCCCCGCCTGCAGCACGGCCGTGTCGCCTCCATCCTGCTGTGTACCCCACGATTCGAAGTGGTACGGGCCGGCGGCCAGCATGGCGACGGTGGCCTCCAACTCGACGGGGGAGAATCGGGGATCGCAGGCGCCGCCCAGTCGGAACATCGCACTCTGTCCTACCCCTGTCTCGACGGCACGTTCCGCCGCTGGCGGGTCGACGATAGGCAGCAACACTTTGCCGCTGTAGCCGGCTTCGAGCAGGGCGGCGAGGATCGCATTGCTGTCGCCGGTGGCTCCCGAACTCGTGGCGTCGGCCGCATCGGCGAAGATCGCCGTACCCTCCAGCTCCTGCGCCGCGGCAATCGCCTCATCCACAGGTATCAGCGGCGCCTGCATCAACTCCCGCTTCTCCCAGAAAGCAGCCGCCATGTCCACTGCCGCCTGTGCGGCCGTCTCACGATTTCCGTCGGTGACGACCACGCTCTGCGAGCAGAGCTCGGGTACATCAGTGAAGGGATTGCCGATCATCATGCCTGCCGCCAGCGCCGCCCCGGTCCTCTCCAGCTCCTGCGCCCGGCGGATGGATTCGCCGAACACGCCCGTCTCCGTCTTCAGCTCGTCGCCGCGCACCAGGGCCGGCACCACCACGCGGGCGATCACGGGCTCGAGGCCTTCGTCGAGCATGCGCAGCAGCAGCTGTGTCGCGCGCATCCCCGTGTCGGCGAGATCGACGTGGGGATAGGTGTGGTAGATGGTCAGCGCGTCGCAGTGCTCGAGCATGCGCTCGGTGAGAATGCCGTGCAGGTCCAGGGAGATGACGATGGGGACATGGGGTCCCAGGATCTTACGGGCTTCTCGCAGCAGAAATCCCTCGGGGTCCAACTCCGACGTGGCGCCCATGGCACCGTGCAGACAGAAGTAGAAAGCGTCGGCGCCGTCTTTGTGCGCGGCGAGGGCTTCCGTGAACTCCGCCGCCAGACGCTCGAAGGCATCCTGTGCCAGGGGCCCGGCCGAGCCCGCCCGAGCTCCCCAGACGGGCACCGCGTCGACGTCGTCGCGTGCGCTGAAAACATCCAGGGCGCCGCCGATCTCCGACTCGATGCCGCGGTGATAGGCGAAGAGCTGATCACCGCGATTGATGACAAAGGCCTCGTACTGCGTCTCCACCGGATTGAAGGAGGAGATCTCCTGCTTGCATTCGGCGATCAGGATCTTCAGCAATTGGTACGTCCCCCCGTTCCACTACTGTATCGAGGCCAGCCGGTGCGCTCCTGTCGCCATCCCAGCGCGTCCAGATGTCGCTCGCGGATGGCCTCGATGTGGCGTCTGTGGGGCTCCATCTTCTCCTCCGTCAGCTCGTACTGCTGCAAGAGATCGGGATCGAGCTCCACCCCGAGGCCCGGTCCTTCAGGTATCTGCAGGAAGCCCTGGTCGTAGGTCAACTTGCCGCCACGGATGACATCCCCCTCCCACTGATTGTAGTGACCGTCGAGAGCGTGCAGGGCGAAAGGCGCCACCGGCCGGCCCCAGGCGATGTGGTAGGGCAGCTCGTAGGGAAAGGCGAAAGCGGCGGTGTGCAGCCGGATGACGGTGGCTGGACCCAGCTCGTAGGCGCTGTGCATGCCGAGCTCCAGGCCCATGAACAGCGACGTGTCGTAGAGGCGCTTGAGGGCCAGGGGCCCTTCGTAGGCGTCCGGGGCCGAGATGTCCGCCGGCACGAAGCGCCGTATGGCGTCGAGGTCGAGGGGCGCGTCGAGAGCGCTGTCGCTGTACCGCCCGAAGCCCCGTCCATCGGGCGATGGCGGGATCAGATCCTTGCGGATCGGCGGAATCCAGGCGTGCGACGAGATCGGCACCGTGCTCATGTTGCGCAGACGGTGCCCGGCGCGGTAGATGTTCTCGAAGGAGCCGCCCACCGGTTCCTCGATCCACTCCAGGTCATAGGGCTCCACCGCCTGCATGAAGCGGAGGGCCTGACTCTCGCTCCACGAGGCGTGGGGGTCGACTCTGATGATGACCTCCGGCCCCAGGGCCTGACGGATGTTGTGGATCAGCTCGACATAACGCGGCGGTTCGAAGTCGCACATGGACAGCTTGATGACACGAAACCCGTGTTCGTCGATGATCTGCTGCAGGTGTTGTGGGTACGTGTCGAAGGTCACCTCGTGGTTGCCATCCGGGTCGGGAAACCGATACCAGGTGTAGGCCGCCATCGGCACCCGCTCGACGACGGGGGTGTCGAGTTCGAAGACCTGGCGCAGGTAACGATGGAGTGGCAGTCCTGCGACTTTGCCGGCGAAGTCCCAGTAGGCCAGCCCGAGATCGGCACGGATGGCCGGATCGAATGGATTGTGGTCGAGAACTCGTGCTTTCAGTTCGTCTGCCGTGTCCGCCGGCACGCCCTCGGCGATTCCCACCAGTCCCTGGTCGGTCTCGAACTCGGCAAAGGAGAAGGTCTCGGCCGAACCGTCCCAGCGTTTGGTCCCCGTCCAGGGCATCATGACCCGATAGAGACGGACGTCGCGAATCCGGTGACCGGTGGCGTGACCGCTGTCGTTGATCAGTGTCTGGCGGCGGCGGATATCCGCCACGACCTGGCGGTCATGGGCGGCGATAGCATCAGCGTCGTACATCGTCGACTCCATCTGTACATCCCGGCACTGGGATGTGAGGCTCAATCCGGCAATCATGCAACAGACCGACTGTATTGTGGCTGGTCTGTCTGGTCAACCGTCGATCAGAACCCATGGTAATCGTACTCCGGGGGATCCTCACGACGCCCGATGTCAACGGGATCTTCCATGAACTTGAACAGAAGAGTCTGGCGCCCCGGAATGACGCCGGCGGGCTCGTCCCAGTATTTCAGTGAACGCATCTCCCGTATACGGTAGCACGGCCGCTCGCTCCGGATCCGGAACGCCACATCCAGTTCGGCTTCGTTCACCAGGTAGATCAGGTCGTGGAACTTCGTGTGGACCACGCGGCACTCCAGGTGCGCCAGGCTTTCTCCCTGCGGCCCGGTCACTCGTACCGGACGTCGGACTCCCACACGATCCATCAGGACGTCGATGACCTCGCGTAGTGTATCGTGTGTCGGCGTGCCGGCGAAGGCGTACAGCTGGCCCTGCCCGATGGACTGTTGCAGCAGGATCGGACACCCCTCACCGGCGGCGAGGACCTCGGCGTCGGCTGCCTCGAACTGCTGAAATACTCCTTCTGTCTGCACGGCGGCACCGGTGTTGTCAGCGAAGAACGCGTCACACAGGGTGTCTGCTGTCATGCGTCGCCCCGCACCGAAGTCGACGTCGCTGCTGAAGCTCTGGTCGTAGCCCTGCTCAGCGGGGGCAAGACCCAGAATCTGCGGTACAGCCACCGTCGTCACTTTCAACCCCCAGCGGGACAGGTAGTCCTGCCCGCGACCATACTCGTCAGTGATACACGATTCAGGCAACATCACGACGGTGCCGCCGTGGCGCAGGTAGCCGTCGATGGCGTCGAACACGGCTGCCGGCATGTGGCGCACCGCCGGCAGTAGCACGATTCTGAAATCGCCCGACCGACCCTGGACCAGCTGCCGCTCCGACACGAACGTGACCGGGGCGTCAAGACGGGAGACGGCATCGTAGGACAGTCGCAATGACTCCAGATAGGGCGTGGTGCGCGCTTTGAGCAAACCGTACGGCACCTGCAGGATCGAACTCTTCGAGTAATGGATGGCCACCTCGGCCCGCAGATCCCAGAAGGCGGCGATGTCCGTCCCGAGTCGCCTCACGTCCAGGGCCACCCGCATGTGCTCGTAGACCTCATCGAGATCGACACGCCCCTGCATGGGGGCACCCAGCGTCATGTGCGGATAACAGCGAGAGGGCTGCTTCGGCCACCAGAACTTGGCGATCGTCGACTTGCCGTGGAGGAAGCCCTTGAACACGTCCCAGGCGCCGCCGCCGAACTCGGGATCGACTACGGGCCGGGGTGCATCCGACAACGCCCGCAGCAGATCGAGGCTGAGGAGGCTGGAGCCTTCATGCAGAATGACGTCGTCTACCTCGTTGATGATCAGTTCCTCGTCGATGCCGGTGGTGCCGTTGGCCGACGAAGTCATCGACGAGGTACCGCCGGCGCAGATGGCGACGTTCGGGTCGAGCTCGTGGATGTTGTCACGAGCCCACTTGAGAATGTCGGTGAAGCGACGTGTATTCCAGCAGGTCCAGTCGAACCAGGCGCCATGGTTCGTGCCGGACTCGGGTACACCGTCGGGAGCCGCCGGCGGGTTGACCTCATCGATCGACGACAGGCGCGCACCCCAGGCCTCGTTCAACGATTTCACACGGCCGTACTTCTGCGCCAGCCAGATGCGGTACATCTCAATCGATCGGTCGCAGTAGCACATATACATCAGCTCATACTGCACGATGTTGTAGAGCAGGTTCGGGTTGCCCCGCCATTCGTGTACGTGTTCGCGGTTGTACTGGCGGACGGCGTCGCGGATCGCCTCGTTCTCCAGGCAGATGACGACGTTCTCCTTGCGACCACCCATGGCCCACTGGTCCTTGATCAGGTGGCCACACCAGCCGCGCCAGCCGACACGAGCTGCCTCCACATTCTGGTGAAACGTCCGATAGACGGGTGACCACTCCGTGTCGTAGCGCGAGCCGCCGCCCACCGAATACGACTCGACGCGATGGTCGTCGGGTGCGAAGAAGCGCAGCAACGGTCCCTGGTGGTGGTAGTTCATGGCGTAGAGCACGACCGGTCTGCCATTGGCATCAGCGAAGCAATTCCCCTGGATCCTGAGCGAAGACAGGTCGGGCAGCTGTGGAACTGCAGGCACGGGAATGTTCGAGTCGTCCTCGTCGTCGGCGTGAACGATGCCGCGGGAGAAGGCGTCCAGTTCTGTGGTCTGTTCTCGCACCAGCGCCAGGGCATCGCGCAGGTCCTTCTGTCGCCATTCGACATCGCGGGTCCAGGGGTAGAGGGCCCGCGCCTTGAGGGCGATGTCGGCAACCAGCTCGGCCGCCTCGACATAGAGCGTCTGCCGACCGGCGATCTGTGCCACGCGGTTGGCCTGCTGCAGTCGGCCGGTCTCGGCTTCCAGTTCCTTTTGCAGAGCCTGGACTTCGGGCGCCGGAATGACGTTCTCCAGCTCGTATGTGTAACAGGACTGGTCCTGGTTCTGCAGACAGCTGATGCTGTCCCCGGGTACGGGGACGGCCGGCGCCCCGACGGTGTCGCGCTCGACGCAGAGTCGCAGGTGGCGCAGATAGACCGGGGCGTCCTGAGTGGCTCCCAGGTGCATGGTGAACTCGCGGATCCGGGAAAAGTCGAACTCGCGGTTCCCCTGGGTTGTGCGCATGGGGTTGATGTCGAGGATGATGTGGGTGATCCCCTGGGGCAGCATCAACCGTCGCGCCATCGAGATCCGGTCGCCGTACTCGCGTTCCGGCGAATTCAGCGATACAGCGTCATCGGCTTCCACACCACCGGCGATCGCGCCGGTGGGCCGGTAGAGCGTAAGTTGGATCGAACCCGCCGCCCACGACTCGGCTATATCCGTTATTCGCAGCACCCCGGTAAGCCGGCCGCTGGGCTTGCCGTCGGGGAATCCGCCGTCGGTACCCTCAGGTACGACGCTGACATTTTCAGGCAAAGGCGACGAGTCGTCGCCGGTGAAGCTCCGGATGATCAAACCTTGACAACCTCCGTAATCCGCCTGTGAGACGTGTTCCCTCCCGTCTCGGGGCGATGTTTTTTGTCCAGAACCTGGTCTGGGGTGGACAGGTCATCCTGCTGGCCGGACACCTCGATCAACTCAGATTCGACGGTCGGCAGATCAGCTATGTGCTGGCCACATCCTCTGTGGCCGCCGCCATCTCGCCGCTCATCGCCGGTTGGCTCGCCGACCGCTACTTCGCCGGGCAACGGGTAGCGGGTGTCTGCTACCTGGCCTCCGCCCCACTGCTGTGGCTCGCCTGGAGACAGACGGAGTTTACGCCCCTGCTCGGTCTCATGCTGCTCTATTCGCTGCTGCACGCACCCGCCATGTCCGTCCTCAACGCCGTCGCCCTGCGCCACCTTCCGGACCGCAGGCACTTCGGCCGCGTTCGTGTATGGGGCAGCATCGGCTGGATCTCCATCAGCTGCGCCCTGAGCCTGTACCTGCGCCTCTGGGAAGGTTGGGATCCCGACAGCAGCCACCTCGGCGACGGACTGGTGATCGCTGCCGGCCTCTCGGTGTTGATGGGAGTGTACTGCCTGACGCTGCCGCACACGATGCCGCAGCAGACCTCGAGCCGACCGCTGGCCTTTCTCGCCGCCTTCCGCTTTCTCCGGGTTCGCAGTTTCGCCGTGCTGCTGGTAACCGCCTTCCTGGCCTCGGCCATGATGCCCTTCTCCTACAACT
The DNA here is from genome assembly GCA_002726335.1 of Gemmatimonadaceae bacterium. The sequence continues at coordinate 7,515 of PBSR01000241.1, forward strand.
TCTCCTTCATCTTCTTCACCGATACTGCCGCCGGTCCCGGCGTGTCGGCCAGTACCGCCAGCCTCGTGCTGACCCTTGGCCAGCTGGCCGAGCTGCCTCTCATGCCGCTGCTCAGCGTGCTGATCGTCCGCCTCGGATTGCGACGGACCATCTTCCTCGGCCTGCTGGCCCAGGCGGTGCGGTCCCTCGTACTGGCTCTCGGCGGCCCCTTGTGGACCCTGATCGCCGCCCAGGCGTTGGGCGGTGTCGTCATCGTCTGCTTCATCGTCGCCGCCACGATCGCCATGGACCACCTGTGTCCGAAAGATGAACGCGCCAGCGCCCAGGGCCTGCTGGTGTTTGCCCTTCGTGGCGTGGGACCACTTCTTGGCCACATGCTGGCCGGACAGGCCTTCGACCTGTTCACCTTCGCCGACGGCACCCACCAGTGGGGTTGGATCTTCTTTTTCCCCGGCGCGATATCGCTGGCCACCGCCGTCGGCTTTCTGCTGCTGTTCAGAAACCCGGACACACGTCAGGAAGCGGATTAGTCCGGCAGCCGGCGCATGCGCAGTCCGCCTCCTCCCGGCACGATCTCTCCGCCGCGTACGGTGGCCGCCGCCACCAGCAGTTCCTCCCCCACGCGAGTGCCGTCATAGCTGTCCTCGAAGAGAAACCGGCCCTGACGCCGCTCCAGTATGGCGATGTCCGCAACGCTGCCCGTGCGCAGGGTACCCAGTTCATCCTCGCGCTGGAGAATCTTTGCCGGCCGTGTCGTCGACATCTCGACCACGGCCTCCAGCGACAGACCGAGCATGAGAAACTTGCTCATCGTCGTCGGCATGTCATAGACCGGCCCGTGCAGGTTGCCGGTGTGCAGGTCCGTACTGATCGTCGTCGGCGGCAATCCTTGGTCGATGCAGGTCTCTACCGTCTCCCAGTGGAAGCTTCCCGAGCCATGGCCCACGTCGAAGATGACGCCGCGTTCCGCCGCTCTGGCCACGGCATCGTACACGCGCAGGTCCTCGTCGACGACCCGTGTCGAACCGCCTTTGTAACAGTGCGTGATGCAGTCGCCCGGCTCGAAGTGTTCGAGCATCTCCGGGATCGTCATCGGGCATTCGCCGATGTGCACCATGAGCCACGTATTCGAGTCCCGCGCTGCCTGCAGGGCCTGGCGCAGATGTGACCAGCCCTGGTCGCCGGCACCGATGATGTGCGCCCCGGCCCGGATCTTGACACCCACCGCTACATCCGCGTGCTCTTCGACCGTACGCAGCACGCCCTCCGGATCGGCGTAGCGGGGGTCGAGCAGTTCCCCTAGATTGGCCGCCGACAACCCCATGCAGGACAGATTGACCAGTCCGAGGATCTGCGTCCTCGCCTGATCGATGATCTGGCGGCGGAACATGTGAAAGTTGAATGAACCCGCCGTGCCAGCGTCGAGCATTGTGGTGACGCCTCCCGAGGGGCACAGCGGGTCGGGGTCCAGGCCGAAGGGAGAGTGCGGGTACACGTGTACGTGCAGATCGATCAGCCCGGGCACTACCAGTAGACCGCGGGCATCGATCGTGTGCCTGGCGGTGACGCTGGCGGCATGCTCTACCATGCCGCTGATGCGATCACCCGTGACCAGCACATCACGTACGCCCCGCAAGCCCTGTGACGGATCGACCACCTCCCCGCCCTGGATCAGTACGTCACATTCCATCCCGCCGCCTCTTTCCGGTTCTACATCGTCAGGAATACCACATGGACCTGCACAAGAAGTACCAACTCCGGCGGGTAATCAACGCCTGCGGCAAGATGACCCACCTGTCGGGGGCCATCGTGCTGCCCGAAATCGCTGAAGCCGCCGCCGAATCGATGCATCACTTCTTCGTTCTCGACGAGTTGCAGGCGGCCGCCGGGCGTATCATCGCCGAGTCCAGCGGCGCCGAGAGCGGCTGCGTCACCGCCTGTACGGCGGCGGGTATCACGCTGAGTGTAGCCGCCACCATGACCGGCACCGATCTGGCCAGGGTCTATCAGCTGCCGGACAGTGATGGCATGCGCAATCGTGTCCTGATTCAGAAAGGACATTGCGTCAACTACGGCCAGCCCGTAACCCAGGCCATCCGACTGGCGGGGGCACGTGCCGTGGAGGTGGGTGTCGTCAACCGTTGCAGCGAAGCCGAGCTGCGGCACGAGCTCGAGCGGGGTCAGGTGGCCGCCATCGTTCACGTCGAGTCCCACCACACGGTTCGCTTCGGCTGGGTTGCGCTGCCGCGCGTGGCCGCTCTCGCCCATGAGTATGGCGTGCCCGTTATCGTCGACGGCGCCGCCCAGGATCTGCGACTGCGGCAGTTGATTGAAGCCGGCGCCGACATCGTCATCACCAGCGCCCACAAGTTCCTCTGCTCGACTACGGGGGGAGTTGTGGCCGGCCGCAAAGACCTGATCGACGCCGTCTATCTGCAGAATCGCGGCATCGGCAGGCCCATGAAGGCCGGCAAGGAAGCTATCGTCGGCGCCATGGCCGCCCTCGAGTACCGAGCCGATCAGGACATGGCGGCATGGACGGCCGATCAGGATCGGAAGGTGCAGCTCATTCTCGATCAGCTGTCGTCGGTCAGTGGACTTGATCTCGGCATCGATCCCGATCCCAACGGCTGCCCCTTCTCGCGGGCAAGGCTGACGCCTGATCCCGACACGACGGGACATACTGCCGCCTCGCTGTCGACCGCCCTGGCCGAGGGCGATCCCACCATCGTCTCCCGCGATCATCATGCCGAGGAGGGATACATCTATCTCGACGCCATCGAGATGACGGACGACGAAATCGATGTCGCCTGCCAGCGCGTGCGCCAGATCCTGCAACAGAACTGAGCCTCGTTGCTACTGGGGGATCACGGCCACGACGAGGGTTTGGTCCAGGAGCAGCCGCCGCGGCTCATTGCCGTCGTGCCTTCACCCCACTCCACACGATCGGCGTCACGGCGGTAGGTCGAGGATCGCGCAGAGCACCTTGCGCGATCCACAGGCGGACGAGATCGGCGAACTGCTGCGCCACGATCATGCCGTTGGGAGGCATGGGCAGACCGACCCCGTCGTCACCTTCCATCTTGCGCACCAGGAGGCTCTCCTCCGGATTGCCGGGAATGACGCGCGTAAATCCGAGGGTTGACCTGGACGCAACCTCGACGAGGGCATCGTACGCCTGGCCCTCGGAGAGATCCTGGCTGGCGGCAGCACCCGGGCCCAGGTGACAGCCGGACAGGGCGCAGTTCATCGTGAAGATGGGCTGGATCTGTCGGTCAAAGTCGATTCGGTCCTCGTCCTGTCCGTAGACTGTCTGGCCGTGCCCGACCCAGCAGAGGATGATGACGATCGCTGCCGTGCGCATGCTTTCCACCCTCAGGCCGCAGGGGCGGCTGTTTCTTCTTGCGTGGCAAAGGACAGCACGGCCATGGGACACACGTCGATACAGATGCCGCACTGGATACAGGCGGAGTTGCGGTTGTCGAAGGGCTCCTGATTCTTGGCGAAGGCCATGACGTCGACGCCCACCTGACAGTACTTCGAGCATTGCGTGCAGGAGATGCACTTGTCATTCGACCAAATCTTCAGGCGCCCGTACCACTTCGACAGCAGGCCGTTGTATGCCGCCAGCGGGCACCAGTAACGGCACCAGACCTTGCCGCCGAAGAAGGGATACAGGGCGATGGGGATGACGGCGACGAGCCAGAAGTCCACGAGGTAGTCGTAGACCCGCCACCAGGCGTTGTTGCCGTCACTCTGATACAGACCGACGACGACGAGGCCGATCAGGACCGAGGCGAGAAAGATGACGACGCCCTGGAACTCCCAGGAGCGCGAGCGCTTGCCTTTGGCCGCCAGGTGCCGCCAGCGGTCTCCCAGGGTCTCGGCCAGGCCGCCGCAACCGCAGACCCAGGTACAGAAGCGTTTGCCGTGGTTGCGTGAGGCGATGGGGATGGCCACGAGTGTACCGACGAGACCGGCGCCGATGAAAGAGTGCATGATCCACGCTGGATCTCCGTCATACCACCAGAAGAAGGTGTTGAAGAACAGCGGGTACGGCTGGTATAGCCCCCAGGCACGCCAGGCGAACTTCACAGTCAGGGCCTGTACGGCCACAACGTTGACGATGAGAAAGAAGGCGAGCTGAAAACCGATGAGGGAGGCGTAGCGCCAGGTCTGGTAGGTCTTGCGGCGGGCGATGCCACGCCAGCGGATCAGTGCTTCGTAGCCGAAGAAGGCCATGATGACGGTGTAGAGCAGGCTGTAGAGGTACCCCTGCTGAAATCCCCTGTCCGTGAGCATGTCCGCCATCGCCTGGTCACTGAACAGCCAGGTGAAGGGGGCGTAGGTCCATTCGAAAAGGGGGCGCACTACACTGTCGTATGATTCGGGCGCGATGAGTCGATCGAACGGCCAGGCGGCGATCTTGTGACCCTGCAGCTGTCCATCCCCGGCACGGTAGACGCCGAACTTCTTCAACGAATAGAGGCTGTACACGAAGGCGAACAGACCGAACAGCGTGACCCAACGGGCCCGGTTCCACTCCCCTTCGAGTTTGATTCCCACCTTCTTGAAGAAGGGCGTCGGCAGCTCGGCGCCGATCATCTCGTAGACGAAGTCGTTGCCGATGCTCTGACGTTCGCCGTCGGGGCCGCCGTTGCTGAAGGCTACCGAATCGGTACCTACCTCCTTGAGGAAGCTGTTCATGTGGATTTTCAGCTTGCCCTCCGCCGCGGCGGCCTGAAGCTTGTCCACGTTGCGTTTCTTCGGGTAGACGAACTCCTCGTCGATGGTGACGAGGGTGACCTCGTTGTGATCGGCCAGCGCCAGTGCCCCTTCCAGGGCCACGTCGCCGCCACCATATATGAGGATACGCTGGCCCTGATGTTCGTCCGGGTCGAGCAGACGATGGGCGATGCGGGCGGCGTTCTCGACCTCGCCATCGACACCTGCCTTGCGTGGATTGCCCGCCTTGCCGGCGGCCAGGATCACCCGGCGCCCCTTGTACATCCCCTTCTGACTCTCCACCTCCAGCACATCTCCGGACCGTCGGATGTCCGTCACCTTTTCGAACTCGCGGATATCCAGCCCTTGCTCAGCGATCTGGGCATTCCACTTCTCCAGCAACTCTTCCTTCGTGCATTCCTCGAACCACATCGAGCTCTTCAGCGGCACCGTCTCCGGCTCGGCGAGCAGCAGCTTGCCCTTCATCATTGTGTACACGGTTTCGGCCACGTGGTTGGCCTCGATCACGACCGCCTTCAGACCCAGCTCTCTGGCGTGCGCTGCGGCACCCAGTCCTGAA
>PBSR01000242.1 GCA_002726335.1 Gemmatimonadaceae bacterium
GCTGTGGATGGGGCCGGGGGAGAAGAAGCGATCGGTGGCGCCCGTGCCGGCAGGCCAACCCCTTCCAGATATCAATCGTTCAGAGCCGCGACCGCCTCGCGAGTCTGCTCGGGACGCGCCTTGGCGTAACGTAGCACCATCGCCATAGTCTTGTGACCCAGCAGTTCCTTGATTCGATCCAGAGGAACACCCTTGTCACGAAGGCGGGTCGCGTAGGTGTGCCGAAATTGGTGCATATGAACATGTCCGATGCCGGCGCGGTTTGCCGCGGCATCGAGGCTTCCCCGAATGTCGGTGAATGGGAACACCCGGACATCGACGACCTTCTTGCTCAACTGCCTCGTCTTCAGGTCAGTGAGAACACTCTTGGCCCGGTCGGTCAGCCACACGACCCGGAACTCGCCAGTCTTACTCTTACCGACGGTGAGTTTGCCTTCGTCTTCGATGTCTACGTCAGCCCACGTCAGATTGAAGAGCTCCGATCTTCGCAGGCCGGTGTCTACGGCAACAGTGACCAAGGGCCGTATTTCGTCACGACACTCGCGCAGCAGTGCCTCAACCTGATCCTCTGTTAATGCATCTGGTACCTGCTGCGCTTCTCGCAGCATTTTCACATCGGCGGCTGGGTTGTTGGCGCAGTGACCGTACGCAACGGCGGCCTTGAAGATGGCCTTCAGGGCGGCGAGGAAGCGGTTCTGACTGGCATCGCTCAAGCCGTCCGCTCCGCGCCGTTTGAGGTAGGTCTTGACGTCACGGGCAGTGATGGACGATAGAGGACGCCGGCCCCACTCGACGCAAAGCATCTTCAATCGGCTTTCGTTGCCCTTGCGGGTGGTTGCCGACCAGTCGCAGTACTTTGTCAGGAAATCCTGATAGATGAACGCCTGAAAGGTTGTGGGTTTCTTCCGCTCTTCGTCCTGGTCCTCGAGTTTCTCCCACGACTGATGCGACACCAGCTCGTCAATCTCTCTTGCCTTGCGCTCTGCAGCCCGTCGGTTCGCTGTATGTAGCGATCGGCGCTGCCGACCACCTGGTGTCCAGTAAGAGCAGTGCCAGTTTTCGCCTCGTGCGTACACTTTGACGTCACCAACATCGAAGGCTTCCTTGGCTGCCATGACACTCCCCTCAACAACGAACAGGTTCTCAGTGTTGCCTCTAGTACCTAATTTAGGGGGAGGGGTGCCGTACACAACGGACTTTAGCGTTTTGTGTCACCGTTGTGTCACGGAATGTGCGGAGGTATAGGCAGAGCATGGAGCACATAGAAGTACATTGGAATAAACGTAAATAACTGAGATAAAATGAGTTAGATACACAATGTGAGGCTCACACAGACAGATGCCGGAGTGGCGAAACTGGTAGACGCAACGGACTTAAAATCCGTTGGGGAGCAATCCCCGTGCGGGTTCGAGCCCCGCCTCCGGTACCATACAAGGGGCTTCTCCAGTCGGTGCCCCGATCGCGAAGACGCGTCGCGAACATGCTATATTGGCTGAGAGGACACTTCTCCTTTCTCGCACACGGTGACAAGAGAACCCCACCATGACGAAGCTCTTGGAAGAGGCGTTCAGAAGGGCCTCCGATCTGCCGGAGGATAGGCAGGATCTGATCGGTCGGATGTTGCTCCAGGTTGTGAACGAGGGAGGGGCGCTCTGCAAACTGTCGGACATGCAGGTGGCGGAGGTAAGAAGATCACTCGCGGAACCGGAGGCGGGGAGCTTCGCTTCTGAAGAGGCAGTAGGCGCCGTGTACAAGAAGCATGGGGCATGAGGCTCCGCTACACGGCGACGGCACTCTCCCACCTCGATGAGATTTGGAATTCGTCGTGCCTGGCCTTCCCTACGTGGTGGTATACCGAACCACCGAAGATGAGGTCCATATTCTGGGCGTCTTCCACGGCGCTCAAGATCGGTAGCTGCTGGACTCGATCGGACGGTCACCACCTCCACCAACCAGGTGTAGCTGTCAGAAACGACACACCTCGCCCGGGTCGCTCCCCGGGCTCTGCACCCTGAACTCGCCACGGTACGGGGTGTTGCCTCCTTCATCCACCGAATAGCCCCACTGGGCGATCGCCTCCTCCGCAGTGGGGAAGGTATCTCTGTTGCGGCCGAGCTGGGACTGGAGTTCGGCCTCAAGCGCCGCACGCTGGCCGGCATACCCGGGATCTTCGATCAGGTTCTTCATCTGATAGGGGTCGGCGCGATTGTCGTAGAGCAGCCAGGGTCCATCCGAGTCGCGGACGTAGGAGTAGCGGGCGGTCCGCACGCCCCGGTAGGCTTTGTGGTCCCGGTCGCCGAAGGGGGCGACGGACATGAAGATCGCGGCGCGCTCCTCCTCACCGCCGTCGCCTCTGAAGAGTCGCGAAAGATCCTCGCCCTCGATCGTGTCAGGAATGTCGACGCCAGCCAGTGAAAGCAGACTTGGCAGAATCTCAGGGGTGTTGAGCGGTGTCTGCACCGAGCGACCCGTGTCGTGGATGGCGGGGTAGCGCAGCAGGAAGGGGACCCGAACGGCCTCATCCCACGGCACTTGCTTGCGCCACGGCCGCTTCCCCTGAGACCCGAACATGTCCCCGTGGTCGGAGGCAAAAACGAAGATGGTATCCTCATCTTCGCCGCACTCCTCGAGGGTTTGATACAGGGCGCCGACGCAGCTGTCGATCGCCGTACAGTGGGCGTAGTAGCCCTGCAGCTCTTCCCGCGCCCTGGTCTGCATCTCTTCGGGAACGTTGGGTCTCAGTTCGATCCCATCCACAGGATACCGCGCCACCAGCTCTTCGGGTGCGTTGTCGTGGGGGAAGTGAGGGCCGCCGAAGCCGACGAACAGAAAGAACGGTTTCTGTCGGTCGGCGTGCTCGCGGATGTAGTCCTTAGCATCTTCCGTCTGGGGGTAGGCGTCATACCCTTCCCACTTGCGTCTGGTGGGATCATCACCCGCGTAGTAGCAGGAATTGTTGTAGTCATGGGTGCACTCCAGCACCTTCCAGTAGTCGAACCCCTGGCGGCGCTCAGGGGGGATGTACGAGTCGCGCCCATGCCCATCGAGATGCCATTTGCCCACATAGCCGGTCTCGTACCCGGCACCTTTCAGAATCTCGGCCATGCAGAGCTCTTCGCTCGGCAGGTAGAGATCGTTGAGGAACATGCCGGTGCTGGTGGGATAGCGTCCGGTCAACAGGGCCGCACGGTGCGGCGTGCAGACCGGGCAGACAGAGACCGTGTTCTCGAAACTGAGGCTCCTGGCCGCGAGAGCATCAATGTTGGGGGTCTTCACATTGGGATCACCTGCGTAGCCAAAGGCCTGGGCTCGCCACTGGTCTGTGAGGACATAGACGATATTGGGTTTGCCGGTCACGATTTCTCCTTTGGTGAGCACCGCCGTGATGCCTTTCATTCAGAAGATGATAGAAAGAGTCTCCATATGACAGACGTCGATCAGCTGGAAGACGTCGTATACGGCTACAAGGACGGCATGGGCCTGGTCATGGACGTCTTCACGTCGCGGGATCCGCGCGTCGATGCCGGGGTCATCGTGGCCGTCTCCGGAGGGTGGTCGACGGACCTGGCGCGCCGGCGGAATCTGTTGAATGACCCGGAGGAGTGGGGGATCCTTCCCCGGTGTCTCCTCGATGCCGGGTATGTCGTGTTCGCCGTCGCCCACAGCCGCGCTACACGATCGAAGAGCTGCGCCCCGATCTGCCCCGCGCCGTGCGTTTCATCCGGCACAATGCCGGGCGTTTCCATATCGACCCGGGGCGTCTCGGGATCGTGGGTGGATCCTCCGGTGGACACGTGAGCCTGATGACGGCACTGTCTCCGCCTGCACTGATCGCAGATGCCGACGATCCGGTGGACCGGGAATCGTCGCAGGTGCAGGCTGTTGCCGCCTACTTTCCGCCGACAGACCTGCTCAACTACGGCGAGACCGGTGTGACGATGCTGGAGCTTCACGGCGCCCTGCGTGCTTCGTCTCTCGGATTCCAGCGTTTCGATGACGAAGCCGGGCGCTTTGAGCGGATCACCGATCCGGATCAGTTCCGTCAGTGTCTGCGCGAGAATTCACCCATCACGCACGTCCATGCGGACAATCCGCCGGTGCTGCTGATCCACGGAGACGGCGATGAGCTGGTGCCCCTCAGTCAATCGGAGACCCTGCGCGGGAGCCTGGTGGAGAAAGGCGTGGTGAACAGGCTCGTTGTGCTGGAAGGACACGGACACGCGTGGCCGCCGCTGGGAAACGGCCAGCAGGACGTGCTGGACTGGTTCGGACGACACTTGGGTCCGGAGCGTAGGCCTCTGTCTGGCTAACTGCTCTGCCTGTTGACAAAGTGCACACATTAGGTGATTGAAGACCGATGATGAGCGAACGAATGGAACCCGAAGAGCGCGAGATTCTCGAAGTGTTCGAACGAGGCGAGTTACGATCCAGGTCTGACGCCGAGGGCGAGATCGAGCAGGCCAGAGAGGCAGCGCGGAATACCTTCAACAAGACAAAACGTGTGAATCTCCGTGTGAGCAATCGTGACTTCGAGTTGGCTCACTCAAGAGCTCGAGAAGAGGGAATACCCTATCAGACGTTGCTCTCGAGCGTCATTCACAAGTATCTCAGTGGCCGCCTGACCGAAAAGCCGTGATGGTGGACCTTCGACGTCCCGAATCACAGAGTGCTTTCGAACAAGCCGCACAAGGCAGCTGGCGGGATGTCTTTGTCGATCCATGCACCGGCGACTGGCGTGACCGGTGGTTCCTGGACGGGGACGTCGGGACGGTCTCGACCGGTCCCGATGGCATGGAGTTGCGCGCCGGGCCGGAGCACGGCAACGACGCCCATCACATGGTCCTCTGGACGCACGATTGTTTCGAGGGTGACGTGAAGATGGACTTCGAGTATGCCCGTCTCGACTCAGCGACCAGCTGCGTCAATATCCTCTACATACAAGCCACAGGCAGCGGGGACGGCCCCTACACGTCTGACATCAGCGAGTGGAATGAGCTGCGCCGTGTCCCGTCGATGGCGACGTATTTCGATCACATGAACACCTATCATATCAGTTATGCCGCCTTCCCCATGGATGCGGATACCACCAGCTACATCCGTGGCCGGCGCTACATGCCGGGTGCCACCGGCCTCGACGGTACGGATCTCGAACCCGACTACTTTCCCACAGGGCTCTTCGATCCCGGGGTCGCCCACAAGATCACGGTGATCAAGAAAGGCCAGGCTCTGGACATGCGTGTCGAGCACCCGGGGGGCGTGGACACCTTCCATATGGCCAACCCCGATTCGCCGCCGATCACCACGGGTCGCATCGGGCTGCGCCATATGTTCACGCGGTCGGCGCGCTACCGGAACTTCAGGGTCAGCACACCGGACTGAACCGCTTCCCGACCTCGACAAACGCACTCGTAGTTCGGCGAGGTCTTGCCCTGCCGCATCAGCTACCGTGCCCATTGTCTCTGCGCGTCAGTAAAGGGTGAAGTTGCGTTCGCTGCCCAGTTCGGTGAATGCCGCATCGGGTACGCCCCTATCATTACGAAAGACGTGAGCTGCGTGGGGTGAAGTGACGATGACATCGGCACGACCGTCACCCAGCACGTTCGCCGGCACGAGGGCGCGCTCGTGGGGTTGTTCGGCAGGGAAGCCCTCCGTCGGCAACTGCAGCGTGAAGATGCGCTTGCCCTCGCTGGAATAGATGCCGCAACTGTCGCCGACGAAGATCTCGGCCATTCCATCGCCATCCCAATCCATCAGCACGTGGTGCCGGGCGTAGTCCGTCAGCAGGCGGCCGAGGTGCTCGCCTTCGCCGTTGAAGACGTACACGGGGCCGGCGTCGGCCACATGGTCGATGTCGACCACTATCTGGGGTTCAGTACTACCCGGCAGCACCCGACCCACATCCACGGACTCGTAGTGTTCGCCGGTGATCTCCCAGATTACCTGGCCGTCACCGCTGAGCATGACGATGGCATTGGCGCCGCAGCAGGTCAGGACCAGCTGCACATCGGCCGGCTTCATGCCGGGACGGTAGACGCGACAGCAATCCAGGTGGCCTTTCCCGATGTCGACGGTGGCTGAACTGTAGACCCAGCGGGCGCTGCCGTCAGGACTGAGCAGAGCGTAGCCGGCCATGATCTCATCCCGGCCATCGTTGTCGATGTCCACGACCAGCGGCTGATGGGCGGTCTTGTGGCCGCCCGGCTCATGCACCTGCCAGAGCAGATCGCCCTGCTGATTGTAGGCGTAGATGTTCCAGTAGCGATCCTTGACCAACACGTCAGTGGGCCGTCCTCTGCCGGACAGATCGCAGAACACGAGGCAGTCGGTGGCGTCTGGGGGAATGGCGAACCGTCGCCGTTCCCGGCCCGTGGCACCATCGAGCTCGACGAGTGCTCCCTGCGTGCAGAGGACGACTTCCTGGCAGCCGTCGCCATCCCAGTCGTGGATCTGGCAGGCCACATCGTGGTGCCAGGTGCGTCGACCCAGATTCGGTGTGCCCCAGCGCCAGAGGAGCGACCCGTCCAGCCGCTGGGCGGCAATGGCACTGGTGTAGTGGATATCCGCGTCGTTGACGTTCTGGGCGCTGACAATCTCTGCTTCGCCGTCGCCATCGACATCGCCAGCGATGACCCATTGGCCGCCGCATTCTGCATCGAGGAGGATGCTCTTCCAGGGGTTGAGGGCGGGGGCGGTCTGCGGTGACCGGGTGTTGTCCTCGGTGTCGAAGTGCATGGCAGTTTCTCTACATACGGGCGTGGTGGACGGTTCGTCGCCGGAGCAGGAAAGTAGCGTGGCCCCATCAGGGGAACAACGTCGTGGACCCCGGGGATGGGGCACGCCGAGCCGCTTGCTCGCCATGGCCACAGTCTGCATACTGCGGTCATGAAAGCACGCGAACGTCTGATGGCCACCCTGCGTGGCCAAGCTGTGGATCGGCCGCCGGTAAGTCTGTACGAGATCGGTGGCTTCAAGGTGGATCCTGCCGACCCGGATCCGTTCAACATCTACAACTCCCCCGACTGGCAGCCCCTGCTGCAACTGGCCGAAGAGCGAACCGACCTGATCCGCTTGCGCAGTGCGGTGCGCGAGCAGTCGCATACGTCGTGGGGGGACATGCAGGGCGGGATCCGGGATGAGTTCTTCCAGACCGGGACGGTGCTGGAGAATGGCAACCGGGTGACGCGAACGACGCTCACCGTGGCGGGGCGGACCATGACCTCGACGACCCGCCGTGAGCCGGCGCTCGACACCATCTGGACCACCGAGCATCTGCTGAAGGACGCTGACGACATACGCGCCTATCTCGAGCTGCCGGACGAGGTTTTCGCAGAACAGGTGGATGTCGCTCCTCTGATCGCCGAAGACGAGGCCCTCGGGGATCGAGGCATCATCATGGTCGACACCGAGGATCCGCTGTGTGCCGCGGCCACTTTGCTCGACATGCAGGAATACACCATCCTCGCCATGACCGAGCCCGAGCTGTTCCACCAGCTGCTTGGCAAGTGCGCCACCTATATCCACGCCCGCACCGAACAGGTGTCTCGCCAGTTTCCCGGACATCTGTGGCGGATCTTCGGCCCCGAATACGCTTCAGAGCCCTATCTGCCCCCACGCCTGTTCGAAGAGTACGTGGTGCGTTACGTCAGCCCCATGGTGAAGATGATTCAGGCGCACGGCGGCTATGTGCGGCTGCACTGCCATGGCAGGCTGCGCAACATCCTCCACCACATCCACGGCATGGGTGTCGATGCCCTCGATCCGATTGAACCACCCCCTCATGGAGACATGGAGCTGATCGAGGTGCAGCGTCAGGTGGGGACAGACACCGTGTTGTTCGGGAATCTGGAAGTCTGCGACATCGAGAATCTCCCACCGGCACAGTTCGAGCAGGTTGTCGCCAGGGCTCTGCGCGAGGGCACGTCCGGAGAGGGTCGCGGCTTTGTCCTGCTGCCCACGGCGGCTCTGTATGGTCGACAGATCACTCAGCAGAGCATGCAGAACTACGAGACGATTGTACGCCTGGCGACGGGCTACGTCTGAGCCACAGATCAGGCGGGTCCGACAGAGAGCGAATCGCCCGGTACGATGGCTCCGTGTTGGCGAAGGAGGGCATGCACTTCGCCCATGGGAAGGGCTTCCGGATCAAGACGTCCCCGCGCGCTGAGCGCCGCCATCGCACCGGCGGCCTGACCGGTGGCCATGCAGGTGGCCTGCACCCGCAGAGCGGAGTTGGCCAGTCGATCACTCGAGATACAGCGTCCTGCGACGATGAAGTTGCGGCTGCCCGCCGGCAGGAGTGCGCCGCGTGGCACCGTCGGTACGACCCCCTCGGCCAGCATCACTTTGTGCAGTCCCGTCCCGGAGGATTCATGCAGGTCGATGGGATAAAAGGAGTGACAGACCGCATCATCCCACACACGTCCGCTCTGGTAATCTTCGACCGTCACCGTCGCCTTGCCCTGGATCGTGGCTGTCTCGCGGACGCCGCATTCGGGTGATACCTGATCGATGACCAGCTCTTCCAGTCCCGGTTGCCGTCGAAGAAACCGGTAGAGCCGCAACAGGCTTGCGCGCGATGCCAGCTCCAGCCGGGTCTTGCCTTCACTGTCCCGGGCGTTGATGTCATGAATGTGATTGGCCTGGGAGCCGCCACGTTGCAGCCAGGCGCCAACGTCGGGTCCCGTTGTGTTCCATGAGACATCTGTATAGGCCAGGCGCCCCGTTCGCACCTCGGCGTCGAAGGCCCGGTTGATGCCGTCGATGTCGAGATCGGCCACGTTGTAGCCACTGGCCCGATAGGCCAGCGTGGCCGGCTGATTCTTGTCGGGGACAGACACGGGGAGACCCGCCGTCCCGGCGGCATTCGCATCTCCCGTGGCGTCGACCAAAACGGCGGCACCACTCTCCGTGAGCCCGTTCTTAGTGCACACCGTCACCTGCCAGCCCCGTTCTTCAGCCTGCGGCTTGACGTCGGCGATCATGGTGTGGAAGAGGATATCCACACCGGCATCGACCACGGTCTCGTCGCAGAGCGCGGTGTAGACGAAGCGATCCACGCGAATCTGGAGTTGCCAGTGAGGCCGTTCGTAGTCGGCGAAGTCGGGCAACGTGCCCCCGGCCTGTGTCACGCAGCGGGTGACCAGTTCCCAGCCGATCCCGGCGATCACCTGTCGGCCCCAGGCATGGAAGAGGCCCGGAAAGTTGACGCCGCCCACGGTGGTCGTTCCGCCCAGCATGCCGGTCTTCTCGACGAGCAGGGTTCTGGCTCCCGCCCGACCCGCCTGGACGGCCGCCACCACACCGGCGGTTCCGCCGCCAATGACGACCACGTCGTACTGATCGTTCATGCCGGCGTAGGCTCGCTCGGGTCAGTGACGGGACGCGATGTGTGGATGATGGCCCGGACCTCGGTCTGTACGTGGCGCTCGACAACGGGCTTGCTGGAGCCGCCGTCCTCTTCGCCCCAGACCACCGTGACCTCTGCGCCATCAACGGCGTGCTCCTCATCGACCATGGCCAGCGAGAACCAGGCGCGCACGTTGGTGGTGTACACATTGTAGGTCGAGAGTCCGACCATCCTGCCATCTCGCAGGATCGTATCGAAGGGTAAAGTGGAGTAGTGGGAGCCGGGCATCTCCAGATACTTGTAGCGGTCACCGGTGCCGAGCATGCTGGCGAAGATGCGGGTCACGTCATCGTCATTCCAGACCAGCCAGACCTTCGAGCGATGGGGCTGATCGGCCATCTTCTCGAGGGCTTCCCGACCGATGAAATCATGGTCAAACTTCACGTGCCGTCCGTAACCCAGATCCCAGGGCGTCTGGTAGTAATCCTCGATGTTGTCGGAATAGAAGCTGCCACCAAGCGAGGCGTTCGCCTCGAAGCCGTCGGCGGGAAGCCATTCACGGTAGGGCTTCATCGAAGCCGAGAAGATGGCAGGCATGGGCGAGGGGATCCAACCTGACTCCGGCGAGACGGTGGAGTAGGCCCGGGCGCCGGCCTGTTTGAGGCCAAAGGCCTCACCGGCCTCGAGGATGGCAGCGCGCACGACTTCGGCGTCCGATGCCGGCCCCCACAGTTCCAGGCCCTGGGTGCGCGCCATGCCGTGGTTGAGGGCGTTCACCTGCCTGCCGGCGATGTCGAGCCTGCCAATGTTGAAGAACTTGATCTTCGGCAATGGCCCTCCCGTGGCCGCCGCGAGGATGGCGGCCGCATTCGGGCCCTGCACCTGGAACCGATACGTCTGCCGCTCACCCGCGTTCTGCAGGGCTCGCAAATCCCGTGACACGGTGACATCATAGTCGCCGGTTTCGGCGTGGTAGGCCACCCAGTTGGGAATCGACGGCCGGCCGCTGATGTTGACCTTGTCCTTGGCCAGGCCGAAGAGGATGGCATCACCGATGACATACCCCTCTTCGTTGCAGCAGACGATCTGCTTTGCCTTGTCAGGAGCGAAGTTGCTCATGCTGTTGACGGCCAGATCCGAGAGCAGGCGCATCAGATCCGGACCTTCGAAGTAGATATCGGTCATGTGTCTGGACAGATCGAAGAGGACGGCCGTCCTGTTCCACGCCTCCTGTTCGTCGCGCCAGTTACTGAACTCGGGAGAGATGGGGAAGACATAGGGGCCGGTGGGCGCCTGGCGCAGCATGTCCACCGGGTTCTTCCAGGACTGCAGTTTCTGTTCGAGTGATTCTGCTGCTGCCACGTTCGATTCTCTCCTGTGTCGGATGGGTTCTCGCTTACCAAAGGTGCAGCAGCATCGGGGAATGGCAAGGGCCGCGGCGTGTTGCCGGCTTGCCGTTCTCCAACGCCGGCCCGCCGTTACAATGGTTGGTCTTTGACCGTCAAGTGGCTATGGTATCAGAAAGGTAGGGATCGGGCTCTGGCAGATCGTCCCTCACCTCTGGCACCACTGGATGGCAGGGGAGTGATGAATGAGACTCACAGCGATCTTCGGCATCGTCCTCGCCGCGTTCGCGGCGTGCGGGAACCACCCGGAACGGGAGGTCGAGGTCCGCCTGGAGTCGGAACACCTCGCTGAACACGCACCGGAGAGCGCAGATCAGCAATCGGAGACGATCCGCTTTGCCTATGCCTCGGTGTTGTCGCCAGCCCGATCTGGTTGATTCCGGCCTGTCCGGCCTGCCGGACCCTCTGCCCGATCTCGGCAGCCGGCTGGCGGGACTGATCGCTGACCATCTCGATTCTCGTGAGCCGGTGGCGGTGGCCCACGCCAGAGCCTTCCTCGGTCCCTTCGAGCTCCTGGTCGCGCCATGGGCCTCGTTCTATCTCGAGAGCGAACCACAGCTGATGGGTGCTGTCAGTCAGTATGCGGCGCGGGCCTATGCGGATGCCGGCCTGGCCCCCGGTGAGAAGCTGCTGGATGCCCCGGACCACGTGACCCATGAGCTCGAGTTCATGTATTTCCTCGCCTTCAACGAGGCGGCCACAGGAGATTCATCATGGGCGGAACGTCAGGTCTGCTTCTGGCGGGAACATCTCAGACTCTGGCTCCCCCGGTTCGCCGATGCCGTGACACGGGCAGGTATCCATCCGGTGTACGATGGGTTGGCACAGATCCTGAGCTGGCTCTGCGCCCTGCAGGATGCTCAACAGGGACCTGCCGATCCGGCCCCTTCGACATCGCGTGGCTCGGCAAGCAACGCACACCTATCATCCATCTGTTGAACGTCACAGGGAGAGGAATCATGCGAGGAAGATCGATGCTGATCATTGCCGCGGCGGTGCTGGCCGGATGGGTCGGCAGTGCCACCGCCGAAGGCAAGGTCAAGGGCTATATGTTCGGTGACTATTACTGGGTGGTCAGCGCCGACGATGCCGACGCCAAGCTGCCGCAGAAACGCAATGCATTTCAGCTGCGCCGAGTGTACTTCACCTACGAGAACCAGATCGCGGAGCAGTTCTCGATCCGCTACCGGCTGGAAGCAAAGGACGCGGGCTTCAGCAGCGGATCGAAGATGGTCCCCTTCGTCAAGCACGGCTACCTGAAGTGGGCCGATGCCATCGGCGAATCTGATCTCTACATCGGCCTCTCCGGCACGCCGACCTGGAGTGCCTCTGAGAAAGCCTGGGGCTATCGCTCGATCGAGAAGACCGTCATGGATCTCAACAAGATCGGCTCGTCCGCCGATCTCGGAATTGGGCTCAAGGGTGGCGCCGGCAACCTGGGGTACCACGTCATGATCGGGAACGGTCCCGGACAGAAGCCGGAGGACGACCACGGCAAGAAGGCCTATGGGCAGCTCAGCTTCAAGGTCAGCGACGGGCTCAAGCTGGTCGGCTACGCCGACTACAACATGCGGCCGGCTGACCAGAACCAGCTGACAGTCGCGGGTTTTGCGGGTCTCAGCCTTGGTGATCTCACGCTTGGCATCGAGCCCTTCATGCGCATCAACCAGTCGGCCGCTGCCGATGGTGATGACGTGACCATCGCTGGAGCTTCGATCTTCAGTCACCTTCCCGTCACCGAGAAGTGGAATGCTTTCGGTCGCCTGGACGCGGTGAGTGACGACAGTGACGACACTACCGACCTGTTGATCATCGCGGGTCTCGACTACGTGGCGGCGAAGAACGTGCACATCATGCCCAACCTCTATGTCGGGCTGCCGGACGGGCCGGATCCGAACATTCAGGCAAGGGGTACCGTTTTCTACAAGTTCTAAGGCTGAACGTCTAGCCGGCATGTGCTGGCATTCAAAAGGGTCGCCGGGGTCCCGGCGACCCTTCTTGTGTGCGATTGGCAAGCCGGGCTTGACCGGGTTCATTTCAGAGAATTGCATTAGGCTCGATGATCGACAGGAATGACGCCGCCAGGACGAAATGGCACGATCATCAAGGTGGAATGAGATCGGAGAATCGAGTTCACCTTCGGTGACATGAACGTGTCGGTGAGCCTGACTGCTGTGGAAGGTCAGACCGAACCGCACCTGGTCCAGTCAGACATTGCGGATACGGCAGGCGGCCGGGTGTCGGGTCACCTCAACTGTCGCCCCTGCTGGATCTTCTTCCTGACCAACCTGAAGGCCGTCCTGGAGGGCAGGGGAGATCTGCGGGGCGATGACCCGAAACGTGTCTCCTCCATGGAGGCGGGGTTCGTGCCGTTGTCGAAGTCGAGGATGTAGCACCGGGTGCTGCGGGCCACACCCGTGGGTGCGGTAGAGGTCACAGTCCAGCGCGTGGAACGTGGCTGGCCTCTGTAGACTCGGCTGGTACACCGCTTGCGTGGATCACGATCGGCTTGCCGTCGGCAGGCCGAGTCGTATACTACGCGGAGACACACAGATGGCCGATAAGCCTCTTACGCCGACATCACAGCCACCGGACGACATGCACTGGGGTTTCACCTACCTGCGCGAAGATCTGCTGGACGTCCGACAGGACATACGGCGCCTGGACGACCGGATCGTGCGTCTGGACGACCGCATCGAGCGCTCCGAGGCACGCCTGGCCGGACAGATCCGCTGGGTCCTCGGTATTGTCGTGATCATGTGGGTGTCGATGGTCGGTATGATCACCCCCCTGCTGCTCAAACTCTGACGGTCAGAAACGGACGAAGGCCCCGCGGTCGATCAACGCCGAGATCACCGTGTCGCTGGCGTCGTCATCGAGATCGTTGCCCTCGAGCCAGACGTCGGTGAGGTCGGTCATGTCGAGCAGAACGGACAGATCGGTGATGTCGTTGTCGCGCAGGTTCAGCTGCTGCATGGCGGTAAGGCCGGACAGCCCTGAGATGTCATCGATGGAATTGATGTTGAGGAAGAGAATCTCCATCGAAGTCAGCCCCGTCAGGTGGGTTACGCTGGTAAGGCCGGTGTTCTCCAGGTCGAGATTTCGCAGGGCGGTGGCCCCGGCCAGAGGCGAGAAGCTGCCGATCGAGTTGTCGCTGATGTCGAGGACTTCCAGCTTCTTCAGGCTCGACAACTGAGAGATGCTCGTGATTTGTGTGGACCGCAGATCGAGGTCGACGAGGCCGCGCATGAATTCCATACCTGACAGGTCGGCGATGCTGTCGGCAGCGACGTCGAGGGTGGTGATCGTCTCGAGGTCGAGGTGCAGCAGGTCGCCCGTCGGTTGCTGCAGAGCCGAACGGACCGCCACCCCCAGAAGCGAATCGGCAAAGGTGACGACGAAAGCGTCGGCGGTGACGGTGGCACCGCGGTCCTGGAGGGTCCGCACGTGCGTCGTGCGCGACAGCACGCTGAGAGGATTGCCGGCCAGGATGATGCTGCTGCCCGTGGTCAGGGCGGCGTTGTCGACCAGCGGCTCGATGTCCCGCACCTGATTGCTGGCCAGGGTCACCGACACCAGGTTCGCAGGTCCTGCAGCGGACTTACGTCGACGATGAGATTGTCTGTCAGGGACAGAGTCGTCAGGGACGTGAAGTGTTCGAGGCCGTCCAGCAGTGAGATGTTCAGACCGCTCAGATTGAGCGTCTGGATATTTGCCACGTCCCCGGTGAGCAGGTCTCCCTCGGCGACGCCCACGAGGGTGCGCAGGGCGAATTCCACCGCGGGGTCGGCGAAGGCGACAGGTGTGCCGCTGCGTGTGACCGTGTCGGCGGGATCGACATAGACTGTGTCAACAAAGGTCAGAGTGACCGTGTCGGTCAGGACCAGCGTGTCGGCGGCGACGACGATCGTATCGCGGACGACGACGACGATGGTGTCGGCCAGGTCGGGGTCCCCGGACTGGCCGAACTGATCACCGAAGAGGAAGAAGTCGTCGAAGTCAACGACGCCGTCCCGATTGATGTCGGCGGACAGGGCCAGCGCCGGAAGGGCCGGCAGCAGGAGCACGAAGGCGAGCAGGAGAGTGCGTCTCACCCTGCCAAGATGACAAGGTGGGCGGGATTCCACAAGCCGTGCGGCGATCGGCTTTACCTGTACTGATCGAGATCGCCGCGAAACTCCATCCCCAGGACCTCTCGAGTGCGGACGACGTTGCAGAACGCCTCGGCCTCTTTCGGGCCGGCGGTGTGCAGCACCTCGAAGCCGAGGCCCTGGATTTCGGCGGCCAGACGACAGGCTTCGGCCAGATCGTGGCGGCAGACCCAGCCCGTGCTCCAGTTGCCAGCCAGCGGTTTGCGGTACTTGCTCAGCCCCAGACGGCTGTCGACGATGGAGCAGGGGCGAAGCACGACGAGGGACATGCCGTGGGCATCGTGGAACTGGCGGCACATCTCCTCCTGCAGTCGCTTGGTGACGGCGTACAGGCCGCCATCGGGACGACGCCTGTCAGCATCGAAGAACTCGCCCGCCGGATGTTCCACCTGGCAGGAGCCCACGTGCACGACGCGGCCGATGTCCCGTTCACGTGCCGCCTCGAGGACGTTCCACAGTCCCTTCAGATTGATCAGCCAGGGCGCGTCACTGTCGATGCCGTAGCCGCCTCGCTGACCCCCGAGTACGGCGGTATGGATGACGGCATCGATACCCGCCAACGCCGCGTCGACGCTGGCGTAGTCAGCGATGTCGCCGTGGACGGTGTCGTCGCCCTGCCAATCCCCGTCGAGATCGCTGAGTCCCTCCCAGGCGGTCTCGGCGTAGTCGATGGCGCGCACGTGATGGCGGTTCCGCAGGTTCTCAAGGACCGCGCGACCGACCCAGCCGGCGGCACCAAACACGGCGATATTCATGGGTTCCTCACCTATTCATCGGTTCCAGAAGTGGGCCACCTTGACCTGCAGGGAGCGGCTGCGCTGATGCAGTGAGCCCTCCGTGTCCCAGGCCTGGTTGTAGACCAGGAACAGGTCGCTGCCTGGCCGGTAACGGTAGTTGAGCAGGAAGTTGCCACCCACCAGTTCGTCCTTGCTGTTCCACTGCACCAGCCCGCGGACGAAGAAGTCGGGGGAGAAGGAGTAGAGCAGGCGGTTGCTCAGGCGATTCGTCGTGAAATCTCCGGCGGGCAGATTGACGCGGTTGACTTCGTAGTCGGTCTCAACCGTCAGGCGGCCGTTGACCTTGAGGCCGACGCCGGTCGAGAGGCGATGCCGCGTGCCGTTGAAGAACTGGCCGGTCTCCGCCGAGGCGTCACCGGAGATACGCCGCGAGTCGTTGGGGAAGAGATTGAGTCCGATGCTGGTGAACCGATGGTCTCCGGCCGGTACTTCGATCTCCTCGTGGATGTCGAAGGGTTCGTCGAGCCGTTCGAAGCGGTCACGCAGTCGCAGGCCGATCCAGTCTCCCACCTCGAGGTTGGTGAAGAAGGAGAATTCCAGATCGCGCGACTGCAGCGTGCCGCCCTGGTCCATCAGGTAGGTCAACCGTGGACCGAAGGACAGCTGGCGGATCCAGGGGGTGGAGGGGCGGGGCCGGTAGCGGAAGGCGGTCTTGATGCGCCGGCTGTCGTCGCGAGGTACGAAGCCGATCTCCGGATTGAAGTTCTCCTGCACGTCCAGATAGGACAGCTGCGTCTCCGTATCACCGGCACGATGTTCGAGGGAGACCAGGCCCGCCATGTCCTCACCCTCCAGATCGGGAGACCAGGTACGGGCAAGAAAGCTGCGGACGTTGAGGGCCGCATCGAGGAGTGACAGGTTCATGTCGGCGCCAAGGGCGCGATTGTAGCCACTCTCCTCGCCCGGATCGCGATTCAGCGCGATGATGCCAACACTGGATCTGGCCAATACATCGCGTCGCACACGGATGACGGAGAAGTTGGCGCGTTTCGCATCCAGCGTGTCCAGCACGTCCACGTCGACCGTGTCGAGGATGATGCTCCCGGCCAACCGGTCATCCTCGTCGTCGAGCAGCAGGCCCGAGTCCGTGACGAAGCGTTCTTCCTCCTCCTCGTCGACGAAGGTGGCCGCTTCGGTGGTCATATTGAGCAGCCCGAGTTCCCAGGCCCCGAGGCGGCCGGTGACCTTGCTGCCGAAGAGCACGGGCAGGTCATGTCCGTCCTGGATACCGATCCGACGGCTGTAGAACAGCAGCGTCGCAGGGCTGATGCTGCCGCCTCGACGGGACACACGCTCACCGAAGTCGAAGACGCTGGCGCCCTCGAGGAAGAAGCCGCGCTTTTCCGGGAAGAACAGGCTGAAACGCGTGAGGTTGACCTGCTCCTGATCGGCTTCCACCTGACCGAAGTCGGTCTTGTAGGTGAAGTCGCTGGTGAGGCTGGGCGTGAGGCCGTACTTGAGGTCGAATCCGGAGTTGAATTCGTTGCTCACACCGGTATCGAGGGCGGACAGATCGCGCTCGCTCGCCGTCTGCGCATAGGGCACGATCTCGAAGGGCGTGGTCGCCCGCAGGGCTCCCAGGCCATGCAACGTCGCCAGTCTCGACGTCCGGTAGGCGCCGCCGAAGCCGTACTCCTGAGGGGAGGGGGACAGAAAGACCTCTTCATTCTTGCGCCGGATCGTGCGCCCCAGGTTGATACCCCACACGGTCTCGTCCTGTTCGGCGTAGCGCAGCTGGTCGAAGGGGATGGCCATCTCAGCGCTCCAGCCAGCACTGTCCCGCCTCGCCTTGCAGGCCCAGACACAGTCCCAGGCTTCGTTGCTGTTGCGCCCTTCGTTGGAGAGTCTGGCTTCGCGCTGGGCGCCGTAAGGATTGGTACCGAAATAGAAGCCACTGCGGCCATCGTTGTAGGTGTCCAACACGAGCACGACGTTGTCGTCATCGCCCAGGTCGGCGTCGCGGCGCATGTGGCTGGCCACGATCCGGTCGGGTTCAGACTCCAGGCAACGGAAAGCGACGTAGAGCTGCTCGTCGTCGAACAGGAGGCGGACCTCGGTGCGCTCGGAGGCAGGGGCGCCCTCCACGGGATCACGCTGCAGGAAGGAGGTGACGACTGTGGCCTGCTCCCAGACCGCGTCATCGAGGTTGCCGTCGATCTTCGGTGGTGTGCTGTGGACTCTGGCGGCGGCGATGGCCGGCGTCTGCTGAGCCAGCAGTGCAGCCGGGGGCCATACGGACTGGCATGCCATCGCCGTACACAGAATCAGGAGATGGTGTGGGCGCAATCTGGGGATTCTCATCTGTTGAGGGGGCTTAACGAGAAAAGCCCCCGGATCCAGAGAGATCCGGGGGCTTTCGTCTGTATCTGGCCTGTTACCCTAAATGCTGGCGTCCTTGCTGGTGGGACAGGACGACGCCTTTTCCGTCGGGCAGGCGGCTGCCGCCTCAACGGGGCAGACCTTGGCGCTGTCACAGTCAACTGCCTCAGCGGCGGTGATACTGGCGTGCAACTGCGTGGCGCCGACACCCAGGCCGACAGCCAGGGACACACCGAGAATGGCACCGAAGACCGATTTACGAAGATTCTGCATGGGGCAATTACCTCCTGATGGGCTTGATTCCTCCCCGAGTATGTCAAACGGGGGAGCCTGAGTCAAGCCCCGCGGGTCACTTTGCATGCCTCGGCCAGAAAGGCCAGATCCGACGGGGTCACGTCGAATTCGGCAGATTCGCCCACGGGGCGTAACACGGAGCTCACCTCCCACTCGCTCTCCGTCTCCTGCGCCTCTGGGTGGTGCTCGAGAGCCAAGGTGGCGTAGATCAGCTGAAAAAAGTCGGGGTGGGCATAGGGGTGGCCTGCCGGCGCGGGCACCAGGTGGTGGAAGTGCATGAACCCGAGCCGATGCGGCGGGGCGATGGACCAGCCGGTCTCCTCGAGAATCTCGCGTCGCAGGGTCTGCTCCAGCGTCTCGCCGATCTCGCGGCGCCCACCGGGCGTCAGGTGGAAGGTGCCGTCTGAGCTCTCCACCACACAGACCTGGTCGTCCCGCAGCAGGACACCGCGCACCGAGGTGATCAGGTCCAGGGGTGGATGGTCCGGGGTGAAATAACTGGAGATCGCCATCGGCATGGTGCCGTTCGCCCAAGCTGCCTGACCGACAGCGACGGGGCTGCGTCCGGCGAGAAACTCGACGACATCGGCCCGTGATACGGGTTCGCTCATGAAATGCCTCCCAGTCCAATGGACAGGGCGTCATATTCGTGATCCTGCCGGGCCCTGGTCAAGCAGAGACTGGCCCGCAGGCCGACTGAGGCATTAACTCACACAAACAGACAACCGATGGAGTCATTTTGAAATCGATCCTCTTCTTCGACGATTTTCTCATTCATCGTGGTGCCCACGTGGAGCGTCGGTTCCACACGCCGCAGTGGCAGGAGGAGTTCGCCTATACCGATCGCAGTTCACCCTACGGTATGGGTTATGCGAGCGTCGTGGCAGCCCCGGGAGGGGGGTACTATCTGTACTATGTATGCCTCTCCGGCGAAGAGACCAGCGACGAACATGGTTCGACCATCGTCTGTATGGCAACAAGTGACGATGGATTCACCTGGGAACCGATGCCTACCGGGGTCGCGCCGGATGGACTGCCCGAGCACGTGTTGCTGTCCGGCTCACCCAAACCTGCCGGCTGGTGGGTGGTACGGGATACCAACCCGGACACCCAGGAAGGCCGCTACCTGACGACGAATTCGCCCATCCTGCGTGATCCGACGGGTTCGGGTCTGGTGGAGGTGCCGTCCGTCCTGCTCGATTCTGCTGACGGGCGTACCTGGAACGTGATTCCGGGTGCTGAGTTTCTGCCCCATCACAGTGACACCTGCAATTGTCTCGTCTACAATCCGATCAAGAACCGCTACCAGATCACGATTCGACGGCGGTGGGGCGAGCGCCGGGTGTTCCAGGTGGAGAGCGCCGACCTGACGGAGTGGACGGCGCCGCACCCGGTGCTGCATCCGTCACCCATCGACCCTCCGTCGACACATTTCTACGGCATGCCGCAGTTCTACATGCCGTCGGCCGGACTGTTCGTCGGGTTTCTGTGGCTGCAGCACATGCCGTACAACGACATCATGGGCGGACCGGTTACCACCGAATACGCCTACTCCTACGACGGTGATCTGTGGAACCGTACGCACACGGTGGCGATGCCGCGCAGAGAGCCGGGCTGTTTCGGCGCCGGATCGATGTATGGCACGGCCATGGTCGAGCGTGAGGCGGACACGATCGTCTATGCCGTCGCCCGGGTGGAAGAGCATCACGCGATCCCCCGCATCATCGAGAGCGGCAAGCAGAGCGCCGTGCTGCTTTCGGGGACCCTGAGAAAGCATGGCTTCGTGGGGCTGGTCTCTGACCGTGGCCGGGGAGAGATCACGACGGAGTGTCTGCGCCTCGATCGCCCCGAGATCACGATCAACGTCAACGCGCCACTGGGCGGTGTGCGCGTACAACTCTGCGACACCGGCTATCGTCCGTTGCCAGGCTGTACCTATGCGGATTGCCGCGAGATCCAGGGCGACCACCTGAGTGCTGATGTCGTGTGGGGAGACGGGGTGGCCTTCCGGGAGATTGTCGCAGGCAGTCAGTGGCTGAGAATTCAGGTTGAGCTAGAGCATGCCGAGATATTCAGCATCGACACTGAGTGTGCCGTGGCCATAAACCCCAAGGCCCCGGTTCGGCGCGACCTGTAGGCGAGGGGACTGCTGCAAGGATCCAGCGAGGGAGGAAGTCGATGTTACCGAGAGAACGCGTTCTAGCAGCTCTGGAGCACAGGGAGGGGGATCGTCTCCCCTGGGGCGAACACTCCATCGACTACAATGTCTACGAGGATATCCTCGGGCGTGAGACCTTCGTGCAGGCCAAGATGAAGGAGACGCAGGCCTACTGGGACGGACGGCGCGACGAGGTGGTGGAGAGCTACAAGCGCGACCGGCTGGACCTGATCCGGGCGCTCGAGATGGACATCGTCTTCATCGGCGGCGTGCCACCCAGGGGGCATCACCCCAAGGCGATGGAGCAGCTGGACGAGGCGACCTATCGGGACGATGCCGGGACTCTCTTTCGCGTCTCCTCGACGACGCACGACTTGATGCCCTTTGAGAGGAACACGGAGAACTACGTGGCGCCCACCGTGGAGGGCCTGCAGGAGCAGATCGACCGACTGGAGGAGGAGCCAGCGGGCGACCCGGACGACTCCCGCTGGGAACTGGTCCACCACGCGGTGGCCGAGATGAAGGAGACCCACTTCATCATGCTGACGTGTGGTGACCTGTCCTTTCCTGGCTTCGGGGCAACAGAGGAGGAATCCTGGATGAGCCTCGTGCTCCAGCCCGAAATCTGCGAGAAGATCGCCGAGTTGCGGGGCAAGCAGATGGTGCGCGAGGTGGGGCTCTTCGCCCGACTCGGGGTGGACGGGATCATGCCGTGCGGTGACCTCGGCAGCAGCACCGGGCTGATGGCCAGCCCGGAGATCTATCGCCGGATGGTGTACCCATGGCACAAGGCGCATGTCGAGGCCGCCCACCGGCACGGGCTGCAGGTGCTCAAGCACTGTTGCGGACATACGTGGCCGATCATCGAGGAACTGGCCGAAGTGTATGACGCGTACGAGGCGATTCAGGGTACCGCGGGAATGGATATTGGGAAACTGAAGGAGCGGGTGGGTGAGCGGATATGCCTCTGGGGCGGGATATGGCACGAGCACATCATCTCAGGCAGTGTCGAGGACATCCGCAACGACGCCCGCTACGCCTTCGGACATGCGGCGCCGGGGGGCGGCTTCATCATGGGCTCGACCCACTCATTAGCGGTAGACGCCAAGGCCGAGAACATTCTCGAGATGAAGCGCTGCCGGGACGAGTGGGGGAACTATCCCATCGATCTGCCCGGGTGACCGGGCTTCAGTCGAAGAAGCCCCTATCCTCCTCGGGCAGGTGCTTCTTCGCCTCGTCGACGCGGAAGGTGACCCCCATGCCAGGGCGGTCCCAGACCTCGATGTGGCTGTCGACGACGATGGGGTCGGGCAATCCCTCGACTATGTCATACCACCACTCGGTGTTGCCCGTGGGGTATTCGAAGGCCACGTAGTTGGAGGGCAGCGTGGCGCAGACCTGGACCAGCGCCGCCAGCCCGAGCAGGCCGTCCCCCGTGCCGTGGGGGGCCATGAGGATGCCGTGCAGATCGGCGTACTCGGCCACCCACTTGAGCTCGGCAATACCGCCGATGTCGGCCGGATCGGGGCCGATGACGTCGACGGCGCGTTTCTCGATGAGGTCGATGAAGTTCTGCCGCAGGTACATCTGTTCGCCCGTATGGATGCTGGTCGACGAGCTCTGCGTCACCTCACGGTAGAGATCGGCCTGCACGTAGGGCGTGTAGTCGCCGGTGATCATGTCCTCCAGCCACATCACGTCGAGATCCTCGCAGGCTCTGGCCAGCTTGATGGCATCGGGAACAACCATGCCCGGGCCGCAGTCGAGAGCCAGGCCCACGTTCTCACCGCAGACCTCGCGCATGGCTTCGATGCAGGCCATCAGATGTGAGAAGCCTTTCGCCGTCATCAGGCCACGGTTGGGGTGGTGGCCACCGGGCTGCGGCGGCTGGTAGGAGAAGCCGTCGATGGTGCGGGCCATGTTGCTGTGAAAGGCGACGCCCTGCTTGATGAAGCAGAACTTCTCCGGCCGGTCGATCATCTTCTGCATGTTGTCAGCGTGGGCCTGCGGGTCGGTGCGGCCTTCCATGGAGAAGCGGACGTTGCCGTTGTAGACACAGACACGGTCGCGGACCTTGCCGCCCAGCAGGCGATGGACGGGGACACCAGCCGCCTGTCCGGCGATATCCCACAGGGCCATCTCGATGGAGCTGACGGCGGCTCCCCAGGGCTTGAAGGCGCCGAGGCGGCGGATGCCCATCATGACACGTTCCACGTCGCGGGGATCCTTGCCGAGGATCTTGTCCTCGTAGAACATGACGTGGGGTCTCAGGTAGCCGGTCTTTGAGGTCTCGGCCTGCGAGTAGCCGCTGATGCTTTCGTCGGTGGCGATGCGCAACACGACGTTGTTGCCGAGAACGGTGCACTTCAGGGCGGTGATCTTCATCTGGTGCTCCTGGGTTTTCCTGTATTCTACTTGAATACGAGGAAGCCGAAGTCGTCTGGGCTATGGCCGCCCGAGCCGAACGTACGCACCCACTGACTGTACTCCGAACCGCGGTGGGTGCGCACGAAGTTGAAGCCCCAGACCTGGCCGGGAGACGGCTTCGGCAGGTGTAGCCCGTCGAAGTTCAGGGCCAGTTCGAGGGTCCATTCCGCTGCCCCCACACGGGCCCCGATGTCGATGTCGGCGTCCCACTCCTCATCCTGGTCTCCGAGTCCCTTGGGATGCCAGGCATCGGCTTTGACGCCGATGCTGTTGATTCCCATGTGTACGTAGCTCTGGTGGTCGAGGTCGGCGTCCAGGTAGATCTCGACGATGTCGTCGTTCCACAGGTCCTCGTCCTCATTCAGGATGTATGCCTTGAGGCCCGCCGGGTCCTCGTCGTGCCCCCGGAAGCCCATGTACAACGCCTTGTCGTCCCAGGTCACGTAGATATCGGTGTCGACGCCGGAGGGGATGGCTGCCTTGTGCTGATTCACGAAGCTGAAGAAGCCGGACGCGTGGGCGGCGCCGGTCCATAGCTCCTCGTCGAGGTGACCGTCGATCTGTGGCGGTTCGGTCAGGCGCGGAACATCGAGAAGCATGCCATGCTCGCGGAGCATGGACAGGCCGGCAGTCGATTCGCCACGGTCATAGCGCAGCCTGGCCAGCCGGTAGTTGGCGTACTTGTTGTCGGGTACGATGGTCACTGCCTCCTGGTAGAGCGACTCCGCCGCCGCCATCTCCGCCTGTACCGATCGCGCCCGTCCCTGTTCGACGAGTTCGGCCACCCGTGCCTCGGCGAGAATCCGTGCCTCCGTGCGGACGCCTTTGTGCGGATTGCCGACCAGGCCGGCGGCGGCAACCAGCAGGGCTTCGTCCTGGTCAGGGCCGAGACGTCCTCGCAGCAGACCGAGGGCGATCAGCGTCTGGTGCACCACGTCATCGTCGGCATCCGCCAGGCCCGCCTCGAGGAGAGGTTCGATGAACTCCGCACGCCGGTGCAGGCCAGCGGCGCGGGCGATGCGGGACCGTACCGCCGGATCGCGGTCCGTCCCCAGCCGCCGGCTCAGATCATCGACGATGCGACGGTCTCCGGTGCGCACCAGCAGTCCCACCAGAACTTCGGCCAGTTCGGGTCGCGCTGCGGTTACCTCGGTCTCGGCAAGAGCCGTCAGCAAGGGCTCGACGGCACGATCCTTGGCGATCAACAGTTGCTGGCGAGCGGCCTCCCGCCGTCCCGGATGGCCCAGATCTTCGACAAGATCCTCCGGACCGCTGGTACACGACGTCAACGCAACACTCAACCAGATGGCGCAGACAGCACCCCGCCTGGCGGTCTCCCGTTTCACTCCTCCACCTCTCCCCTCCATAGTCGCTGCATCTCCTGGCTGGTTTCCAGCAGGTCGGTCAGCGTTCCCACGGCCTCGACACGTCCGTCCTTGAGCACGACGATGCGGTCGGCCCGCTGCAGGGCCGGCCGCCGGTGGGAGACGACGAGGCAGGTCTGGTTGCGGGTCGCAAACAGACGGTCCCACAGCAGCCGTTCGGTGTCGACATCGAGAGCCGACGAAAGATCGTCGAAGACGTAGATCTGTGCCTCCCGCACGAACATGCGGGCCGCTGCCGCCCGCTGGATCTGGCCACCCGACAGCTTCACACCACGAGGGCCTACGATGGTATCCAGGCCCTTCTCCAGGGTCGGGATATCGGACTCCATCACACCCATCTTCACGGCCTCGACGACGGCCTCTTCGTCTTCCGGCAGGCCGAGAAGGATGTTGTCTCGCAGGGATTCGGAAAACAGTCGCGGTACCTGTGGCGTGTAGGCGCTGCGCGGCGGCACGAGGAAGGTCCTGGGATCCTCGACGAGTTCGTCGTTCCACAGGATGCGCCCACGATCCAGGGGCAGCACGCCCAGCAGGGCACGAACCAGCGTCGTTTTGCCCGAGCCGATACGGCCGGTGACGACGGTGAAGCTGCCGCTGTCGAGGCTCAGGTCGATGTCGTGGACCCCGTTCGGCGAATCGGGGTAGGTGCAGGTGAGCCCTTCGACCTCGAGGCGTTCAAGGGGGTGCGCGGCCGCCGGTGGCGGGGGCGGGATCTGAGGTGGCGCCTGGCGCAGATAGACCGGACCGGGCTCGACGAGGGGGGCCGGTGATTGGCTCTCGATCGTCTGCGACAGGCGTCCCAGGGAGACCTCGGCGCGACGGTGGTAGGCCATGACGCGGCCGATGAGCGAGCCGGATCGGGCGATCTCAGGTACGTACGTCGTGAACAACACAAAGTCGCCGACGCTGAAGTCACCGCTGCGCATGCGCTCAGCCACCATGATGAGGATGGCGCCGGTGGCCAGCTGGCCGATGTTGACGTTCACCGAACCCAGCACCTGGTTGAAAAGGTTATCGATGAGGGTGGACTTGCGGCGGGCGTCATTGAGTCGCCGGTAGCGCTCCACCGCGGCGCCTTCGGCGACGGCTACCTGCAGGGCGAGGACGGACTGGAACATCTCGTTGGCAAAGTTCGTCGACTGCTCGGTGGCAGTGCGCTGGGCGGCGCGGAAGCGGACGATGTGCTTGCGGGCGATGTCGACGATGGTGATGATGAGGATCGCCGGTATAGCGGTGATGATGGTGATGGTGACGTCGATCCGGGCCAACCAGGTGACAGCCAGACCGGCGAAGATCAGGTTGCCCCACAGATGGATGTACTGCTCGAGGTAGCTGACGACGGCTTCGGCGTCATCCCGGAAGCGATTCGTCGTCTCGCCGGACAGGTTGGCCACCTTGCCCGGGTTGCGCAGGGCCAGGATCGATTTGAGCAAGTTGGTGCGCAGCAGAGAGTAGACGCTGAAGCGCCAGCGGGCGCCGATGATGGCCGCCAGGAACAGAACCCCACGATCCGAGACCTCGAGGACGACGAACAAGGCCACGAGTGTCCAGGCGGTAAAACCGGCATCGCCGTTCTCCGTCAGCACGTCGAAGAAGGCCTTCATGATGAGGCCTACGGCAAAAGGCGCCAGATCGTCGATGCCGCGGAACAGGATCGTTCCGAAGAACAGGCCCGTGCGATAGCGGACCAGGCGCCAGGCTGTGCGACCGGTGGTCATGCGGTGTGGTCCTCGAGGCCGACGGCGAGCAGCTGTGAAAAGCGCGATGCCGGATCCTGCGACAGCAGGCGACGCTCCCCATGTTCGAGGACGCGGCCATCATCGAGGATCATGATGTCGTCCACGCGCTGAACGGTGGCCAGATGGTGGGCGATGATGAGTCCCGTGCGGCCCTGCAGAAGTCCGTGCACGGCGCGATCGATGCGCCGTTCGGTGGCCGGATCCAGGCGCGACGATGGCTCGTCGAGGATGACGAGCCCGGGATCCTTGAGGAAGACGCGGGCAAAGGCCAGCAGCTGTGACTCGCCGGCGGACAGGCCGCCGGCGGTGATCTGCGTGTCGAGGCCCTGAGGCAGGTCGCGGAACCAGTCCATCAACTCAAGTGAACCGAGGGCATGCAGGATCGTATCGTCGTCGACGCTGTCGTCGAAGAGAGCCAGGTTCTCGCGCACCGTGGCGCGGAAGATCTGCACGTCCTGGGTCACCATGCCGACGCGCTGCCGCAGGCCGTCGAGAGACAGGTCGCGGATGGGGCTGCCTCCCAGGCGGATCTCACCGTCCTGCACGTCGTACAGCCGGAACAGCAACCGCGTGAGGGTGCTCTTGCCGCTGCCGGTGCGCCCGAGCAGGCCGAGAGTGCGACCCGGATCCAGGCGGAAGCTGACGTCGCGCAGGACAGGATTGTCGTCGGCGTACTCGAAGCTGATCCGGTCGAAGTCGATCTGCAGAGGGCCGGCTGCAGGATCGGTATCACCACCTTCGATCCGGGACTTGATGCGGTGCAGCTCTTCGATCCGTTTGAGTCCGGCAGTCGCCTTCTGCAGGTCGTTGATCTGCTCAGTGATCATGAACAGGGGCATACGCAGCAGCGTCATGTACTCGAACACCAGGTACACCGTACCGATGGTGAACACATCCGGGTTCTGATTGTAGAGCAGGAGGCTGATGCCCATCGTCATGGCGTGACCCAGGGCAAACAGGATCATCGTGATGGAGCGTAGGATGGCACCCATCATCTCGGAACGCAGAACCCGGCCGTAGGCGTCGCGGTTGACCTTGAAGAAGCGATCCAGCACGAAGGCGACGGCCCCGTTGGTGCGCACGTCCTCGATGCCGCCGAGGCGCTCCTCGATGTAGCCGTACAGGCGAGAGAAACCCTCGCGTTCGGCGGCGTAGATAGGCACGGCGATACTGCGTGTGAGGTTGATGATGAGGAAGGCGATGACGGAGAAGAGGGTCATGGCCGCGCCAAGAAGCCAGTCCTCACGCCAGACGAGGACGAGGACGCCGAGCAACAGCAGCAGGCCGCTGGTGACGCGGGCGGCGAAGGCGGAGAGAAAATTGGCCAGCGTGGCAGTGTCGCCGTCGACGCGTTCCACCAGCTCTCCGGGCGTGTGCTGCCCGTGGAAACCCATGTCGAGGCGCAGGCAGTGCTCGGCCAGTTCGCCGCGCATGCGGTTCGTCGTCCGCCAGCCTACGTCCTGGCTGAAGTAACTGCCGCCGAGAAAACAGATCTGCCGGCCCAGGGCAACAGCGACGAAGAGAGCAGCTGCCCCCATCAGGCTGTCGAGATCACCGCCTTCGCGTGCCGTGTCGATGAAGAAGCGGAGGATCTGTGGTCCCGTGAGGCGTACGCCGGCGTAACCGAAGACGAACAGGGACAGCCAGGCGACACGCCGGCCGTGGGGCCGCAGATAGTGGAGCAGGAAGGCGAGGTAGGCGCGCGCGGTGACGCGCCGGTAGACCTTGTCAGCGTCCTCCACTCAGACGTAGTCCTCGACGATGGCGCGGCTCGCCGCGTCCAGGCGGCTGACATTAGGGATCTCGTAGAGATTCCCATCCGCGTCACGGATCAGCGCTCCGCCACCGGGCAGGGCGCGCACATCACGGCGCGAACTCAACAACTCGAAGACACGCCGGCCGCGATCGGTCTCCACATCCCAGTGGGGGATATGGTACTGAACTTCAATCGAGTAGACGCTCACGATCGTGCTGGCAAAGTAGGACCAGGACAGGTGGCTCTCGACGGCAGCACGACTGTCGGGGTCCAGTTCTCCGAGCCGACGGATGACGGCGATCTCGTCCCCGTCACCGTCCTTCAGCGAGACGAACTCATCCGCCATGGTCAGGGGAAAGGCCCGCTGCACACCGAGAGGTCCGCGGGCTTCGGCCTCGCCGATCTGCAGCCAGAGCTCGTCGTACCCGTCGACCCAGAGGCGAGCGGTGCCCGGATCGAGAACGGACAGCTCGTCCATGAGGTCGTATGTGGGATCGATTTCGCTCATCACCAGATCTTACGCCGGGTCAATTCGCTCTGCATCCGCACGAGGCGGGCGTAGACGCCGTCGGCTTCGATCAGTTCGTCATGGGTACCGATTTCCGCGATCTCGCCCTTGTCGAGAATCAGCAGGCGATTGGCATGACGGAGGGTGGACAGGCGATGGGCGATGGCGAAGGTGGTACGGCCGCGGATCAGCCGCTCGAGAGCTTCCTGGATCTTTACCTCCGTCTCTGTGTCCACGCTGGAGGTGGCTTCGTCGAGGATGAGGATTCGCGGGTCCCGCAGGATGGCACGGGCTATGGAGACACGCTGCCGTTCTCCCCCCGACAGCCGGGTGCCCCGCTCACCGACGATGGTGTCGTACCCGTGGGGCAGGTTCATGAGGAAATCGTGGGCGTGAGCGGCCCGAGCGGCAGCGACAATCTCATCGAGGTTCGCCTCCGGCTTGCCGTAGGCGATGTTGTCTCCCACGGTGCCGTTGAACAGGAAGGGGTCCTGCAGGACGACACCGATCTGGTCGCGCAGCGACTTGAGCTCTACGTCGCGGATATCGTGCCCGTCGATGCGGATCGATCCGTTGGAGACGTCGTAGAAGCGGCAGATCAGGTTGATGAGGGTGCTCTTGCCGGCGCCCGAATGGCCGGCCAGTCCGATCATCTCGCCCGGCTCGACGACAAGATCGATGTGCTTGAGCACGGGCTTGGTGTCATCGTAGGAGAACGTGACGTCACCAAACTCGACACGACCGACGACGCGCGGCATGATGGACGCATCGGGGACATCCCGCACATCGGGCTGTGAGTCGAGGGTTTCAAAGACACGCTCGGCGGATGTGCCGGCCCGCTGGAAACGGTGGTTGAGACGACAGAGGCTTTCCACCGGACCGTAGAACTGCCACATGAACCCGGTGAAGACGACGAAGGACCCCAGAGTCAGGTCGCCGTCGAGAACACGGGTGCCGCCCACGAGCCAGATCACCAGCGTGCCGATGCGCGTGACGAAGGCCATGATGGGGCTGAACAGACTCTGCAGGCGGGCAGCCCGCAGCTCACCGTCGAGCAGGTGACCGGACCGCTGCTCGAATTTGCCCACCTCGCGGGACTCCTGGGAGAAGGCCTTGACGACGCGTACACCGGGGATGGTGTCGGCCAGCAGGGCGCTGATGCTCGCCCAGCGACGCCAAAGTGCCCGGTACGTGAAGTGCAACTTGCCGCCGAAGCGAAGCGTGGTGAACACGAGCAGCGGCACCGGCAGCAGCACCAGGCCGGCGAGGGAGGCGTCCATGGCGAAGAGGATGGTACAGATGATGATGATCGTCAGAACGTCGCGGATGATCTCCTGCAGGCCATCGCTGATGAAGTCCTGCAGGCGTCCCACGTCCTGCGTGATGGAGGACATGACACGCCCCGTCTCACGGTCGTTGTAGAAGCTCAGAGACAGCGTGTTGAGATGCCGGTAGACTTCGTTGCGCAGGTCGAGAGTAACGTGCTGTCCGAGCCAGGCCATCACATAACGCCGAATCGCGCCCAGCAGGTTGCTCGACACATGGATCAGGAGCAGGGCAAAGACGAGAATCAGGAGCCTGCTGTGGGTGGCTGCGTCGGCCAGCAGCGGTCGCAGGGCAGTTCCCTCTGACGTCGGCGCCAGAACGTCATCGAGGAGGGAACCCATCAGCAGTGTCGGTGTAAGGCCGATGCCGGTCGCCAGGACCATGAGGCTCAGGCTGAGGACGCCCAAACCCCAGTACGGTTTGGCGTAGCTCAGCAACCGGATCAGCAGCCGCCGCGTCTCGAGGCAGGCAGGACAGACGCCGAAGCGCCGGGGGATGGCCCGGCCGCAGCGATCACAGCGGCGCCGTGCGGATCCGCCGATATCGGCGCCGCCGGAGGCGATGCGCTCTCCGGTGTCTCGCCCGGGTTGGGCCCGGCGAACCAGGTCCTCGAGCCGCTTCGGCACGCGGTTGAACTTGCGCATGAGGCTGCGCGTGAAACGAACCAGGGTCAGGCCGCCGTCGGCGGTGCGTACGTGCAGCGCACCAATGGCCTGAAAGTCGCGCAGCTCGATGGCCAGCACATCGGTCAACTCGAGCTGCCGTGGGGGGGCGCTCAGATCGGTGGGATCCAGAGACAGCAGTCGCCGGTCGGTGGCCACCAGCCAGGTGTCGCCGTAGCGGCCATCAGCCCGGATGTCGGAGGCCATGGACAACTCGATGGACTCACAAGCCGTCAGCAGGTCGGCGAGCCTTTGCTCGATTGCCGTCGGCAGGTCCTGCAGCAGATCTGAGTCCGGGTCGATGTCGCTGGGCATCAGTTCAGCGGAATGAGTACAGAAGTGACTGACCGGTCAGTCATGGCGGAGGAAGAGACCAACCGTCATCTCAGACAGTGGCGTCACTCACCCACTCCAACTGGCCTTCATGGACGAAGACATTCTCTCCCTTCAACAGCTTGCTCCAGACGTTGTTCTGCATCTCCGAGTCGGGGAAGTTCGAACGGATGACCCGACGAGCGTCGCTTTCAGTCAGCGTCGACGGATCGTCGACGCCAGGGCGGTGCAGGACGAAGGGTATGGTGCCTCGATTCTGGGGGCTACAAGTGGAGGTCGGATAATGTAGTATGTCGCAGATGGCCCCGCTTGCAGGTTGTGAAAGTCCACCTGTGGCCGACATACTACCTGTGCCATGAGATTATCGAGAACAGGCGGGGGAATGTCACGGATTGGCTGGTGTATGGTGCTGGCCCTTGCAGGTGGGACGCTGTGTGGCGCCAGCGGTGTCTGGGCCCGCGGCATCACTCTGCACGGGCGCATCATCGATGCCGCAACCGGCGAGCCCCTGCCACTGGCCTCGGTGCAGGTGATGGCGCAGTTCACCGGTACCATCGCCAATGACGAGGGCTTCTACACCCTGGAAGTAGGCCACCTGCCGGTGACACTTCGTGTGAGCTATATCGGCTATGCCTCACGGGAGCACGTGGTCACCGATTCCGCTCAGGCGGCAGCCGGCGTCGACTTTCGTCTGCCGGTGACGCCGTACACACTCCCTGAAATGATCGTGCGCCCCGACGAGGCCAATCGCATCATGGCCGAGGTCATCCGGCGCAAGGCCGAGTGGCGCCCCCGGGTGCAGAGCTGGCGCAGTGAAGCCCACACGCGCATGACGGTGAAGAAGGACGAGGAGATCGTCGCCGTCGCCGAGGTGGTGTCCGAGGTCCACTGGCAGCGGGAGGGCGGCTATCGGGAGGTGGTCGTGTCGCAACGGCACACGGACAACATGGATGACCCGGACATGGACTTCGGCACGTTGTCGGCAGCCGAGGAGTTCGTCGACCTCTACGACGACGACATCGATTTCATCGAGAACAATCTGATGGGGCCCACCCATCCCGACGCCCTCGACGTGTATGATTTCGATCTGATCGGCCGGCGCTTGGTAGATGATCGTGTCGTGTTCGACATCGATGTGCGCCCCAAACACAAGCCAGAAGCAGCCTTCGTCGGTCGTGTATCCATCGTCGACGTTGACTTCGCCCTGATCGAGGCGGAACTGACGCCGAGCAAATCGATCATCTCGGCGGCTCTGCCGCTGCCACTGTTCGAGGATTTCGCCTGGAGTTTTGCCCAGCAATGGCGCCAGTTCGACGGTTTGTGGCTGGCGGTGGACTATCGCTTCGAGGGGAGGGTTCGGATCGGCACCTTCGGTCTGCACTTCCCTGAGATCGGGGTACGGGGTGTAACCCGCATGTCGAACTATGAGGTCAACATCGACTTGCCCGATTCGCTGTACGAAGAGGAGACGATCGTCCGGGTCGACAGCACGCGGGTGCAGGCGGACACCGCTTTCGCCCGGGGCGCCAGCGGCGTTCCTCTGACCGAGGAAGAGGTGGCGGCCTACGCTAGCCTGGACAGCTCCCGCTACCTGGACAAGGAGTTCCGCCCCACGGGGTTGTGGGCACGCTTCCTGCCCACCGAAGAGGAGATGGACGAAGAGCGGGAAAAAAGACGCCAGGAACGCCGCGAGCGGGCGGAGCAGACGGCAGCCGATTCCGGGAGTGCACGCTCCGATTCCACCAGATCGAAGTCGAAGCCAAAGCCGAAGCACAGAAACTGGCTACCAGAGTACAGTGGGGCCGTGCGGGCGAATCGAGTGGAGGAGGTCTACGCCGGGGGGAGCGCTCAATACCGGCTGGGCCAGCGCACGCGAGCCTATGGCAGAGTCGGCTACAGCATAGGGGTCGAACGGGTCGCCGGATCAGCAGGTCTGGCCGGCGGGCGGCCTGTCCATGGCAAGGGCAGGGACAGGATGGACCTGGGCTTTCGGGTCGAGTACGAACGAGGTGTTGCCCGGCGCTACGACTCTGACCTTTATCACCACTTCTTCAACAGCGCCCAGGCGCTGACCGGTCTCGACGACTACTTCGACTACGGCTGGCGGGAGATGGTGGAAGTGGAATTGTCACTGAGTGGCTGGCGCGAGAACGGATTCCTGTGGCTCACGGCGCGCGACGAGCGCCAGCAGACGCTGTCGGCTCTGGCAGACTTCGGTCTGCTGCCCTTCGACGACGTGCGCCCGAACGTGCCCGTTTTCGACGGGGACATTCGCTCTGCCCGTCTCGGCGGCCGTTTAGGCCACGACTACACCCCCTTCGGAGTCACTGCCAACCGCCGGCTCACTCTGGAGGCAGAGGTGGCCACGGACTGGTTCGGCAGCGACGTCAGCTTCAGCACCTGGCGATTCACCTGGGACTGGCAACAGCCCACGTTCTGGACCCGTCGTTGGCTGCCCAACACACTCGATCTGCGCGTGCTGGCGGGCGCATCCACCGGAGATGTACCGCCTCAGCGCCACGCCGCTCTCGACGTGGCCATGGGTCCCTTCACGCCTTTCGGCGCCTTTCGCACGGTTCACGGGCACCCGTACGAGGGGCCACGCTACGCGGCGCTGTTCTGGGAACACAACTTTCGCACGGTACCCTTCGAGTATCTCGGTGCGTGGGGGCTCGTGCGCCGGGGCATGGGCCTGGTCGTTCACGGTGCGTCCGGGCGTACCTGGCACGACGGCACGTCGTCGGCCCTGCGGTCTACGATGAGATCCACGGGGGGCTGGCACCACGAGCTCGGCGCCTCGCTCATCCTCTATGGCCTGTTCCGCGTCGATGTCACGCGGCGTCTCGATCAGGCCGGCTGGCGCATCGGCGGCAGTCTGGCCCGGTTCGACTTCGACTGACACACGGAGACGCGGGATTTCGTAGAGTTGGCGGCATCGACCCGCCACACAGAGGACCAAAGATGAGTACTGAGCCCGTTGCCACCGACACCGATCTGCGTGCCCGCTTTGTCCGTGACGGCCATGTAGTGATCAAGACCGGACTGCCTGACGAATACCATCAGACCATCTACGCGAAACTCGAGGAGGTATTCGAGAAGGAGGGCAACGTGGGCAACAACATCCTGCCCCGCGTGCCCGAGATCCAACAGGTCTACGATGATGCCGCCGTGACTGGCGCCCTGCAGAGCCTGCTGGGCCCCGGTTACATCATGAACCCGCATCGGCACTGCCACCTCAACCCGCCGGGCGGCCGGGGACAGACCTGGCACAAGGACTGCTACGTCTTCGATCACAACCTGCGTCACCCCCGGTTTCGTTGGGTGATGGCCTTCTACTACCCCCAGGACACGACGCGGGACATGGGACCGACGGGGGTCATGCCGGGCCATCAGTGGTACCGCACCATCTCCGATCCGGACTCGACGCAGTCCACCGAACATCATGAAGCCCTCACCGGTGCCGCCGGAACCGTGTCGATCGTGCACTTCGATACCTGGCACCGGGCCACGGCCAACACCAGCGATCGCAAACGCTACATGCTGAAGTTCCAGTTTGCCCGCACGGCCGAGCCACAGCCTGGTGATGCCGACGGCGCGGAGTGGGAGCAGAACGGTGCCGTATGTGATGACGTATTCCGCTGGTTAGCCGGAGACACGTCGACGGGGCCAGG
This sequence comes from Gemmatimonadaceae bacterium, assembly GCA_002726335.1. Next base: position 34,279 of record PBSR01000242.1, read on the forward strand.
AGATGGCGGTGCCATCGGCGGCGCCGTCGATTCTCTACGGTCCGGGACGCCGGCCGAACGGACACGGGCGGCGGATGCCATCGCCCGCTCGGGCTCGGCTGGAGACGCCATCGCGGCACTGACGGCTGCACTTGACGACGCGGCCGAATCGGTGCGGCTGAACGCCGCCTATGGGCTGGCCGCTGCGGGCGAAGCCGGTCTACCGGAACTGGCTCAGGATCTGCGGCGAGAGGCCCTGGCATCTGAACCCCTGGCGATGGCGA
>PBSR01000243.1 GCA_002726335.1 Gemmatimonadaceae bacterium
CGGGCAGCGGCCTCTGGCGCAGCTGATCAAGGCTGAGATACGGGCCAAGTATCCCAAGTGAGCGCCGATCACCCCCCGGCGTCCCACCGATCCGTCCTCCTGCTCCTGCTCGTGATGGGGGCCACGCGTGGCCTGACCTTCTCGCGCGGCAGTCTGAACGAGGTCGGTCTCGAGTGCTTCTCCCTCGTTCTCGTCGGCCTGATGCTCACCTTGTTCGTGCGCGGCCCCTGGCAGGGCTCGAGCGCCACCCGGGGGGGGCGTGTCCCTCTGGCTGATCCTGCTGCCCTGCGCCTACTTCCTCGTGTTCGGCACGAACGCTGGGCGTCATCTGCTGCACAACTCGCCGGCAGAATGGCACTCGGCGCTGCAGGTGATGACCGGCGCAACGGCTGTGTTCGCCGCTCTCGCACTGGCGCTCGTCTTCCAGCGCGTCAGGGATCGGTTCACGGCGAGCCAGCAGGCGATCCTGCTGGCTGTGCCCCTTCTGCCGGTGGGCGTCCTTTTCCTGCTGACTCCGATCATCACGCCGGCACCGGCCATCGACGTGTACGTGTTCCAGTCGCAGGCGGCGCAAAGTCTGCTGGCAGGCGTGAATCCGTACGAGATCGATTTCACCAGTCTCTACTCCGACAACGTGGTCTATCCCAGTGGCGCGCCCGACAGCTATCCCTACGCACCCATGTCGTTCGTCTTCGCCCTGCCTTGGACTGATGTCGTATCTGCTGGCTTGCCGGCGACCGACGGCCGCACTGTGGGCGGGTGGCTTCGTCGTCGCATGCAAGCAGACGATGGTGATGCTGCTGCCTCTGTTGTGGGGGCTGTGGCGACGGATCGACCGGACGCTTCTGGTACCGGTGTTTGCTGCCAGCGCGGTGACCTATGGGGTGTTCCTGCTGTGGGATGCGGGGGCTCTGTGGAACGATGTCGTCGCCTTCCACCTGCACACGCCGTTCCGCCCGACCGCCCTGACCTACTCGGCGTACATCAACTATCTCGGCGGATCACCGCTGCCCGACTGGGTGGGGGCCATGGCCCTCGTCGTCAGCCTCACAGCTGTTACGTTCCGGATGCGCCGTGGTGGCGGCGAATCACCCTGCGACGGCGACCGGGTCTGGCGCTTCTACGCGGGGCTCGCCTTCGCCTACCTGGTGACCTCGCTGCTCAGCAAGCATGCCTTCATGAACTACTACTACCTGGTGTACTTCGCCCTCGTGGCGGCGCTGGTGTGGTCGCGGGTGGCGGATCGGGAGACGAGCCAGGCCGACTCGTGAGTCTGCACCGATCAGACTCCTGCCGGCTCGCGGCACGCTACCGTTGGGCTTTGATCCTGGCCCACGCAGAGGGCATGACTGAGGTGTCGAGATCGACGTCGATCTCTATGGGCTCGGCAATGTAGAAGGGCACCTCGGTGCGGCCGTCCGCCAGTACGATTCGGCTTTCATGAACCGGGCTGTGATAGATGCTGATGGTCCCGGCTGTCGGTCTCTCGCATACGAGTCGGAAGCAGGCAATGCTGCCTGAGCCGCCGCGGCCCCGCCCCTTGGCCGGACCGAGAAGGGTGGAGAATTCCAGCAGTCGGTGGCCGTCCGCTATGTAGGAGGCCCCATCCTCTACCTCTTCGTTGCGCACGACGACGCCCTCCGAAAACAGATCGCCAGGCAGGAAGGGTCCTGCTGTGCTCTCTGCATGGAGCAAGCGGAAGCCATCGGCGGGTACCTGTAGAAAGACGGTGACCCCCGAAGCACTGTGACGTCCAAGATTCGTGCTCAGATCGATCAGTAGCGTATCTCCCGGCACAGCTTCGATCTCAACCTTGCCCGTGGCGTGCTCGGAGAGCCGGGCGACCTGACTGTGTACGCCCCCGACGGTGAGCAGCAGACCGAGTACGAAGGGGAGTGTTGTTCTCATGGGTGTATCCCTCCTGTTCTGTCTATCGGCTGGAGTTGCCCCCAACTTGAATCTGGCTCAGAGAGAGCTTTCGATCGGACTGGATCCAGCCCAGTGGAAACCTGTGAACTTCAGAAATACTGTCCCAACCCAAAGGACAACTGCCACACCCCCGCTCCCAGTCCGTGAGCCACGTCCGCCCGCAACACCGGCGTGTCGTAGATCCGCGGCAGGCCGAGGCGAAGTCCCGCTCCGACAGAGGAATACAGACGCGGATCATCGTCCCAGGCGCCACCGGCATCAGCGAACAGCGCCGCACCTAGGGCCCAGTCGGGGCGATGCACGATCAGGGGGCGCAGCTCAACATTGGCAGTCAGCCGCCTCCGCCCGTCGAACCGTCGCGGCAGGTATCCGCGCAGGCCGCTGTTGCCGCCCAACAGGTACTGGCTACCCAGATCCTCGGGACGGCTCAGGGTGTCGAAGTCGAGACGCGCGGCGAGGGCGGGCTGGTACGGCCAATCCAGCAGCCGGCCGTAGAGGGTGGCGGAACTGCTGGTGAGCAGGCTTTCGTACCCGCCGTTGGCCCAGCGCGAACGCGCCACGAACGAGCTGAACAGATACCAACCCCCCTCGAGCTGGAACCGCGGTGACACCGATACGGAAGCGAAAGGGTAGTCGCGGTCCGAGCCGAGAGCGCTCGATGACAGGCCGGCCCGCAGCGTAAGCCAGCTGCCCGTCTGGAAATCCTCCTGGGGTCCCAGGTAGCGGATGAACCGCGCCGTAGAGTACCGCGGTTGCCACACCGTGAGCACGAGACTCGGCGTGACCCGGCGCCGGTTGCCGGGTTGATAGGTGAAGGGAGACCGGGCGCTGAAGGTGCGGTCGCTGAGAGAGAGCTGGATCCCCGGACGGATCTTCACATCACCCCCATACGAGCGAACGAGCCAGCCGCTGGCAGCGTCGAACCGGTCCTCGTACAGCGCCGCGAGCCGGCCGCTGCTGTAGAGCCGGGTGCGGGATCCGTGGCTGCTCGCCGACAGGCCGAAGGCCCAGGGCGCCGCAAGCGAGTAGAATGGCTGCGACAGTGACAGTCCGATGGTGTGACCTTCTTCCGCCCAGCCGGCTTCCGTGGCCAGCCGCAGGCGCGTGCCGCCCAGCCGTGGATCGCCGTACTGAGTTGTGACTCGCCGCCCGGAACGCGCGTCGTCGAAGGCGGTGATCCGAGCCGTCTGGCCCAGACCGAACAGGTTGAAGTCAACGGCCACGCCACCGTAGGAGACCTCCTCGATGTCCCCGGAGAACAGCGGCGACAGGGCACGGGCGTAGAGATCGCCCACCTCGACCACGACATTCACCGATCCCGCCTGCGCCGGTTCCGTAATGATCGTCACCCGACCCAGGTAGAGCAGGCGGCGCAGGTTGCGCTCTGTCTCGTCGATGACGGCTGCATCGAGGGAGTCTCCCGCCGCGAAAAGCAGCTCCCGCCGAATGACGTCGCTGCGGGTCCGCGTGTTGCCCCGCACATCGATCGTCGAGATGATCTGAGCGTCCAGAGCGGGAGTCGCCAGCAGCAGGCAGATCAGGACCAGGGCTGGAATCCCGGCCATCTGCGCGTCATCATCGGGTTGTGTACTTTGCATCGGACAATCTGACGGAGGCAAAGGGATGATGGAAGATACCAGGATGCGAGGGCTTTTCGGGCTGCTGCCCACGCCGTACGACGACGATCTCGAGATCCACACCGAAGACCTGTGCCGGGCGGCGCAGTTCTGCTGCGACACCGGACAGCACGGCATCGTCTGGCCGGTGATGGTGGGGGAGTTCTATTTCCTCGGCGAAACCGAACGGGTCGCCAACCTCGATGCGGTGCTGGAGCGTGTCAACGGCAAGCTGCCCGTCGTCTTCGGCTGTTCGGGTGTCTCGGTGCCCCAGGTCTGCTTCTTCGCGCGCGCCGCACAGGCCGCCGGTGCCGGCTCGATCATCGCCATGGCGCCGGCCCGCACCAACCAGGCTGTCGCCATCGACATGTACAAGCGTATGGCCGACTGCTTCGAGGGACCCATCATGGTGCAGAACGCCGGAGGGTATGCGCCGCTGAAGGGAGACCAGATCGCCGCCCTCATCGAAGACGTGCCGAGCATCGAGTACGTGAAGGAGGAACGGCAGCCCGGCCCACGCCACATCACCGAGACGGCCGTCGCCGCCGGTGATCGGATCAAGACCATCTTTGGCGGCGCCGCCGGCAAGAACCTGCCGGACGAGATGCGCCGCGGCGCCGACGGCTGTATGCCGGCCTGTGAATTCGGCGATGTGCTCGCCCGCGTGACGGAGCTGTGGTGGGCGGGCGACGAGGAAAGCGCCAGGGCCCTGCACCGCCGCATCCTGCCCTTGATCAACCTGGAAAACCATAGCCTGGTGCGTTATGTCCTGCGTCGTCGTGGTGTCCTCACCTCGACGGGGGAGCGTTCCCCGGGTCCCGGTCTCGATGCCGAGGACAAGCGCGAGATCTCGTCGTTGCTGGGCGTTCTCGAGGAGGGTGACTTCGACGGCGACTATCCCTTTGGTCAGGAGTGACAGCGGCGATGGGCGCGGATCTGTTCTCGGAAGCACAGAGCTGGCTCCTGATGAACGATGGAGTACGGCTCGACGCCTCCGTGCTCCAACCCGCCGGTGACCGGCCGGATGGTGGCTGGCCGTCGGTGCTGCTCGTCCATGGACACGGTGACACGGGGTGCAAGGTGAGCTGTCTGCCGAGGGCGCGGCAGCTGGCGACTCGCGGTTACTTGGTGGTGGCCTACAGCGTACGCGGCCAGGGTGCTTCCGAGGGATTGTCCTTTCATATGGGACCGCGGGAGATCTTCGACCTGCAGGATGTGGTGGGCTGGATGCTGCGCGAGTGCCCGGTGCACGCACAACGACTGGCCGTCTGTGGCTCATCGCAGGGGGGCTGGCATGCCTACATGGCGGCCATCCACTGTCCGCAGGTGGCCACCGTCGTTCCCGAGAACATCTTCACCGACTTCGCCTCCTTCGTCGTGCGCCACGGCTGCCTCAATCGCTGGTTCTTCACGCGCACGATGCGTCGCCGGATCATGACGGCGGGGTTTCAGGAGCTGACGCGGCAGTGGGCGCAGGCCGGGGAGTGGGACCTGCTGCGCGCCTGGATGCACGAGCGTTCGCCGCTGAACTTCGTCGATCGCATCCGCTGCCCGGTGTTCATCGTGCACGGCTGGCACGACGTGGGCATGCCGCCCAACGAGGTCGTGGAGATGTACGAACGTGTGGAGGCACCGAAGAAGCTCTACCTCGGCGCCGGCGGTCACGACGGAATCGAAGACGAGTCGGCGAAGCAGGTGCGAGAAGACCTGGTCGATCGCTGGCTCGATCACTGGCTCAAGGGCGAGGACACGGGGATCCTCGAAGAAGCGCCGATCACGGCGGTGCGCCGCCCCGGCTGGGAGCCTGTGGGTCTGCAGAGCCTCTCTGACAGTGAGGGGCAGCGCCGGCTGCATCTGCGCGTCGACGGCCGTCTCACCGGAACGGCACCTGATGGACCGACGTTGCCGTCGAATATCAACAACTTTCCCGTCGACCCGACGTACGGTCTGGACCGGGCTCTGCGCGATGACATGGCGGGCGTGTCGTCGGCGTTAACCCGCGAGGAGGTCGTCTTCGACAGCGATCCTGTCGATGAGGAGCTGACGATTCTCGGGTCGTCTGTGATACGGCTGCACATCCTGCCGAATCGGCCCGAGGTGCAGGTCCACGGGGAGTTGTACGATGTCTCACCCGAAGGCGAAGCGACGCTGATCAGCCGCGGACACGTGGGCACACAATCCGCCGAACCAGGCTGCCATCGAGCGATCGACATCGAGGCAGCCACGATCCACTACCAGATCGCCGCCGGCCACCGGCTCCGCCTCGTGGTGGCCAACTACAACACGACCTTTGCCTATCCGTATTTCGCCCATTCCTGCACACGCCTGTTCCATGACGACGAGCGGCCGTCGTCCGTGACATTGCCGTTGGCTTGACCGCCGCCCTGCCGTACCTGCGGCTCGTCCGCTTCCTGCTGCCCCTGGTGGTGACGATGGTCATCGCCGGCCTCATGCCGCAGTTCCTGGCGGGGGGGATCGCCCGTGGCTCGCAGCCCACCGAAACCCTCGCCGCCTTTGCCCTGGCCTGGGGTCTGGCCGAGTTCCTCGCCAGTCCGCTGTCCCAGGTCCGCCAGCTGGCCCTCGTTCTGGTGCGCCATCGAGAGCAGGCCCGGCAGGTGCTGCGTTTCGTCACTGCCTGCGGCCTGCTCCTCGGCGCCATCGTCGCCCTGCTCGCCCTGACTCCGGCGGGAACCTTTGTCGTCGAAGATCTGCACAACACCTCGCCGGATCTGGGCAAGGTCGTGCGCTTCGCTTTGCTGCTGTTGATCCCGTACCCGCTGCTGGCAGCCCTGCAGCGTTGGCTGTCCGGTCTGCTGATGCGCGTGCGGCGCACCGAGATCGTCAGCGCCGGCATGCTCTGCGGCATCGGCGCGAGTCTGCTCACCGTCTTCGTTGCCGTACCCACGGCCCTGGTGCGTGACACACCGATCGCGCTGCCGCTGCTGGTGACCTACGCCGGGGTCATCACCAATATGACAGTGCTCTGGGTGGGTGCCAGACGCTACGCCCACCCCGGCCTGAGGCTTGGTGCGGACCATGGGGACAGCACCGATCTCACCTTCGCCTACCTTGGACGCTTCTTCTGGCCCCTGGCTCTGACGATGGCGATTCAGGGGCTGAGTCGTCCGGTGGTCAACCTGTTCGTCTCTCGCGGTACTGAGGGCGAACAGGCGCTGGCGGCACTGGCCGTCGTCTACTCTCTCGCCCATCTGCCCTATGGCTGGCTGAACGAGCTGCGTTGTCTGCCGCCGGTATTTGATGAGTACGGACCTGCAGGGTTGCGACGGATTCGCCGGTTCGCTTGCCTGTGCGGGGCCCTCTCCTTCACGACCATGGCGATCGCCTTCTGGTTTCCCACCGTGCGGGACCTGCTGCTGCTCGATCTGCTGGCGTTGAGCCCCGCCCTTGCCGATCGCTGTCACGTGCCCCTCGTCCTGTTCTCCTTCTTTCCGCTGACCGTTGCCGCCCGTGCCTATCTCCAGGGAGTGGCTCTGAGCGAGCGCCGTACCGCGGCCCTGGCGCCGAGCGCCCCCGCCCGCATCGCCGCGATACTGCTGGTGCTCGTGCTCGTTCCCATGGCCTGGATGCCGGGAGCCACCCGCGGACTGGCGGCGCTGTTGACCGGCTTCGTCGTCGAGGCGGTCGTCGTGTGGTGGTTCGTACATGCACGGCGACCCGATTCCTTGCCGGCGCCCGGGGCGCGAACGTGATTGCACCTGTCCCGGAAAACAGACCAGCCGACGGAGGAGTCTGAGCATGAAACAGTGGGATGGCCCGCGTCCTGCACGACGGTCAGAATTCGCTGAGGCCATGCGGTTCACCGATCTCGTGTTCCGGCCGGGGCAGAAGGGGCGGCGTATCGTCCAGCGACAGTATCCCCATGCCTACCGGGACGACACTGCCCACGTCCGGCGCTTGTTGATCCTGCGTCACCTGGGCGACCTGGTCGGCTGCGTGGCCATCCATCCCATGACGCTGAAGCTTGGCGTCGCACGGCTGAGCGCCGGAGGCATCGGCATCGTCGGGACCCATCCGGAACGCCGGGGAGAGGGCATCATGAGCCGGCTTCTCGATGAGGCTGTGCGACGGATGCGCCGGTCGGGAAAGAGCGTGTCGGTACTGGGAGGGGATCGGCAGCGATATGGCCGCTGGGGCTGGGAGAACGGCGGGGTGCGGGTCGTCTACGAGCTGACGGAGCGCTCTGTCGGCAGGCCTTCGGCAGGGGAGCGGGCGCTTCGTCTGCAGCGTCTTTCCCAGGATCCCGACGTCGGCCTCTGCCGACGGATCCAACGCCTCTCGGCGGGCCGTTCCTATGGTGTGGTCCGCCCTCTCGAAGACATGGTGCCGCTGCTGGTTCGCAACGGCAAGGAGTCCTGGTTCTGCGAGGCGGGACGACGTTTCGCCTATGCCGTGGCCGGAGGCGCGCAGCGCGTCAATCGCCCCTATGCCTCGATCCACGAATTCGGTGGCGACCCGGAACTGGTGCTGGCCTTGTTCCGACGACTGCTGCCCCGGTCAGCGCATGGCAGGCTTTCCGTCATCGCCGGTCCGAATGCAGACGAACAGTCCCTGCTGGGGCCGGTCAGCGCGTCCTGGACACGTCTGGCCGATGGCATGACGCAGATCCTCGACGTCGAACGGGTCGTTCGGCAGTTGCTACCCGAGTTGAGGAGCCGGGCGGCCACCGCCGGCCTCAACGGCAGGTTCATCCTGCAGGTGGCAGGTGTCGACGGCACGAGCCAGCAGGCGACGCTGCAGTTGGGGAAGACCCGCGCGTCAGGCCGCCCTCAGCGGCTGTGCCTCGATCAGCGAGAGCTTGTAGAACTGCTGTTCGGCTGTCTGCCCATAGAGGAACGGTTCGGCGCTCACGGCGGCATCAGTGACACTGTTCGCCGTCGTCTGGCCACCATCCTGCCACTGCCGCTGCACATCCCGTCTTTGGACCATATATAGACGCGTCCCATGGCTTGCCAAACACCGGGGGGCGTGAGTACCCTTGTAGAGATTTCCACAACTGCAACGCAAACAAGGAGTTACTCCTGTCGATGAGATACTGGAATCGGGTTCTGTTGGGCACGGCCCTCGGCCTTGCCAGTCTGACCACGTCTCCGGCGAGTGCCGATCTGTCCGCCTTTATCGCCGCTGTCGGTTTTGATGAGGACGCCAACCTTGAAGGTGCACCCGGAATCGGCCTGCGCTGGGGCAAGTCGAGCGGTATCCTCGGTGGTGAAACGTCGTTGATGATCTCGCGACCGGATCGCGAAGTCGCCACCATCGGTGGCACCGCCAGCGAGCCGGCGACGACGATCTTCTACGAGGGGCGGGTCCTGCTCAATATCCCTGTCGGTCAGATCAAGCCCTTCATCGGTATCGGTTATGGTGCCATCACGATCCTGCCCGGAAAACTTTCCGTGCCCGGGGCGGGTGATGTCGATAAGGCGACGCTGAACTCACTGTCGGAAACGTCGACCAACTCCGCCTTTTCCTATGGGGCCGGCGTGCGCTACGCCCTGAACGAGCGTCTCGATGCCCGCTTCGACCTGCGCCAGTACCAGGTGTTTTCTGTGACGGGTAAGGTGAAGGACCGGGCCCTCGAGGAACTGGCCGATGAGGCCGGTGTCAGCGATCTGCTCGGCGAAACGGAGGAGAACACGGTCACCTACAGCGAGATGTCGGTCGGCGTCGTCTTCCGCTTCTGATGGGAGCGTACCTGACCCCCTTCCAGGCCCTCGGGCAGCAGGTCATACGCACTGCTCTCGATGCCTGGCAGTTGCTCAGGTTCTCCCTCGGTTCCATCGTCGCCCTGGCCCGGTTCTTCAGTCGCAACGGCTTTCGAGCCTCGGCGCGGGTGACGATGCAGCAGGTGTATTTCACCGGTCTCGAGGCGTTGCCGTTTCTCAGCCTGTTGTCACTGCTGCTCGGATCGACGGTGCTGGTGCAGTCGTTGCCGCAGTTGCAGGGAGTTGGGGCGGGAGAACTGATCGGCAAGATCCTCGTCATCTCCATCGTCCGCGAGCTGGGGCCCATCATCACCGCCATGGTTGTCATCACCCGATCGGGTACGGCCATGGCCGCCGAGATGGCGACGAACCGGATCTCGGGTCAGGTCGAGGCCCTCGAGTCGATGGGGGTGGACGTGTTCCATTACCTGATCGCGCCGCGTGTCATCGGCGCCATGGTGGCCATGTTCTGCATGATCGTGTATTTCGATGTCGTCGCTCTGGTGGGCGGGTTTCTCGTGGCCAGTCTGCAGTTGACCATGCCGATCTCCGTCTACCTCGCCCAGATCTCCGATTCGCTGCAGCCTCTCGATCTCTACATCAGCCTGAGCAAGGGGATCCTTTTCGGTCTGGTGGTCAGTCTGTTCACCTGCTATCACGGTCTGCGCGCCAGGCGCGCTCCCTTCGAGGTGCCCATGGTTGCCCGTTCGGGTGTCATACAGGCAATGTTCTTCGTGTTCGTGTCGAGTGCCGTGCTTTCGGCCGGATTCTACTGGATCTGACTCGGATGAACTGCGTCGAACTGCAGCAGGTCAGCCTGGCGGTGGATGGCCGCCAGTACCTCGATGGGGCGAGCCTGACCGTGGCCGTCGGGGAGTCGGTCGTCATCGCCGGCCTGCCCGGGTGTGGCAAGTCCTTTGTGCCCCGCCTCATCCTCGGTCTGCCGGGGATGGACAACGAGCAGGTCAGCCTGCAGGGCGAGGTCCTCGTCTCCGGCGCCAGTATGTCGGCACTGAGCCCGGCCGAGTTGCAGGCGCTGCGCCCGAGGATGGGCAGCATCATGCGCGACGGCGGTCTCATCGAGATCCTGGACATCCGCGCCAACGTGGCCCTGCCGCTGACCTACCACTACCGGGACCTGCTGGGGCCGGCCCAGATCCAGGTGCGCGTTGATGCCGTGCTCGACGATCTCCAGCTCACCCATCTCGGTGCCCCGGGAACCCGGCCCATCGCCCTCAATCGGGAGGAGCGCATCTATGTTTCGCTGGCGCGGGCGCTGGTCTGCGAACCTTTCCTGTTGCTCCTCGATGAGCCCTGCGCCGGACTGAGTCCGGGGTCGGCGTCTCGGTTGTGCAAACACGTATTCACCTACGAGCCATATTTCGTACCGCCCCTCCCGGACAGACCCGTGCCGGCAGCCGTCAACGGCCTGACCCGGCTTGTCACGACGGTAAACCTGGGTCCCTATCTCGACTCCGCCGATCGTTTTCTGCTGATGTGGGACGGGCGCTTCGAAGATCTCGGGGATCGTGCCGCGGTCCTTGGCAGCACCGATGATCGTGTCCGACAGTTGCTTGATTCTCGACCCGAGACGAGCACCGATCGAGAGCGGGAAACCCTGGCCGAGCCCGTCCATGGCTGAGTCCGTCGTCCGTCGGCCGCAGGAATCTCCCACGGTGCAGATCGGCGTGGGCCTGTTCGTCAGCGTCGCCGTGGCCGGCTTCATCTGGTTGCTGATCAGTCTGCGTCTGGGCCCGGAGCGTTATCCCCTGGTGGCCGAGTTCGATACTCTGGGCGGCATCAGCGAAGCGACCAAGGTCAAGCTGCGCGGGTTTGTCGTCGGGCAGGTGGAAGCCATCGAGTTCCGCCCGCTGGCGGGAGAGGGGGAGGCCCACTTCCTCGTCACCCTGGGCATCGAGAAGATCTATCCGGTACCAACCGGCGTCTTTGCCGAGATCCGCGGCAGCGGTTTGGTGGGCGAGGCCCATGTTCATCTTGACGTCACCGCCGGCGACGGGCCACCGCTGCCTCCCGGGGCACATATCCGCGGGCAGTCCGACGAGACGATGAAAACGCTGATGGTGAAGATCCGGGAAGCGGCGCAGAAGCTCGGCGGCGCCGGCAAGGCCCTGCACGACGCCGAGCTGGGCGACCGGCTCAGTGATCTCACCGGCAGTATTGCCCGGATCGCCGAGGACCTGGGCACGGTATCGCGCAGTGCCGACAGTCTGCTGCTGGCCGGTCGTCACGTCGTCGTCGACATGGAACCCGGAGTGGCACGGTCTCTGCAGAGCCTGGAGCGGACCATGTCCCGGCTGGCGCTGACGATGGCACGCACCGATACGCTGGTGGCGGCCACGAGCCAGGATGTGCAGGGCTCGGTGCGGGCCCTGCGTCAGGTGGTGGAGCGCGTCGATCTGTTGCTGGTGCGGGTGGATTCCCTCGTCGTCGGCAAGCAGGCACAGCTGAATGAGACGGTCGACAATGTGCACGCCACGTCAGCGGCGGTGCGCGAACTCACCGAGAATCCATGGAAACTCGTCATCGGCCGGGGGGACGGGCAGGTGGCTGAGGAGATGGGGGATCCGCCGGCCTCGAAGGAGGATCCCGAATGATGAGTGTGGCCGCCGGGGCGATTCATCAACTTCGCGGGCGCCTGCTCGAGGCGCGTCGCACCTGCAATCATGATGCTCTGCCCGGACTGATCGACGACGTGCAGGCCCTGGCTCGCCGGGGGTATCGCTGTTGTCTCGTCGACTTCGAGGCCTGCCTGCCCGCCTTCTACGTCCGCGTCCTCGGTTTCGAGCGGGCGCGCGTGGAAGCGGAACTGGAGTTTCCCATCGAGCCGAGCTTGCGGGCCGTGCAGCACGTGCCCCTGTCACATCTGGTCGACTACAACGAGGCCGATCCGCAGCACATCCGGACGATCTACCACAGTCTGTCGCCCTTCCTGCACCACCGGCGCGCCCGCCTGTAGCCGGCCCAGTCGCCCCGGCCGATGAAGTCCATCACCGATGAAAGGCCGGCTTCGATGGCAGCCTGGTGGGCGGTGGCCACCGCGCTCTTCGTGACCAGCCTCCTGCTTTTCGCCGTCGCCTGAGGATCGAGATCTTGACCGAGACACCCGACAGCCCCGCAACCTGTGCTTTCGTCCGCGCCGACGGCAGTCTCTGCCCCGGACCTCTGGAGGGGGAGGGTGAGATGTGTTTCTGGCATGACCCGGAGGCATCGAAGGAGACCGACGACCTGCGTGGTCGTCTCCAGGAGTGGGCCGAATCAGGCGAGTCGATGGAGGGCTTCATCCTGCGCTATGGCCGTCTGGAGGGTTTGCGGCTGAGCATGAAACCGAGTCGTGACCTGCGCGGGGCCAACTTGTTCAAGGCATCTCTGCAGGGCGCCAGCCTCTACAATCTGGACTTCTCCGGAGCCGATCTGTCGAAGGCGGACCTGGCCGGTGCCAACCTCAACGAGTCGGTGATGACCGGGGTCAACCTGCTCGGCGCCAACTTCGACGGCACGCGCCTGGAACGGGTCGAGTGGGGCGGTCCCTGCATCAACGAGACACAAGCCTACCAGGCACAGAGCCAGGGCCGTCCTGACGAGGCGCAGGCGTCCTTCGAGGAAGCGGAGGAGATCTACCGCGTCCTGCGACGGGCCTACGACGGCGCCGGGCGCTTCGAACAGGCTGGGGGATTCTTCAGCCGCGAGATGAAGATGCGGCGCATGTTGATGCCGCGGTTTTCCGGGGGCCGCTTCTGGTCGAAACTCGTCGATGTGTTCTGTGCCTACGGGGAGAGCCCGCCGCGAGTCATCGTCTCGGCCATGACGCTCAATCTCGTCGTTGCCGTCATCTTCTTTCTCTGCGGCGTCAATGGGCCGAATGGGCCGCTGCGTCTCGATCCGGCCCTGGGGGTGCTGGCCAACGTGGAGATGTACCTGAACTGCCTCTACTACACGGTCGTCACCTTCACCACGCTCGGCTACGGCGAGATCACGCCGCCTACCTTGTTCACCCGACACCTGGCATCCACCCACACCACGCTCGGCTACGGCGAGATCACGCCGCCTACCTTGTTCACCCGACACCTGGCATCCACCCACGCCTTTGCCGGCGCCTTCATGATGGCCATGTTCGTCACCGTCTTCGGCAAGAAAATGACCCGTGGCTGAGCGCTTCCGAACCATCTCGGCAGCCTTGGGACTCCTCCTGGTGCTGTGGGCGACGGCAACGCCGGCGCAGACGCCGACCCAGGCGCAGCAGTACTTTCTGCAGGGCAGGCAGTATCATCTCGGTGAGGGCGGCAAGAAGGTCGATGTCGAAAAAGCTCTGCGGTACTACCTGCAGGCGCTGCGTGCCGATCCGCAGTTCTACGAAGCCCATGTGAACGCCGGCAAGGCCTACTACGCCCGCAAGGACTACGTGCGGGCGATCAAGCACTTCAATGCTGCCATCATCAGCGCCCGCGGCCGAGATGATATCTCTGCGCAGGCCGAAGCCAGGATTTCTTCGGATATGGGTGGCTGCTATTACAAGGCGGGCAAACTGGCCGATGCGGAGAAGTGGTTCCGCGGAGCCGTCGGCCTCGACCCCTCCTTGGTGGAGGCGCACTACAATCTGATCAACCTGCTGTTTTCTGATGAACGGGAGGAGGAGGCGATTCGCCAGATGGCCATCGCTACCGAGGCGGCACCCAGCGAGCGTTACGGAATCTTCCGTGGCCGGCAGGCGACGCAGGAGAGCAAGGCCGAATCCGATCGCCTGATACTGATCGCCGTGGCTGCGGCGATCGGCGGCGCAGTACTTATCACGATCGTCTATTCCTTGCGCGGGGGCTCCACCAAAGGGACGAGGAAGTAACCTTGACGATGTCGCCGACATCGGGCTACACTACGTACTGAACAAACGGTTCCACGGTGCCCTGAAGACGAGCCCCCGGCTCACGCCGGGAGTTGACGTTTTCGGGGAGAATAGGGAAGGGCGGTGAAAAGCCGCCGCGGCCCCGCCACTGTGTCCGGTGCCGTCTCGAGCGATCGGGATGGACGCCGGGAGCCAGGAGACCTGCCTGGAACCGTCGGGTGCATTTCGACACGCCTTCGCGGGAAGGCAGACCCGGGCTCTTGTGATTGGTGGCGGCATGTTGCCCCAGCCGGTTCAACGCCCCGTCTGCATGTCTGGCGACTGGGAACGGTGGAACCGGGAAAAAACATGCTCCTCGACGTGACCGGCATCCGCGCCGGATACTATCCTGAAAACCCTGTTCTTGATGACGTCGACCTGCGGCTGTCCGCCGGGGGCTTCCTCGGTCTCATCGGCCCGAACGGCTCGGGGAAGAGCACCCTTCTGCGCGTGCTGGCCGGGGTGCTCACGCCCTGGGCAGGGCAGGTCTGTCTCGACGGTGCCAACGTCCTCGACCTGAGCCGCCGGCAGCTGGCGCGCACGATCGCCGTCGTTCCGCAGGAGATTCTGAGTCCCTTCGCCTTCACCGCCGGAGAGATCGTCGCCATGGGACGGCATCCCTATCTGCCAAGATTTGGTGGACTCGGGGCCGAGGATATGAGCGCCGTGACCGACGCCATGGAGCGCACGGGCACGGCACAGCTTGCCTCGCGCAGTATTCTCGAACTGTCCGGCGGAGAGCGGCAACGTGTCGTGATTGCCCGAGCCCTGGCGCAGCAGCCCCGACTGCTGCTGCTCGACGAGCCCACCAACCATCTCGACATCAATCACCAGGTCGAAGTCCTCGATCTGCTCTACGATCTCAACCGCAACGACGGCCTGGCCATCGTCTGCGTCACGCACGATCTCAACGCTGCCGCCGAGTACACCGACCACGTCGTACTGATGGCACCCGGCGGGCGGGTCCACGCTGCAGGGCCTCCAGGTGACGTGATCACAGCCGATCATGTGGAGGCCGTGTACGGCATCCGCGTCGCCGTCATCGACACAGCCGGGCGGCCCAGGATCACGCCCTGGTCCCGTCGTCATCCGCAGATGCCCGTTCCTGAAACCATCCCCGTTGCCCCGGAGACGTGCCCGTGACCCGCATGGCCTTGTGTTTCGGCTGCTACCTGCTGTCGATCCTGTCCGCCGCCGCCGCACCCCTGTCAGTGGTCGACGATCAGCAGAACGAGATCACACTGGCCGCCGCGCCGATGCGCATCGTCTCCCTGGCCCCATCGAATACGGAGTTGCTCTTTGCTCTGGGTCTCGGGGAGCGAGTGGTGGGTGTCACGCAGTTCTGCAACTACCCGGCAGCTGCCGGCAAGATCGAGCCGGTCGCCGGTTTCTCCGACCTGAGTGCGGAAAAGATCGCCGCCGTACGCCCCGATCTCGTGCTGGCCTCGCGGGGCAACGACGCCGAAGCGCTGGAGACGGTGCGACAGATGGACGTACCGGTCTTCGCCCTGGCAAACAACACGGTCGCTGAAGTGATCGAGTCGGTGCGGCGTCTCGGTCGCCTGACCGACCGTCAGGAAGCGGCCATGGTGCTGGCCGCCTCCCTGCAGGCTCGCGTCGACAGCGTCAGCCGTCGCGTGCAGCTGCATTCGGCAGATGAGCGCCCGGGGG
This sequence comes from Gemmatimonadaceae bacterium, assembly GCA_002726335.1. Next base: position 15,834 of record PBSR01000243.1, read on the forward strand.
TGCTCTGGGCTTATGTCGGTGATCCCATCTACACTGCTGGCACCGGCACGATCATCGACGATGTGATCCAGACCGCCGGGGGCCGCAACCTGGGACGCGAGGCCGGAGAGGGCTGGCCGCAGGTCAGTCTCGAGTCTGTCGTCGACTGGCGGGTGGATGTTCTGCTCACCAGCCTGCGCCTCGGCGAGGGCACGCCTGCCGCCGCGATCGAAACCGAGCTGGCCCGCATGCGTGGCCTGGATGGGTGGCGGCAGCTGCCGGCCACGAAGGCGGGCCAGCTCGTCCACGTCGACGCCGATCTGCTGACCCGGGCCGGGCCACGGATCGTCGACGCCGTCGAAATCCTCGCTGCCTCCTTGTACCCGGTGTCCTCCGGAGATCGCCGGTGATCGAAGCCGGTGCCGCAGACACCGGGCCAGGACGGGGCGGCCTGGTGTTGCCCATGCTCGGCGCTCTGCTGTTGCTGCTGACCGTGCTGTCCCTGGGGACAGGCCCGGTGGCCGTGCCCCCGGACCGTGTCGTCGACCTGCTGTTGCACGGGGGCGAGTTTCCCGAGGATGAGGCGGCTGCGGTTATCATCCGGCAGTTGCGACCGCCCCGTGTGCTGCTCGCCATCCTGGTGGGTGCGTCCCTCGGGCTCTGCGGCGCCGTCATGCAGGGCTTCTTCCAGAACCCCATGGCCGATCCGTACATCATCGGCGTGTCTTCCGGCGCCGCTCTGGGGGCTACCATCGCGCTGGCCTTCAGCATCGACATGTGGCTCTTCGGCGTTCATTCAGCGTCGCTCTTCGCTTTCGCCGGCGCCCTGGCGGTCACGATACTCGTCTATGCGGTGGCTCGACGGGGAGGCAAAGTACCAACGACACTTCTGTTGCTGACGGGAGTTGCCGTGGGATCGTTGGCGGCGGCGGCGACATCTCTGGTGATGATCACCGGCAAGACCGACCTGCACCGGATCCTGTTCTGGCTTCTGGGTAGCTTTTCTTCGAGGCGCTGGGAACACGTCAACATGGTCTGGCCCTGGGCGCTGGTGGGTGTCGTTACGCTGCAGTTTTTCGCCCGTGATCTCAATATCCTGCTCCAGGGAGAGGAGAACGCCCAGTTTCTTGGCGTCGACGTGGAGCGCGTGAAGCGACTGCTGCTGGTCATCACCGCCCTGCTGACGGCGGCGGCGGTATCGGTGAGCGGCATCATCGGCTTCGTCGGACTCATCGTGCCGCACGTCATGCGTCTGCTCGTCGGCCCCGATCACCGGCGCCTGCTGCCGGCCTCGCTGCTGGGGGGAGCGATCCTGCTGGTCGCCGCCGACATGCTGGCACGCACCCTGATCGCCCCGGCGGAGGTGCCGGTGGGAGTCATCACGGCGCTGTTGGGCTGTCCCTTCTTTCTCTACCTGCTCAGCCGCCGGCGTGACGTGGTGGTCTGAGGCAGTAGCGAGATCGATGGTCAACCTCACAAAGATCTACACCCGCACCGGGGACACCGGCACGACCCGTCTGGGTAGCGGCGACAGTGTGGCCAAGAGTGATGTACGCGTCGAGGCCCTCGGCGTCGTGGAAGAGGCAAATGCTGTGATCGGTCTGGTGCTCACCGTGCCGACGTCGCCGATGACGAGGCAGCAGCTGCCGATGGTGCAGAATGACCTGTTCGACCTCGGCGCCGATCTGTGCCTGCCCGTAGTGGAAGCCGATGATCGAAAGCCCCTGCGTATCACCGAAGCGCAAGTGAGCAGACTGGAAGACGCCATCGACGAAGCCAACGCCGGCCTGGCGGATCTGCGCAGTTTCGTGCTGCCCGGTGGGGCCACAGCAGCCGCCTGGCTGCACCTGGCGCGTACGGTGTGTCGTCGTGCCGAGCGGCGCACCTGGGAACTGGTGGCAGACGTCGGTCCGGAGAACGTCAACGAGCAGGCGCCGATCTATCTGAACCGGCTTGCCGATCTCCTCTTCGTCCTCTCCCGCGTGGAGAACGCCGCCGCCGGTACCGCCGATGTGCTCTGGCATCCCGGAGGCGGCGCTTCCTCGTGACCGCAAACAGCGCACCACGCCCCCCCGCGACGATGGTCCTGGGAACGCACTCCAACGCCGGCAAGAGCATCATCGCGGCGGGACTGTGTCGCCTGCTGGCGCGCCGCGGGTACAATGTGGCGCCCTTCAAAGCGCAGAATATGTCGAACAATGCCGGCGTCACCGCCGATGGTGGCGAGATGGGCCGGGCCCAGCTGGTGCAGGCCGAGGCGGCCGGCGTCGAGCCGCACACGGACATGAACCCCGTACTGCTCAAGCCGGAGGCTGACCGGCGCAGTCAGGTCGTGCTCGACGGGCGGGTCCACGGGCACATCGACTCGGCCAACTGGCGCGATCTGAAGCAGACCCTGTGGCGGCACGTCTGTGCAGCCTACGACCGCCTGGCGGCCCGGTACGATGTGATCATCCTCGAGGGGGCCGGCAGTCCGGCGGAGATCAACCTGAAGGATGCCGACATGGTGAACCTGGCCATGGCGCGCCATGCCGAGGCGCCCTGTCTGCTGGTGGGGGATATCGACCGGGGGGGAGTCTTTGCGGCACTGGCCGGCACGATGCTGCTGCTCGACCCGGAGGAGCGCAGCCAGGTCAGAGGACTTCTGATCAACAAATTCCGCGGCGACCCGGTCCTGCTCGGCGATGCCGTCGACCGCCTGCGTGAGCTGGCTTTTGATACCCCCTGTCTCGGTGTGGTTCCATTCTTGCCCTACCTCGGGATCGCCGAGGA
>PBSR01000244.1 GCA_002726335.1 Gemmatimonadaceae bacterium
CACCTCATCCGCGGTGCCGGACACGTGGTGCAGCACAACTTCATCCACCACAACCAGTACCAGGGCCTTGGGTACGGCGTCTGTCACGATGTGGCCGAATCCCTCATCGAGGGCAACCTGTTCGACGCCAACCGCCATTCCATCGCCGGCACCGGGCGCGGCGGCTCCGGCTATGAAGCCCGCCACAACGTCGAGCTCGGTCGTACCCTCAGTCACTGCTTCGACATGCACGGCGGGCGCGACCGCAAGGACGGCACCGACGTGGCCGGCGGCTGGATGCACGTACATCACAATACGTTCCGCGCCAAAGGGCGCTGTGCCATCGTCATTCGAGGCACGCCGGAAGACAAGGCGCTCGTCGAGCGCAACTGGTTCCGCCACAAGACCGAGCGTGGCGCCATCCGCTGTGAGGATCGGGTCACCGTACGCCACAACGCCTGGGGCCTGACGGACCCGACGTTCACCTAGAAAAGGAAGCGGCAGCAACATGCGACAAGGACGATTCAAACTGTCGATGGTTCTGGGCAGGAGCCCGCGCGACCATCCGGACCGCGTGAAGATCTGCCGGGAGATGGGGGTCAAGCACTGTGTGTCCACGCCTGGCCTGCACGACATCGACCGGGATCAGTATGAGGCTGCCATGCGGCAGCATAAGGAGGAGTGGGCGGACGCGGGTTTCTCCGTCCCCGTGTACGAAACGATGACACCCGTACGGGCCGACAACATCCGACGCGGCACACCGGGTCGCGACGAGGAGCTGCGTGACTACATCGCCGCCATCGAGGCGATGGGCAGGGCGGGAATCCCCGTGCTCTGCTACAACCTCGGCAAGGGAGGTTCCCGCACCGACTGGGTGCCCATGCGCGGCGGCGCCATCTCCTCGCAGTTCGACTACGCCCAGTCCAACGAACAACCGCGCGAAGATGAAGGTGCAATCCAGACAGAAGAGGAGCTGTGGGACAACCTGACCTGGCTGCTGGAGCGGGTCGTCCCCATCGCCGAAAGGGCTGGCGTGAAGATGGGATATCATCCGAATGACCCGCCCATCTCACCGTATCAGGGCTCGGCACAGATCATGGTCAGCGGCGACGCCTACCGGCGCCTGCTCAACATCGCCCCCAGCCCGAGCAACGGCATCAGCTTCTGCCAGGGCAACTTCAAGGCCATGGGGGAGGACATCTACGCCATGGCCCGGGAGTTCACCGAACAGGGCAAGGTCCACTTCATCCACTTCCGCGACGTGGAGGGTACGGCGGGTACGCGGTTCACCGAGACCTTCCACGACGATGGGCCAACAGACATGGCCCGAATGCTCGAGATCTATTCGAAGGCCGGCTTCGACGGCCCCATCCGTCCCGATCACGCCCCGGCCATGGGCGCCGAGGACGCGGAAAAGGAACGCGGCTACGGTGTGCTCGGAAAGGTCTTCGCCTTCGGCTTCATGATCGGCGCCATGCAGTCGCGGAATCTGGCCTACGAGTAGAATGGACCGAACGGCCCTCGTGGCATATGTTTAGGCATATGCCAATACCGGGGAGGTGATCCATGTCTACAGGTCGGCACGTGAGGCTTTTCAGGAACGGTCGGAATCAGGCAGTGCGCATCCCGAGGCAGTTCGAGATCCCCGGTGAAGACGCGATCATGCGGAAGGAAGGCGAGAGGATCATCATCGAGCCCGCCCCGAAGAAGTCGCTCCTGGATGTTCTTGCATCACTTGAGCCATTGCCCGAGGAGTTCCCGGCAATCGACGACGCCGCACCGGATCCGGTCGATCTCTGATGGCGTATCTCCTGGACACGAACATCCTCTCAGATCTCGTACGCAATCCTCAGGGCCGGGCGGCCCGACGCATCCAGGAAATCGGAGAAACGCAGGTGAGTACGAGCATCATCGTCGCTGCCGAGCTCCGCTTCGGAGCCGCGAAACGGGAGTCCCCGCGCTTGACGGCCCAGTTGGAGGCGGTTCTGGGAGCGATCGAGATACTTCCCTTCGAAGAGCCTGCCGATGTTGTCTACGGACAACTGCGCAGTCGACTGGAACATGCGGGTCAACCCATCGGAGGCAACGACCTTCTCATCGCGTCTCAAGCGATTGCGCTTGGTCACACTCTTGTAACGGGCAACGAGCGGGAGTTCGGACGCATTGAGGACCTGCCGCAGGAGAACTGGTTACGCTGAACAATCATTCTCTGGACCGCAGGATCCGGTAGAGCCGCGTGCGAGGAGTGGCGCCGGGGAACTTCGCATGCGACATTATTCACACATCTGAGTGTGTGGTATTATGTGTATCGGAATCTGGAGGCATAGATGGCGACCAATCTGGCCCTGGACGACACGCTGATCGAGGAAGCGAGGGACATGGGCGGGCACGCTACGAAGAAGGCGGCTGTCACCGCAGCTCTCGAGGAATACGTCCAGCGTCGACGACAGCTGCGCCTGCTCGAATCCTTCGGCAGCATCGACTTTGACCAGGACTACGACTACAAGAAACAGAGGCGAGTGGAGTGAGGGTTCTGCCCGACACCTGCATCTGGTCACAGGCGCTGCGCCGAAGTGATGCCTCCTCGAAACATGCCGACGAGTTACGACGCCTGATCGAGGACAGCCAGGTCGGCCTGATCGGCCCGATTCGGCAGGAGATTCTCTCAGGCATCCGACAGGCGGCGCAGGCAGAATCGCTGGCCGAGCGACTGCGCGACTTCGTCGATCTGCCACTCGACTTCGACGACTACGAACGAGCCGCGCGGTACTACACTCAAGCCAGGGTCAACGGCGTTCAGGGATCGAATACCGACTTCCTCATCTGCTCGGCCTCGGTGCGCTACGAACTGTCGATCTACACAGAGGATGACGACTTCAGACGGTTCTCCGCTTTTCTACCGATCTCCCTGCACGACCCCGCCGCCGCTTGATCGACCCGCCAGCGTTCCACCCGTAGCGCCCACAACACAGCCGTCACGCCCAGGTCACTCCGCGAAGATCATCCTCTCGGAGCGGGTCGGCTTCGGGACCATTCGTCGTTCGTGCGAAATCGTCGCAGTCCGACCTGCTTCCGACCGGTCAGACCCCTATCTTCCGTCCCCATGGTAGACCGCCCACACGATCCTCTCGCCCCGCTGAAGGCCTGCGAGCTCCACGTCCACATGGGCGGCTGCTTCTCTGTCGACGACCTGATCGAGCTGGCGGGACCGCACTACCGCGACATCGACTGGTCGCCCTTCATCGATGCCTTCGATTCCGCCTACGGCCTGCGCCCCGATCCGGTCGAATGGTTCGCCCGTGCCGCCGCAGGCGACCCCGCGGGAATCGAGGCCGTCCGCCATCACTTCGTCTTCACCGAGGAGGACGGCCCCGACTTCGGGCGGTTCACGGCGAAGTTCAGCCTTCTCATCTCCATCATCCATCACCACATCCGGAACGTGCCGGATGGAGATCGAGAGGGCTCGCGGCGAGTGCTGGATCGGCACCGGTCCCAGGGCGTGCGCTACGTCGAGATGCGCTCTATGTACATGACACCAGACGATACAGAGGGTTTCCTGCACCTCCACAGGCTCAATGCGGAGGCCGCCCGCGAAGCCAGCGGCGACGGTTTCGAGGCGCGCTACGTACCCTCTCTGCCGCGGGATGCGCCGGGACCAGCATACGACCTGCTGCGCGAGTGGCTATCCGGTGATGGGCAGGATCTCTACCCATGGGTGCCCGGCGTCGACTTCTGTCATGTGGAGGAAGGCTTCCCCCCGCGTGGCGCGGACGACATCTGCCGCCGAATCCACGCCGACAACGACGCCGATCCGACACACGCTCTTGAGATTCTCTACCACGTAGGAGAGATCTACTTCGACAAATCTCTCGAAAGCGCCGTACGCTGGTGTCACGAGGCGGCGGAGCTGGGCGCCCGCCGCCTCGGACACTGCACCGCCCTCGGACTGGATCCAAAGGCGTCCGCGGCGCGCCACGGGGGCTCACACGCCCGCGAGAAGGTCTCGGAGCGAATGGATCAGATCGACTATGACCTGGAGCACCGGAAGGGGCTCGAGGACGCCGGCGTTGAAGTACAGGTCGGAATGCTGGAGGCCGAACGAGAGGAGTTACGGGGCAAGGACCCGGACCGCCTGCTGCACCGCGCCTACGACGAAGACCGCTTCGAACAGATCCGGCGGCGGCAGACCTATTCCCTGCAGCAGATCACCCGCATCGGGGCTGTCATCGAGTCGTGCCCCAGTTCCAACATGCGTCTGGGCAGCGTACCAAGCCCCAAGCTGCACCCAGTACATCGCTTCATCGACTCTGACGTCGATCTCGTCATCGGCGCCGACGACCCCGGCATCTTCGACTCGCCTCTGTCGGATGAGGTGGACTGGGTCGTCGACACGACACACCTGACCCCGGAGGCGCTGTTCGAGCGCCTTGGTGATCCCCTGCGACACCGGCTCGGCCGGCTGCGTGAAGGAGCGTCTTGATGGGTTCGTGTCCCCGCATCGGCCTGATCGGCTACGGCTACATCGGCCAATACATCTACGAGCAGATCACCACCCGCCCCGATCTCGGCCTCGATATCGCTTTCGTCCACAACCGCAGCCCGGAGAAGGTCTCCGAGTTGCCGGCAGGCGTTGTTCTGCCTGATCTGATCGGCTTCGCCGACTGCGGTGCCGACCTCATCGTCGAGCTCGCGCACCCGGACGTGACACGCCGGCACGGCGCCGATTTCCTGGCGCAGACCGACTACATGCCGTTGTCGCTGACCGCCTTCGCCGACGCCGATCTGCACACGACGCTGCTCGACACGGCGATCTCCGCCGGTACGCGCATCTTCGTTCCCCACGGCGCCGTCGTCGGCCTCGACGCTCTCGAAGAAGGGCGCGACACCTGGGACGACGTGCGTATCGTCATGAAGAAGCCTGTGCGCTCTCTCGACTTCTCGGCGGCACCACACATCGACGCCGCCGTCCTCGACGGTGAGACCGTGCTCTTCGAAGGCACAGCACGCGACATCTGTCCGCTCTTCCCCCGCAACGTCAATTCCCATGCGGCCGTAGCCCTGGCCGGCATCGGTTTTGACCGCACGCAGTCAGTGTTGATCGCGGACCCGGCTCTGGAGGCGTCGATCATCGAACTGGACGCACGGGGCGGTGGCGTAGAGGTATCGATCCGGCGGGAGAATCCCATGGCTGGCGTCAGCGGCGTCATGACCCTCATGTCGTGCCTGGCCAGTATCGGGCGGGCTGGAGCTGTTCAACCTGGACTGAGGGTGTGCTGATGCTGACGGCGGAAGTGACGGAACGAAAGGTCTTTGTGCCCTCGCCGGGACCCGGCATCGGCGTCATGGGAGGCAGCTACTACACCGAGCCAACGGGGGGCCGTCTGGTCAGCATTCACAGCCTGACGAGTCGCTCCGACACGGCCGATGTCGCCTATGTACGGGCCTCCGAAGACAACGGTCTCAGCTGGGGCGAGCCGGTCACCTGGGAACTCGAGTTCGAGCACCCGGAGGGCACGGGTCGCCGCCATCCCCGAGGCGGCTACGTCGATCCGGTCAGCGGTCGATACGTCAGCGTCTGGACCGAAGGTGTGCTGCCCAGCGACGATCCTCTGGAGGGTATGCGGCAATGGGCACTGCACTACTCGGTATCTCTTGACGGTGGACGTACTCAGGTCGTCGACGAGCAGATCATCCACGAAAGTGACGAGTATGACGCCGACCATCATCTGCCGGGAGTGCATCGGGGTGGCAACTGCGTCATGATCGGCGATCTCGGACAGCGGCCCCTGACGCGCAGTGACGAGGTGATTCTCATTCCGGTGCAGAGCACGCCCGCCGGCCCCGACGGGGTCTACGTCAATCCTGGTGCCGGCTACACGTACACTGACTGCATGATGCTCTTCGGCACGTGGGACGGCGATCGCCTGCGCTGGACCTGCTCGGAGCGCATCGTCGGTGAGCCGGCGCGCACGACGCGGGGCCTCATCGAGCCGACCATCGCCGAGTTGGACGACGGCTCGATCCTGATGGTGATGCGTGGCAGCAATGACGTGCTCCCCGACCTGCCGGCACATAAATGGACCAGCCGCTCACACGATGGCGGCATGACCTGGACCGAAGCGGAGCCCTGGACATACGACGACGGCACGCCCTTTCACTCCCCGAGCTCCTGCTCCCAGCTGATCCCCTATTCTGACGGCAGACTGCTGTGGATGGGCAACCTCAACGAGCGGAATTCCCAGGGCAACCGGCCTCGTTATCCGATCGTACTCGGAGAGGTGGATCGGGATAGCGGTTGTCTCGTGCGCGAATCCGTGGCCGCCATCGATGATCGGCGAGAGGGCGAAGACGACCAGCTGACGCTGTCGAACTTCTACGCGCGACAGGATCGGGAAACGGGAGACCTGCTACTGTTCCTGCCGCGTTTCTTCGCCGGCAGCCGGGACCAGGGTTTCACCGCTGACCTGATAGAGCAGCGAATCGCCATCCGCTGAGAGCCATGCGGCCCTACGTCAGCAACTCGTACAGATCCGGAAACAATGACCGCTGGAAGTCGCGACGCACGTCGCGCTCGTGGAAGGCGCAGTCCATGAAGTCCAGCAGCGCCTCGTAGTCCTCAACCTGGTGATTATGGCCGCCCTCGCGGAAAGCCCAGCCGAGCGCTTCGGGTGCACCGAGGAACTCGTACACTCGACGTGCTTCCAGACACGACGCGTACGAACCGGGTGGGCTGGCGCCGGCGTCCTCGTAGGCTTCGGTCTGCAGCAGGAGCCGGGGAGCCACCAGGGCGTGCAGGTAGTGCTGCTCGTACGGCAACTCGGCGTCGCGGTCACGATGCTCGGCGAAGTCCTTGCCGAACCAGAAGATGTTTCCCGAACGGAAGAAGTCGGCCACCACCTCGGCCTTGTCCGTCTTGCGGTGATTCGGTGCACAGCCGCCCGTGCCGGAGTTGTTCGGGTTCACCAGCGCGATGCGCTCGTCGGTGGCCCCGGCGAGCAGTACCGTCTTGCCCCCGCGTGAGTGGCCGGTGATGGCGATCTGCTCGGGGCGCACCCCATCGATCGTCGCCAGTGCATCCACGCACCTGTGATACCCCCAGGCCCAGGCTGACAGGGCGCCGAAGCCGGCATCCGGCAACAGGCGATAGAGCCCGGTGTCGCGGTAGTTGTCCCTGTCATCGGCTGCCAGCGCCGTGCGATCGAAGGAAGCCGCAATGTTGCCCCGCGCCACGACCCGCGAGACAATGTCGTCGCTGAAATAACGCCAGCAGCCGTCGCCGTCGAGGACCACAGGCTTTGGCGCCTCGCCCGGTGGAATCCACAGACGGAGGGAAAAGCTGATCTCTCTGTCACAGACCACGCAGCGAATCTCGTAGATCCGCAATTCGATCCCGGTGCCACGGATCCGACTGGTACAGCGCCGGACAGCAGTGGTTGAATCCGGCGCCGGCGGCATGCCTCCGTACTCGTGCGGCAGGATGGCGGTGCGCATCTCGTCGCGGCGGCGCGACCAGTGAGCCGGGTCGACGGGCGTGCCGTCATCGAACGTGAGGGGATCAAAGCGACTGTCCGTCATGCTGGGTCGGCCAGGTCGATCTGGCCGGTGGCGATCTTCTGCAAGGTTTCGGGAAACAATCGATGCTCCAGCTCCAGCACACGTTTGGCGAGCGTCTCCGGCGTGTCTCCTGACTTCACGGGTACGCGGGCCTGGGTGACCACCGGGCCGTTGTCATAGACCTCATCGACCACGTGCACCGTGGCGCCGCTCTCGGTGTCACCTGCCGCCAGCACGGCCTCGTGCACCCGCTGTCCGTAGAAGCCCTGGCCCCCGTGTCGGGGCAGCAGACCGGGGTGAATGTTGAGGATGTGACCGCGGAAGGCCTGCAGCGTCCGGGGCCCGAGCAGCTTCATGTAGCCCACGAGGCAGACGACCTGAACTTCGTGATTCTTTAAAGTGTCACAGATCGCTGCATCCAGTTCCGTTGGATCCGCGTGTGTGTGGCTGCTCAGATGACAGCAGGCAATATCTGCATCACGTGCGCGTCTCAGGGCTCCCGACTTCGAGTTGTTGCCGATGACGACCCGGGCCTCGCCGCACAGGCTGCCGTCGCCACAGGCATCGAGGATGGCCTGCATGTTGGTGCCGCCCCCCGAGGCGAGAAAACCGAGTCGCAGTGGCGAGGCGTCGCTCCGGGTCAATTGCTGTTCCTTGTGATACGGATGGACGTGTGCTGGCAGCTTGCTCTACGAGCGATGAATATAGGCGCCGCCAGGCCGGGACGCCGGATCGCCTGTTTCGTATTCTTACTCCCTCAACATCTTCCCGAATCCAATACCCGAGGTACCCCGTGCACAGCTCCGTCACAGACAGCGACATCGAGTTCTACCAGGAGAACGGCTTCATCCAATACAGGGAGTTCTTCTCCGCTGAGGAGATGGACCGCCTGCGTTCTGTCATCGACAGCGCCATCGCCTCCCACCGCGACCGCATCCTCGGCGCCGACAGCGGTGGCCGTGTGTCCGACGACTACGAGCGCGTCTTCAACCAGATGGTCAACATGTGGGCCGACAACCCCGGGGCCAAAGAGTTCGCCTTCTCGGAGCGACTCGCTGAAGCCGGACGGCGGCTCAGTCGCTCCCGGCACGTGCGGATCTACCACGACCACGCCATGGTGAAGCCCGGCGGTCAGGAAAGCAAGGAGACCAACTGCCACCAGGATGCGCCTTACTGGCCGATGGAGCCGGCCGACTCTTTCTCGGCCTGGATCGCTGTAGACGACGTTACCGTCGCCAATGGCTGCCTGCACTTCGTTCCCCAATCCCACAAGTTCGGTCTGCTCGAGCCGATACGGCTCGGCGTGGAGGGCGAGAGCATTGCCGACAAGATGCAGGCGCGCGGTCACGACGTGGCCGAGCCGGTGGCCATGGAAATGGAGGCCGGCGGCGTCACCTTCCACCACGGCTGCAATTTCCACTTCGCCGGCCCCAATCAGACGGAGTCACCACGGCGGGCCTTCGCCATCATCTTCATCCCCGATCACGTGAACTTTTCCGGCGGCAATGAGGCCGCCGGTGCCGGCAAGGAAATGACGGCCGGCAAGCCCTGGGACCACCCGGTGCACCCCATTCTCGCGGGAGAGGCCTGATGTCCTGCAAGTTCGTCTTCCTGCCGCCGGTGAACGACCGGCACCGTGTCTGGGCCGAGGCTATCGCTGCCCAGGTCAAAGACATCGAACTCGTCCTGGCTGAGTCACGCGAGCAGGCGCTGACGGAGCTGGCCGACGCCAGGGCTGCTTTCGGCACTCTCGATGCTGAACTGCTGGCGGCGGCCCGCAGTCTCGAATGGCTGGCCGCCCCGGCCGCCGGTCCTCGCCCCGAGTTCTACTTCCCCGAGCTGGTCGCTTCCGACGTCATCGTCACCAACCAGCGCGGCATCTACAACGACCACATCGCCGCTCACATCATGGCCTTCGTGCTGGCCTTCTCCCGCGGCCTGCAGACGTACCTGCCCCGGCAGGTCGCCGGCGAGTGGGTTCAGGGGGGCGAGGGTTCGGTGACGACGATGTTCCTGCCGGAGACGACGGCTCTCGTCATCGGTGTCGGCGGCATCGGCGGTGAGACGGCCCGTCACCTCGATCACTTCGGCATGCACGTGATCGGCATCGACCCGCGGGTGCCTGAGCCCCCTGCGGGTGTACTCGAACTCTATCGTCCCGACGCCCTGGACGAGCACATCGGCCGGGCGGACTTCGTCATCATGACGGCCCCGCAGACGCCGGCCACCGAAGGCCTGATGGACTCAGGACGGTTGGCCCGCATGAAGACCTCCGCCATCCTGATCAACATCGGCCGAGGGGTCAACGTGAAGCTCGACGATCTGGCCGACGCCCTCAACGACGGTACGATCGGTGGCGCCGCCCTGGATGTCTTCGAGATCGAGCCCCTGCCCGCCGATCACCGTCTGTGGCAGGCGCCCAACTTCCTGATGACGCCGCACATGGCTGCCGCCGGGCCGTACTTGGACGACCGCCGTAGGCAGCTGCTGCTGGAAAACTGCCGCAGGATCTGTGCTGGTGAGGAACTGATGAACATCGTCGACAAGAGCAACTGGTTCTGATCGTCTAGGCCGGTTGCTGGCTCTGCAGCTCCTCGATCAACTGCGGAAACTCTCCGAGGGCCGCCACGATCTTGTCCAGATCGAACATCGCCGCGTGATCGGCCAGCGTTTCGCCCCACTGCACCAGACGTCGGTAGTGATGTGTTTCCCCGAGTTCGCGCAGCCGGTTACCGAAGGATTCGACCTCATTGATCGACAGCGTATCGGAGATCTCCACCCACTCTGCGCGATGGTTCTCGAGGGCCGCCAGGAGAACGGGCACAGCCTGAGTGGCCACCGACTCCTCGCCGCCTGAGCCGTCTGGATCGCCCGCTTCGACAGGTAGAACAGCGTTCAGCTCGCCGAGGAACTGGGTGAGTTCCCGGTCGACAGCCTCCAGTTGAGAATGGACCTCGCTCCCCTCGCGCACACCTGTCTCCAGCGTCTGTGCCAACCCCTGCAGCCGCGTGGCGCCAAGGGTCCCCGCCACACCCTTCAGTGAGTGGGCCGCCCGTTCGGCCCCATCGCGATCACCTGTTGACAGTCGTGCTCTCACGATCCGAACAGCGTCTGCCTCGACGCCGCTGACGAAGCCGCGCAGCAGCCGTATGTAGAACTCGTGATTGTTGGCCACGTTGCGCAGCCCCGCACGAACATCCAGCCCGTCGATACTGAGCGAGGGATCTGCTTCTGCCCTTGAGGCCGGGGTCGACAGCTGCGGGACACTGCCTGCAGGATCTGCAGCCGCCTGCCGGGCCTCGTCTAGAGGCGGCACCCACTCGACGAGCTTGGCCAACAGCAGATCCGGATCGATCGGCTTGGCGATGTGATCGTTCATCCCGGCTTGCAGACACTGTTCACGATCCTGGGCCATCGCGTTGGCTGTCATCGCCAGGATCGGGAGTTCGACCCCGCTGCCACGCATGGTGCGGGTCGCCGTGCAGCCGTCCATCACCGGCATCTGCATGTCCATCAGTACGAGATCATACTCGTTCTGCTCGACCTTCTGTGTGGCGATTCTGCCGTTCTCTGCCAGATCGGTCTCGAAGCCGGCCTGGGACAACAGTTCGAGAGCCACCTGCTGATTGAGCGGGTTGTCCTCGACCAGCAGGATGCTGGCGCCGTGAATCGGCGCCAGACTCTCAGCCGACACTCCGGGATGACGATCCGTCTCGGCCAGTCTCCGCGTCTCACCGCCGAGGACGCTCACTGCGGCGTCGAAGATCGCCGGTCGGCTCAGTGGCTTGACCAACGACCCCGCGATGTCGACAGCCTCCGGGCGTTGCAGGACTTCCTCATGGCCGTGGCTTGCTACCAGCACGATCCTCGGTCTCGTGTTCAGTGCCAGATCGTCGATCTTGCGTGACGTCTCAATGCCGTCCAATCCTCCATCCATCTCCCAGTCGACGAACACTACGTCGAATGGCTCATTGTCGGCATCGGCCCTGGCGATCTCTTCCAAAGCCTCCTCTCCGGATCCGATCTGGTGAGTCTGAAAGGACATGCACTGCAATGTCTCTGCTACGGTCCGACGGACACGCTCGCTGTCATCGACCACCAGCATACGACGTCCCTGTAGCTCTACCTCGGGGAGCAGTTCTCGCCTGCGTTCTTCGACGATATCGAGATGAACGGTGAACCAGAATGTGCTGCCCCGGCCCGGCTCGCTGTCGACCCCCACATCGCCACCCATCAGGCCGGTCAGGTTCTTCGAAATGGCCAGACCGAGTCCCGTGCCTCCGAACTCGCGCGTCGTCGACGTATCGGCCTGTTGAAATGACTGGAACAGCTTGCTCTTCTGTTCCTCTGTCAGGCCGATTCCCGTATCCACCACTTCAAAGCGCACCTGCATGCCGCTCGACGATCCCGAAACCTTGCGCACACCGACGACGATCTCACCCGTTTCAGTGAACTTCACCGCGTTGTTCGAGTAGTTGATCAGGACCTGACCGATCCGCAATGGATCACCCCGCAGGTGTCGGGGCAGATCCGGCTCGATGTCGAAGATCAGCTCCAGGCCTTTTGCCGCCGCCTTGCCACCGATCAGGCTGCCCACATTGTCGAGGACCTGGTCGAGATCGAAGTCGATCGTCTCCACGTCCATCTTGCCTGCTTCGATCTTCGAAAAATCGAGAATGTCGTTGATGATGCCGAGCAGATGCTGGCCCGACCCGTGGATCTTCTTCACGTAGTCCGCCTGCTTCGGATCCAGGTCGGTGCGCAGAGCCAGGTGCGCCATGCCGATGATGGCGTTCATCGGTGTGCGGATCTCGTGTGACATGTTGGCCAGGAAATCGGCCTTGGCTCTGGCAGCTGCTTCGGCCAGCTCCTTGGCCTCTACGAGCTCCACTGTGCGCACTTCCACCTGCTCCTGAAGCTGAATCCGCTGCGCCTCGGAGGCGCGCAGGCGCCACCGGCTGAAAGCGAAGATGCCGGCAAGAACCACCAGTCCGTACGCTGCATAGGCAGGCCACGTCTCCCAGGGCGGAGAGTCGACGTCAATGTGCAGCCTGACTTCCTGCTCTGGCAGGCTCCACACACCGTCGTTGTTGGTCCCACGCACACGAAGCGTGTATTTGCCCTCCGGAAGATTCGAATACCGGCCAAAGCGGATATCGCCGGCATCGTACCAGCTTCGGTCATATCCCTCCAGGAAGTACTCGTAACGATTCTTCGACACGTTGGTAAAGTTAAGGGCCACGTACTCGAACTCGAGGCCGTTCTGACGCCAGTCGAGGTGCAGGTCTGTCAGCAACTCGAAGGCGGATGTGCCCTGGATCTCCCTACCATCCCTGCTTCACCGATGTGAGCACGATGTGAGGCGGTGTCTCGTTGTCGAACAGATCGTCGGGATGGAAGCTGTTGACGCCGTTGAAGCCGCCAAACCACAGTTGACCCGTTTGAGTCCGGCGCCGCGACGTAGGCCAGAAGTCGTGACTGTGCAGCCCGTCACCCTTGGTGTAGACCTTGAGGACCCGTTCGGCGACGGCATCGTAGTGGACGAGACCGATGTCGGTGCCGAGCCACAGCCGTCCGTGTTCATCTTCGACGACGTTGTGTACGATCTTTGCCGTGAAGCCCTGAGCCGCCGAGATGTGGATGAAAGTGCCGGCCTTCTTGTCGAAGCGATCGAGGCCGCGATCGGTGCAGACCCAGAACAGCCCTCGAGAATCCTCGAGCAGATCGAACACCGTGCTCGAAGCTACGGAGGAGGCGTCCTCGGGGTCGTACTGGTGGTGCGTGAAGGCGTCGGTACGCTTGTCGTACTTCTCGAGGCCCCCGCCCCACGTGGCGATCCACATGATGTTCGGATCGTCCTTGTCGAGTTCGAACCGGATCGATGTAACGGCGGCGAAACTCTCCGGGTCCTCCGGGTCGTGCAGATAGATCTTGTGTGCCCCTGTTTCCATGTTGTAGCGATGGAAGCTCTGCTCCCATCCCACCGCCCAGACGACATCGAGGTCATCGGGGTCCTGGATGATCGTATACAACCAGGTATCGTCCGTCAGGCGCTTCGTCACCTTGCCCGAATCGCGGTCGAAGATGACCATGCCCTCGGCGGTGGAGACGATGAAATTCCCCAGATGGTCCTCGTAAAAACCGGCGGGATAGCCGTGGGGGAGCGTCGTCGGATCTGACGGATCCGGAGTATAGTGCGTGAAGTCGTCGGTCTCCGGATTGTACCGATCCAGGCCGGCACCAAAGTTTCCAAGCCAGACCGTTCCCCGCCGATCCTCGTAGATCGGCAGGGGCGCGTTGCTCGCCAGGCTCGTGGAATCGAAGGGGTTGTTCACGTAGAGATTGAAGCGGTGCGCCTTGGGATCGGCCTTGTCTACCTTGCCGGTGTTGTCGGTCACCCAGAGCGTGCCCGACCGATCTTCGAAGGCCCCCTGGATCGTGTCGGAGGAAAAGCTGAAGGGATCGCCTGGCTTGCTACGGTAGTGCTCGTAGGTCTTGTCAACTGGATCGAAGAAGATCAGACCTACCGCTTGGATCGACGGGATCAGAATCAGGCGCCCGTCTTTGCTCAGGACCAGGTCGCAGATACTCATCTGCGGCAGCGAGGTGTTGTCTTCCGGGTCGTTGCGGAAGTGGGCGAAGGACTCTGAGTCGTGATCGAAGAGGATCAGGCCATTGTCACGCGACGCCAGCCACAGGTTTCCCTGCGGATCCTCGAGGATGGCCTGGATCTCGTCGTCAGGGATGCTCGCCGGATCGTTGGGATCATGTCGAAAACGCGTGAACTGTCCACTGTCCTTGTCGAGACGTGTCGCGCCGTGGTGTTTGGTGCCGGTCCAGACACGACCGAGGCGGTCCTCGAAGACGGTGTAGATGTCGTTGGAGGTGAGACTGTTGTCGTCCTCGGGGTCGTGCCAGTAGTTGCTGAAACTCTCTGTTTGAGGATCGAAGCGACTCAGGCCGTTCTGCGTACCGAACCAGAGAGCGCCGTCGCGATCCTCGACAATCGTGCGCGATGACAGGTTGAAGGTGTTGCTTGCCAGCGTACTCTGGGGATGGGCAGAATCCTTGAAGAAGCTTGTGAAGGTGTTGGTCTGTTTGTCGTAGCGGTTCAGGCCGCTGTTCGTGCCGATCCAGATCTGGCCTCGGCTGTCCTCAAAGATCTGCGTGACGAAGTCGCTGGAGATCGACCCGGGCCCTTCAGTGAACCGCTTGACGCTCGTACCGTCGTAGCGCACCAGGCCCTTGAAAAAAGAGCCGAACCACAGAAACCCGTCTCGGTCCTGGGTGATGGCGAAGGAGGGCTCACCCCCTATGTCGAAGGCCAGTTCAAACTTGAGCTTTTCCGCCGACGACGCCACGGGAATCAGCACGGCCGCCATGACGCCGAAGGACAGCTGGCGGGCGGACCTCATCACCCTGTAGATGTCAGGCGAGCCAGTCATCCAGATGCTCAGCGACAAAGTCATCGTCATTGAGATGGGGATAGGCGGCATGGACCCGATCGATTTCCTGCGCCTGACCCGGTGACAGAGACTCATCTGGATTGAGACAGCGGATGGAATCGAGCAGCCCCTGGCGCCGCAGCACCTCGTGGATTCCGGCGATGCAGCCGGCATATCCGTTCGCCGCATCGAAGAAGGCGGCATTCGTGTCGGTCACCTCGATGGCGCGTCTCAGCATCGACGCAGGCACATCGGCGGAGGCGCTGAGGCGATGGCATTCCTCGAGCAGTGCCACCGCCTGGTGCGTCCACACCGCCCAGTGGCCGAGCAGTCCCCCGGAAAACCGCAGGGATACGGGTGCACCATCAGTGTCGGCGACGCGGTGTTCGGTGATCAGATCGAGGACGATGTTGTCGTCGTTGCCCGTGTACAGACTGAGTTCTTCAGCCCGCCCTGAGGCGGCCACACCGCGCAGCACGTCCAGGGTCTGATAGCGATTGAAAGGGGCAATCTTGATGGCCACCACGCCGTCGATCTCGGCAAAGCGGCGCCAGAAATCGAAGCTGAGCAGGCGCCCGCCGACAGCCGGTTGCAGGTAGAAGCCGATCACGGGCAGCACGTCGGACACGGTGCGGCAGTGGGCGATCAGCTCATCGTCCGACGCCGTCTTCAGCCCCGCAAGACTCAATAGCACGGCATCGTAGCCGACATCACGGGCCAGCTCCGCCTCGGCCTCGGCCTGCGGCGTCGGACCGATGGCTCCGGCGACCTGCACGAACCCGGGGCCCGGTGCACGTTCGGCTACGACACTGGCCGCCAGTTCGAGAACGGGGCGATACAAACCGGCATCGCGGATTTCGAACTGGGTCGTGTGCACGCCCACGGCCAGGCCACCGGCGCCGGCGTCGACGTAGTAACGGCTCAGAGCCCGCTGTCGCTTTTCGTCGATGCGGCCCGAGTCATCCAGGGCCAACGGATGAGCCGGGATCACCAGGCCGGCGCGCAGGGCCGCACGCACCCTGGCGGTGGGCCCTGTCCCGGCGGACACAGGTCTAGCCTTTGCCACCGATGATGAGCAGCCAGCCACTTGCCTTTGACGGCTTCTTGACCTTCCACTCCTTCAATTCGGCCCCCCACTTCTTCTCCGCCCGCTCGCAGACCTCATCGAAGGGCGGACGCCCCGGATCGGCGAGGATCACCTGATCGACGCCGGCCTTCATCGCCTTGTTTACCAGCTTCAACAGCGGATCGATCAGTTCGTCCCAGAAGCAGATGTCGCCGCCCACCACCAGGTTGGTGCCGGACAGGTGCGACTTCTTCAGATTCTCGAAGCGTGACCTCCGCGTCTGGATGGTCACCTCGTTGACCTCTGCGTGCAGGTGCAGGTAGGGGAAGACCTTGTCGTCGGCATCCACGCCGACCACATCGGCGCCCCATTTGCGGGCACAGTAGATCCCCAGCAACCCCCAGCCACAGCCCACCTCCATGACCTTCGAACCTTTCTTGAGGCCCTGCAGGTCCAGGTAATCCATGATGAGAAAGCTCGAGTTCCAGACCTTGTCACCGTGGATGTCCGGCTCGTGCTCCTTCTTCAGTGCCCGGATGCGGCTGTGGTTCGATTTCAGGATCGTCACCCCGAAGGCGGAACGCTTCGTCGTCTTGCTGCCTTTGTCCTTCTTCTTGCCCATATCTCGACCGGGGGAGAGATTAACTTCTTGAAACTGAAGAGAGCGCAGAACTTAAGGAATCCCCCTATGTCGGCAACCGAAGACAGGCTCCGCGTCGGCGTGTATGGCTGCGGCGGCTGGGCCCGTCGAACCCACATCCCGAATCTGCAGAAACTGGATGTAGACATCGTCGCCCTGTGCGACGTCAGTGACGAGGCGGTCCAGTTGACGGCCGACGAATTCGGCATCCCGGCCCGCTTCAGCAACGGCCACGAGATGATCGGATCGGTTCCCTTCGACGCACTCTACTCCTGTGTGCCGGCCTATGCCCGGACCGACGTGGAGGCCGCGGCCGCACTACAGGGCATACATCTGTTCAGCGAAAAACCCCAGTCCACCAGCATGGCCGTTGCCCGGAGTATTGCCGCAGCTGTCAGCGAGGGCGGCGGCCTGAGCACGGTCTGCTTCCGCGAGCGCTATCGGCCCATTTTTCAGGAGGCCAGACGGCGCCTCGCAGAAAGAAGCATCGTCCACGCCCGGTTCCAGAGTTTCGGCGGCCTGGCGGCGGCCCGTGAGAAAGGCTGGCCTCAGCAGACGAACTGGAACCACTGGATGGCCAAGGGTGGCGGGCGCGCCTTCGACTGGGGGGTGCACGCCGTCGACTACCTGCGCTTCGTCACCGGCATCGACGTTGCCACGTCGCAGGCGTTCTACCATGGACCTGACGCCTTCCTCCATCCCCTGTCCTGTTCCTTCAACCTTGTCTTCACCACCGGTGCCACGGCGGCGCTGTCCTTCGTTTCCGCCGGATCCGTACCTCCCTCGGAGCCCTGGTTCACCCTGTTCTACGAGGGGGGGTACCTGGCGATCTTCGGCTATGAACGCATCGAGGAGAATGGCGAAGTGGTCTACGAAGCGGAGGAGTTCGACCCGTGGTTCGAGCAGGATCGGGTGTTCGTCGACTGTATGCGCAGCGGCGATGGCAGCGCCCTGCTGAGTGATTATGCCGACGGCCTGAAGTCGCTGGCTCCCGTACTTGCCGGCTGGGCCTCCTCCGCGCGCGGCGGGCATCCGGTGGACGTAGCCGCCTTCGCCGCGGTGTAAACGAACCCTTGTGACCCACTCCCTTCGCGCCCGCTGGTCGGCTCCCGGCGGTTACCGCGAGTTCCTCGTCATCGCCTTCCCCATGATCCTGAGCACGGCGACATGGAGTGTCCAGCACTTCATCGATCGTGTCTTTCTCACGTGGTACTCCACCGACGCTCTGGCCGCGTCCCTGCCAGCGGGGATGACCAACTTCGTCATCGTCAGCCTGTTTCTCGGCACCGCGGGATACGTCAACACTTTCGTCGCCCAGTATGTCGGCGCCGGGCGCAACGAACGGGTCGGGCCTTCCCTGTGGCAGGGCGTCTACCTGTCGGTGATCAGCGGCGGTGCCGGGTTCGTCGTCGCCCTCCTCGCCACGTCGATCTTTCGGCTCGTCGGTCACGATGCGGCGGTACAGGCCTATGAGGTCCCCTACTTCCGCATACTGTGCTACGGTATCGGGCCCCTGATCCTGTCGACGGCTCTGTCCTGCTTCTACAGCGGCAGGGGCCGTACCTGGCCCGTGCTGGGTGTCAGCGTCGTCGCCATGAGCTTCAACGTCGTCATCGATTACGCCCTCATATTCGGCCACTGGGGTGCACCCGAGATGGGGATTCAGGGAGCCGCATGGGCGACGAACATCGCCACGGTGCTGGCCACGCTGATCTATATCCTGCTGTTGTCCCGCCCCTCCTACCGACGGCAGTTCGCCATCTTCTCCGGCTGGCGCCTCGACCGTGACCTGTTCGGCCGGCTCCTGCGGTTCGGTGGCCCCAGCGGCGTCAACTTCATGCTCGACATCCTCGCCTTCACGTTCTTCATCCTCATCGTCGGACGTATCGGTCGGCTGGAGTTGACGGCGACCAATCTCGCCTTCAACATCAACAGCCTCGCCTTCATGCCCCTCATCGGCGCCGGCATCGCCCTGTCGACGATGGTGGGCCAGCGACTTGGCGGTGATGACCCTGAGGCAGCCGCCTTCTGTACGTGGACGGGTGTTCATGTTGCCCTCGGCTACATGAGCATCATGGCCCTGGCCTACACCTTCCTTCCGGATCTGTTCCTGATGCCCTATGGTGTCGGGGCCCAGGGAGAGGAGTTCGTCGCCGCCCGTGACCTCGCCCGTGTGCTCTTGCGCTTCGTCGCCTTCTATTGCGTGTTCGATGCTGCCTACATGATGTTCACCGCCGCCCTCAAGGGCGCCGGTGACACCCGCTATGTCATGGTAGCCTCGGTGGTATTGGGGATGTCCATCATGGTGACACCGCCCCTGATCGCCGTCGAGTTCTTCGACGCCAGCGTGTTCGTCGTCTGGATCTTCATCTGCGCCTACCTGGCCACGGCGGCGTTGGCGTTCTACCTGCGTTTCCGGGGCGGCAAGTGGCAGAGCATGCGAGTCATCGAGGCCGCGCCGGAGCCAGGCATCGAGGATCCGCCACGGGTGGCCGGTGCCGAGGTAGTGATCTGATGGGAGACCTGTGCTGGGGAATCGACCTGGGCGGCACCAAGATCGAAGGTGTCGTGTTGCCCTCTGCCGACTCGACGGAGCCTCTCTGTCGTCTGCGGCTTCCCACCGAGCGCGATCGCGGCTACGATCACGTCCGCCGGAATATCGTCGCTCTTGTCGATCGCCTGGCGCAAGAGGCAGGCACCCGACCTCAGGCCATCGGTTGTGGCACGCCGGGCACCCTGGATCCCGCAACCCTGACGCTGAAGAACTCCAACACGACCTGCCTCATCGGCCACCCCCTGCAGCGCGATTTAACCGATGATCTGGGCTGTCGCGTCGAGTTGGCCAATGACGCCAACTGCTTCGCCCTGGCCGAAGCCCGCCTCGGCGCCGGACGTGGGGCTCCCACCGTCTTCGGCATCATCCTGGGGACCGGTGTCGGAGGCGGCGTCATTATCGACGGCCGGGTCCTTCCCGGCGGTCAGGGCATCGGCGGTGAGTGGGGGCACATCGTGCTCGACCCGGAAGGTCGCCAGTGCTACTGCGGTCGGCGGGGTTGTGTCGAGACCTTCC
Organism: Gemmatimonadaceae bacterium; assembly: GCA_002726335.1. The sequence continues at coordinate 19,755 of PBSR01000244.1, forward strand.
TGTCAGGTCCGCATCTGGAAACCTTTTACCGCGACCTGTCGGGCGAGTCTGTCGACCTGCCCGACATCGCCCTTCGCGCCCATGCCGGACAGGACACTGCCGCCATCGAGACCATCGACCGTCTCACAACCTGGTTCGGACGGGGCGTCGCCACGGTGATCAACATCCTCGACCCCCACGTCGTCGTCCTCGGCGGCGGCGTCAGCAACATCGACGCCCTCTACACCCGCGGTGTCGAAGCCCTGACGCCATGGGTGTTCAACGACACCGTCCACACGCGTGTCGTACGCAACGAACTGGGAGACTCCGCCGGTGTCTTCGGCGCCGCCATGTTGGTGGCGTGAGTCAGCGGTCTCGCCGCTCGTATTGTTTCAGTGTCTCTTCGTCAGGGGGATAGGTCCCCACCAGTGAGGCCCCGGCGCGAATCCTGGCCAGGATGAACTCCTCCTTTGATTCCATCTCCTCCGCTGCCGCTGCCACATCATCGGCCAGGTGCGCCGGGATCACGACCACACCCTCGGCATCACCGACGATGATGTCCCCGGGGAACACCGCCACCTCCCCGCAACCTACCGGCACCTGAATCTCGCTCGGATAGTGGATCGTCTTGTTGGTGTGCGCATTCATGGCGCGCGAGTACGCCGCCAGACCGCACTCAGCAATGGTGGGACTGTCCCGGTAGGCGCCATCGGTGACGACTCCGGCAGCACCCAGCTGGTGCATCCGCTCCGCCAGGATCGAACCCATGGTCCCTGCCCGTGTGTCACCGCGGGCGTCGATGACGAGCACATCGCCGGGCGTCAGCTGTTCGATCCCCACACGCTGCTTGTCCGTGAGATTGTCCATGGGCACGTCGGTGAGATCTTCCCGGGCTGGGATGTAGCGCAATGTGAACGCCCGCCCCGCCATCTTCATCGTCGACTTCAGAGGCGAGACATCGTGCATGAACGTATTGCTCAGCCCCCTCCCCTTGAGGACCGAGGTGAGCGTCGCCGTGCTCGGTACGAGCAACCGGTCGAGTGTGTCCTGAGATATGGTGGTCATTCCTGTCACTCCGTGTCGAGTTCGTGCAGGACGCGCAACAGCTCCGCCACGCTCCATGCCTGGGCAACGGTACCCCTGGGCTCGTGCGGGGTGTCGCCGTCAAAGATCTCTGCGATCGTACCGATACAACCCTCGGCCAGATGCTCGGTGAAGCCATCAAGGGCCGCACGGGCAAGATCCAGTCCCTCCTGCCCGCCATGGCGCATCCAGGCCGTCAGGTAGGGTCCGATCAACCAGCCCCAGACGGTGCCCTGGTGGTAGGCGCCGTCACGGGCCAGCGGGGCTCCGCCGTAACGCCCACGGTACTCGGGATCCTTGGGGGACAGGCTGCACAGGCCCCGCGGTGTGGCCAGGTGATCCCGTGCGACGTTGAGAACCTGTCTGGCGCGATCTCCTTCGATGAGGGCGAAGGGCAGGCTGAGTGCGAACAGCTGGTTCGGTCGGACGGCCCCATCCGCACTGCCGCTGACACCATCGACATCGACCACGTCGAACAGGCACCCCTGCTCCTCGTTCCAGAACGCCTCTTCGAAGCGGGACTGCACCTGCCTCGCCCGCGTCTCGGAGTCCGCCGATGCGGCTGGTGGCACATGGGTCCTCGACAGGGCGGCATGGATGCGCAGCGCGTTGTACCAGAGAGCCTGGATCTCCACCGGCTTGCCGCGCCGCGGAGTCACCACCCAGTCGCCTACCTTGGCGTCCATCCAGGTGAGCTGCTGTCCCACTTCGCCGGCGGCGAGCAGGCCATCTGTGTCGACGCCGATCCCGTGGCGTGTTCCCTGTTCGTGCCAGCTGAGGATATCGTCGAGGATCGGCATCAACTCGCCAACGAACTCGTCGTCTCCGGTAGCGGCCAGATAGTGATGAACGGCGACGAAGAACCACAGTGTCGCGTCCACCGTGTTGTAGTCAGCCCCGCCCCCATCGGGAAAGCGATTGGGCAGCATGCCCTCGCTGACAGCCTCGGAGAAAACCTGCAGGATTCGGCGCGCGTCCTCGTGGCGACCCGTGACGAGGGCCAGACCGGGCAGGGCGATCATCGTATCCCGCCCCCAATCCGTGAACCAGTGATAGCCGGCGACGATCGTGCGCAGATCGGCGCCGCGACGGACGAGAAACTGATCGGCCGACAGGTGCAGATGCCGATGCAGAGGATCGTCGGGTACATCGACGATCAGCGCCCGGCGACGCGCCTCTTCCGCCGCCAGCAGCTCATCGCCGTCGTGGGGGCCTGCCTCGATCGTCGCCACGAGTGTGACGTGGTCACCGACGCGCAGAGCCAGTTCGATGGTCCCATGGGTGAACAGATCCTCGCGGCCGTCGAGGCCCCGGTAGAACTCACGATCGTACTCGTAGTCGTAGAACCACTCCGGCGCCGCGTGGAAGGCCGCCGTCCCCGGCAGGTGCAGCCTCACGTCGGGCAGATCCCGGTAGGACGGCAGGCTCAGGACACCATCATCGAGTGTCGCCTGCCGCTGGATCGCCCCGTTGGCCCTCGTCAGGTGATGATAGTCGCGTCCGCCGACGAAAGGCCGCAAGCCCAGCAGAAAGGCCTCCGGTGTGGTGACATCTGACGTTACCGCCTCAACGTCATAGCGAATGACGACGGTGTTGTGACCGTGGATTGCAGCCACGGTGCGCCGCAACAGAATATCATCTACCTGATAGGTGAATGCGGGAAATAGACCGCGCTCGAAGCGTCGCAGATACTCGAAGCCACTGGGGTGCACGACGCCCGGGTACCGGTTGCAGCCCAGTTCGTGTCGGGCGCCGTTGAGCTCGACCGTCTCCTCGAGGCGGGACAGCATGACGACGCGATCGAGGGGGGGATTCAGCGCCGCCACGAGAAGACCGTGATAGCGGCGGGAGTGAGCCCCACTGACGGTGGACGACGCCCACCCTCCCAGACCGTTCGTCTCGAGCCATTCGCGACGGCAGGCCGCCTCGAAATCACTGGTGATCTCCGGTCCCAGAACGATGGGCCAGTTCTCCTGCGTCCCGGAGCAACTCACCGGATGGCGCCGCGGGCGTGCACCGGCCAGAAGGCCTCCACCCGATTGCCGCGTACCGCGGCGATGACGTCGTGCTCGTTGAAGGTGGGACAGGGATGCACCGGAATCACCTGCATACGATCACCGATCTGAGGACGCGCCGCGCAACCGGATACATCCACCTGACCATGTTCCTCCGAGGCGCCGGCAAGACGAGCCTCGGGAAACTCGATGATGTGGCCCATCAGGGAGCCGCGTTCCTCGTCAGTCAGGACGGCAGCGCTCAGGGATTTGCTGCCTCCGTCGAGAATGGCGCGAGTGGGCGTCGGCCGGCTGACGCAGGTCACCAGCACCCGCACCGCGCACTGCGCCACCGTGTGTGTCTGCAGCTGTAGATGCTTCATGCCGCCCACCGGATACTCGCCGGCACGAAACTCGGTCAGCTCCGGGATCTCGTGCGCCGTGAAGGCCGCCGGCGTCGAGCCGCCGCTGACGATGGGATGGGGCAATCCTCTAGCGTCGAACTGCGCCAGGCAGGCCTGAAGAAAGGGGCGGATGTCAGGTGGTGCCGGCATGATCATCACACCCCGCAGCTCCAGTCCGGGCAGGCCGTCCACCAGCGCAGCCAGGTCACCGGCCAGTTCGGGTGTCTCCACGCCGCATCGTCCGCCGCCACCCAGCTCGATCACGACGCCAACCGAAACCTCTGCCGACGTTGTCGCCTCGGACAGGCCGCGAATCGTGACTTCCGAGTCGGCCGCCACCGTCAGCTGTGTCTGCCGGGTCAGTGCCGTGAGCCGTTCCAGTTTCTGCTGGCCGATGATGTTGAACGGAATCAGCACGTCACGGTTCACACCACCGGCAACCATCACCTCTGCCTCGCCCAGTTTCTGACAGGTGATGCCCATGGCGCCACGATCCATCTGCATGTGGGCGATGGCCAGGCACTTGTGCGTCTTGATGTGGGGTCGTAGCCCGATGTTGTGACTGGAGAAGTAGGACTGATACCGGTCGAGATTGTCCTCGAGTCCGTCGAGGTCAACTACCAGATGGGGCGTATCGAGATCGTCGATGTGCATCGGGCTTGTCTCCGTGGGGGACCGTCAACGGTAGACGTGGGCCGCGATGCGGGCAAGGTCGACAGCCTGGTCGGGCAATCAGGAGCGCATTCTGTCATCCCTGAGTGTCGCACTACAGACTTGATGCGAGGGATTCTGCAGGTCTGAGACACGTCCACGTCCACAGTCTTGCCACGATGGTGCCAGACCTCGCCGCTGTTGGACCGCTCTCAGACTGAAGACTAGGTTTGAGTACGTTAGGTCCAGCCACTCTGATCTCATCACAGCGCGAGGCCCATCCGTACTACTTACGGGACCTCGGCCAGAAATCATCTGTCCTCCGAGTGAAGGGGCAGAAGAAAGGGCGACAGTGGAGTACATCTATCCCTCCATTGCGGCAGCTTCCATCGTCGCAATCCTGGCCACATTGCATAGACCCATTCGCGACTGGATCGCCTGTGCCTTCGGCAAGAGTTGGTTCATCGCAATCAGGTTCATACTGATTGTCACGGCAGCTTCATTCTCGCTCCTGGGTGTCTTTGATCGATCCGCATCTGACTCCCTCTCAACTACGGAGACCTATACCTTCGAAGTCGGATCACATTGGTTCGTCGATTCAGCCGGAAGCCGCGCTGCACTGTTCGGCGCCGAGAACGAGCTGATGTAGAACGCCTTCGTCATGCCCTTCAGTCAAGGTTGGCGAACTGTCTCGGCTGAGTGGATGACCACAGAACCCAAATTCTTCCAGTCAGCGGGACTGCGCACACCGGCGGGACCACGATCCAAGACGTGGGTGTAGATCATCGTCGTCGACACGTCCTTGTGTCCGAGCAATTGCTGGACGGTTCGGATGTCGCCGCCCTCCTCCAGCAGGTGGGTGGCAAAACAGTGCCGCAGGGTATGACCCACTGCCAGGGCCACTCTCGGCCGGCCGTCGGCAACTTGGCTGCCAGAGCCTCGGGCAATTCGACCCAACCGCTGCCTTGCTCAAGATCACGTTGGTGCTGATGGCCGACACCGTTCAGGTGCTTACTCAAGGCGATCCGGGCGGCCGCCGGCAACAGGTAGCGCGATCGCGGTCACCCTTTCCGCGCCGCACGGTGATCTGACTCCGATCGAAGTCGATGTCCTTGACGCGCAGCCGGCAACACTCCATCAGGCGGAGGCCTGAGCCATAGAGGATCAGCGCCATCAGCCGTGGCAGTCCGTGCATGTGCGCCAGGACAGCTCGGACCTCTTCTCGGCTGAGTACGACGGGCAGACGATCGGGAGTGTTGGCGCGGACAAGTTTGTCGAGCCACGGCAGATCCTGCTCCAGCACTTCGCGATTCAAGAAGAGCAGCGCCGCATGCGGCGCTGACGGACCATGGGCTGTTCTGGCGGTCTGATGAGGACGAGCTATAGACCACGCCAATCTCGGGCATGCGGCTTGGCCTCACTACGGATGCGCGCATCGATTCTCCTCCGGCGGCGTCCTGCGGCACACAGGATCTCGTGGTGGATGGCGCCGTCAACTGAGCGCTCCTCGGCAACCAACGGAGCCGATCGAACCGGCGCAAGGTCTTGGCGGTTGCCCTGCCCGCGGGGGGTGGTTAGCCTCACTACATGCCCCTCGATCTTGTTACTGACGAACCCGTGGCCTTCCTGTGCGCCGTGATGGCCAGTGGGCCCGAGGCCGTCCAGCAGGCCTTCGACGACCTGGCTGGTGAGTTCGGAGAAATCCGTGCTCGCAGCCCGCTCTTCGACTTCGACATGACTGACTATTACGAGGCCGAGATGGGTCCCGGTCTATGCAAGTCACTGGCCTGGTTCGGGCCAGCTGTGGCGCCGGCGGAACTCTCGGCGCGAAAACAGGCGACCATCACCTTTGAGCGGGACCGGGCACAACAGGACCGACGTACGGTCAACGTCGATCCAGGTCTGTTGTCCACCAACAGCCTGGTGCTGGCCACCACCAAGGCCAGTGGGCATCGCATCTGCATCGCTCCGGGATTGTGGGCGGAGGTGACCCTGATGTTCGAGAAGGGGGCGTATCGGCCGCAGCCCTGGACCTATCGAGACTACCAGCGCCAGGACGTGGGCGCTTTCCTGCTGGACGTGCGGCGCCAGCTGACGATGGCTCGCTGATGCGTATCATCTATTTCGATATCGACTCGTTGCGGCCCGACCACCTGGGATGTTACGGCTACCACCGTCCCACATCGCCCAACATCGATGCCATCGCCAGGCAGGGCATGTGCTTCGATCGGTTCTACGCCTCCGATTCGCCCTGTATGCCGTCGCGTCACGCCCTGATCTCGGGCCGCTTCGGCATCAACAACGGAGTGGTCACCCACGGCGGACCGTTCTCGAAGATGGCGGTTACCGAACGTGTGTACGGCGGGCCCACGCCGGAAAACCAGCTCCTGCAGCGTCGCTTGCGGGAGGGCGGTATCGATACGATCTCGATCTCGAACTTCCCCTACCGGCACTGCGCCACGTGGTTTTCCTTCGGCTGGACCGAGGCCCACTCCCCCGACCTGCAGTCGGGCAGCGAGGTCGCGCCGACGGTCAACGCGGCACTGCTGAAGTGGCTTCGGCACAACCAGGGCAGGGATGACTACTTCCTGCACGTCAACTACTGGGACGCCCATCGCATCTATAAGATGGATGGCTCGTGGGCGGATAGATTCGACGACTTCCCTGTCGAGCAGTCGTGGCCGACGACGGCCGACATCGAGGCCCACCTGTCGAACACGGGCCCCTTCTCTGCCCAGAGACAGTTCCCGGCCAATCAGAGCACCGTGGACCTCATGCCGGGAGCAGTACGCAACCGGCAGGAGTTCGAGCACATGCTCACCGGGTATGATGCCGCCATCGCCTATGTCGATCACCACATCGGTCAGATCCTGGACGAACTGGCGTCGCAGGGGCACCTCGAGGATACTGCCATCATCATATCCGCCGACCACGGCGACGCCTTCGGTGAGCACGGCATCTATTCAGACCACACGAATGCCGATGAGACCATTCACCGACTGCCTCTGATCGTCAAATGGCCCGGGGTGGCGCCAGCCGGCACGAGAGATGATTCGATGCTCTACCACCTGGACCTGGCGCCGACGTTGTGCGAGCTCACCGGCGCCGAGGTCCCTGCACAGTACGACGGCAGGTCGTTTGCCAGCCATCTGGCGGGCACGCCGGATTGGGACAGAGACTATCTGGTGTGGACCCACGGGCTCTACACCTTGCAGCGGGGGGTGCGGACACGTGATCATCTGCTGCTCAAGACCTTCGATGATCACGGGTACCCCTTCTCCCCCACCCACCTGTACAACATGAACGACGACCCCTACATGACGACCGACCTCAGCGAGCAGCAGCCGGATGTTGCAGCAGACCTGAATGACTGCTATCGGAGCTGGCTGGATCAACAGAGCGAGAAACCCTACGCCATGCCCGATCCCTTGATGGGCGAGCTGGCACGACGCCGGGAGAAGACAGACAGATGACACTTGAGAGTTACAAGGTGCGGGCCGTGGCCTGCCACCACGAAGCCACAGAGCAGGAGACCTACGAAGCACTGGCCCGTGCCGCCGAGCCCCTGACCGAAGCCTGGGACCGCCTCGGCAAGGCCTCCCGCATCGGCATCAAGATCAACCACGACAAGCCCGTCGACCGCTGGGTGTTTCACAAGGTATGCTGCAGCAGCTCGCCTGCGACAAGGTCGTACGTGCCACCCTTCGCCTGCTGCGCGAACGGACGACGGCCGACATCATCTGTACCGATGTCAGCTTCTACGAAATGTACCAGGACACCGATCCTCTCGAGACGGCGACAGCACTGCCGGCACTGCGCGAGTATGGTGTGGAGTACGTCGTCGGGGCGCAGGCGGAGACCAAGATCTACCCGGTACCCGGTGGCGGTCAGATGTTCGCGCGGTACCTGCTGCCCACTCCGGCCGTCGAGGTGGACGAAACTGTCTCTCTGGCCAAGATGAAGAACCACGCTTTCATGGGAATCTCTTCGGCCTGATGCCAGGCGAACCGCGGGGTCACACGCGCACCTACTTCCATCACCTGGTGCGCATGCCCTACATGCTGGCCGATCTGGGTCGCGTCTTCCACCCGACGCTGAACATCATCGACGGCCTCATCGGTCAGGCGGGTATGGAATGGGGTGACGGCAAGGAGAACGGCCCACCTGTCGAGGCGGACACACTCATCGCCGGAGACCACACCATCGCCACCGATGCCTGTGGCGCGCACCTGATGGGTCACGATCCGACGAGTGACTGGCTGGCACCCCCCTTCCATCGTGACCGGAACGCGCTCAAGGTGGCGGCCGAGGGTGGCTTCGGCACGGTTGACCTGGATGAGATCGACTTCGAATCCGAAGTCGAGGCTCCGGTGGGCGAGTTCTACGCCAGACTGACCGACTCGATGGAGACGGTGCACAGCTGGCAGCGTACGACCTGCGAACAGGGGCTGTTCTATCGCGACCATAGAGACGAACTCGTCGACAAGTACACCGGGCAGTATATCTTGCTGCAGCAGGGAGAGGTGCGCTGGAGCGATCCCGTAAGCGACCTCAAGCGAAGCCGGCGCAAACTCTCCGGTGACGCCCCGGATCAGGCGATGTATCTCAAGTACGTCGATCCGGAGGAAGCCGAGGACGAGCGCTTCGGCGTCTACGAACGTGGCCTGGAGCGGTTTGACGGAGAGAAACTGAAGACCTGAATGGCGAAGCGTCCCGGCGCCAGACGTATTGCCAGACCCGCCGGAGACCGGCCGGACTTGTGGGTGGCGGCGGCCCTGCCGGGAGGCGAGGATCTGCTCAAGGGCGAGATCGAAAGGCGGTTCAAGGGCCAGGTCTCCTTCCTCCCCCATGGCAGGAACAGCGAGTGCCACTTCCGCTACCAGGGTAAGCCGAAGGCCCTGCTTTCTCTCCAGCTCTGCCAGTCCCTTTATCTTCGCCGGGATTTTCAGGTGACCCGACCCCGGACCCTTCTTTCTCCGGAGCACCTTGCGCATCTGGCCCGGGACCTGTCGTCGGTCAGGTCGATCACACCGAAGGAACGGTTCACCGGACTGCGCTGGGACGCCGCCGGCTCCGGTTCGCCCACCATGCTGCGGCTGGGCCACAGTCTGGCGGAACAGCTCGACCTTCCTTTTCAGAATGATACAGGGGACCTGGTCGTCACGCTGAGACCTGGCGACGATGGTTGGGAAGCCTTGTATCGCGTGGGCAGCCGCCCCCTAGGCACACGTGCCTGGCGCCGCGTGAACTACCGCGGCAGCCTGAATGCAACCGTGGCTGCCGCCCTCGTGGAACTGACCGAACCCTCGCCGCACGATTCGTTTCTGAACCTCATGTGTGGCAGCGGTACGATCATGATCGAGCGACTGCAACGGTCCGGGGCCAGGATCGTCGTCGGTGTGGATCAGTCAGACATCGCCCTGAGCGCCGCCGCGCAGAACTGCGCCGGGGCTGGCGTGAGGGAACGGATCATGCTGCTCAAAGGAGACGCCACCCGTCTTCCCTTCGAGGATGGGAGTTTTGATCAGCTGTGCGTGGATCTGCCCTGGGGAGAGAGCATGGGCTCACGAGAGTCGAACGAGGCACTCTACAGAGCGACCTTCGAGGAGTCCCATCGGTTGTGTCGGCCAGGTGGCAGACTGGTTGTCCTCAGCCAGGACCAGCGGGCCCTGGAGGCGGTCGCCACCAATACGGCAGGAAGCTGGCAGCTGATTGGGCAACGCAGCTTTGAACAGAGGGGCTTCCGCCCGGAATGCCGCGTCTACAGGAGAGGCGGATAGACGCTACGGCCGAGTCACGGGTGTGGGGCCATGAAGACGAGTACCGTCAGCCGGTCGCTCCCGGTGTTGACGACGCCGTGATCTTCGCCGGGGAGACAGAGGACCGTCCAACCCGCTTCGAGCTGGCGCGACTCGCCGCCCACGGTGAAGGTGCCCTCGCCGTCGATGACGTGGTAGATCTTGTCGTTGTCGGCGTGGCTGTGCAGCGCCTGTTCCTGTCCGGGCTCGAAGCAGTAGATGTCGCAGAACATCCGCTCCGAGTCGAAGAGGTTCACCTTCTGAAACTTCTCGTCTGAAAATCGGGCCTCGTCGGACCAACGTTTGGCGTGCATCGGTCAGCGCTCTGCCAGAGGACGGAAAGCCCTGCCCTCGGGTCCTGTGTAGATGTGACCCGGGCGGATCAGCCGGTTGTTCTGCTGCTGTTCGACGATATGAGCCGCCCACCCGGTGATCCGGCTGGCGACAAAGATCGGCGTGAACAGGGAAATCGGAATGCCGAGTGTGTAGTAGGTGTAGGCGCAGGGCGTGTCCAGGTTCGGGAAGATCCCCTTCTCAGCAACCAGGACCTGTTCCACCGCATCGGCAATGTCGGCCCATCTTGTCTCACCCGCCTCTTCTGCCAGGCGCCGACCGACTGCCTTCATCGCCGGAACGCGGGAGTCCCCCGTCTTGTACTCGCGGTGGCCGAAACCCATGATCTTCTGCTTTCGCGCCAGCATGTCGAGCACGTACTCCCGGGCTCGCTCCGGAGACCCGATGTCGATGAACATCTGCATGGCCGCCTCGTTGGCTCCGCCATGCAGGGGCCCGACCAGCGCCGCGATACCCGCAGTGACGGCGGCGTGCAGATCCGCCAGTGTCGAGGCCACAACCCGCGCCGCAAAGGTGGAGGCGTTGTAGCCGTGCTCCATGTAGAGAATGAGAGACACGTTCATCGCCGCCGTCGCGGACGCCGACGGCCTGTCCCCGGAAATCATGTACAGCAGGTTCGCCGCATGGGACAGATCCGCGTCGGGAAGCACCGGCTCCTGGCCCTGGCTGTAGCGATGTCCGGCCGCCAGGATGGCCGGTGCCTTGGCCAGCAGTCGCACCGCCTTGCGCAAGCTCGCCTCTCTGGAGATATCACCCGCTTCGGGATCGACCGTGCCCAGGGCGGAGACGGCTGTGCGCATCAGCGCCATGGGGTGTGTTGTGCTCGGTGCTTCCCGCAGGAGGGTCAACACCTGGGGCGGCAACTCACGCTCCGCTTTCAGCGTCGCGTCCAGCTCGGCCAGTTGGGTTTGTGTCGGCAGATCACCATAGAGGACCAGCCACGCCACCTCTTCGAAGGAAGCGGTGTCCGTCAGATCCTCCAGGTTGTACCCGCGTACGATCAGTCGGTTGCTGTCGAAGTCGATGCGCGAGATGGCCGATTCCCCCGCGACCACTCCTGCAAGTCCGGGACTGTATTCAGCCATCGTCGTCTTCTTCCTCGCTGACTGCATCTGCCAGTTTACTGTCCATCTCGTCGTACTCTTCGTAGCGGATCAGATCATAGAGTTCGGCACGTGTCTGCATGCGATCAAGCCAGGCTTCGGGCGATCCCTGATCGCGGATCTCGGACAGCACTTCCTCGACGGCCTTCATCATCACACGGAACGTCGTCATGGGGAAAATGACCATGGCGTATCCGAGGTGGGCGAATTGCTGCACCGTGAGCTGCGGTGTCTTGCCGAATTCAGTCATGTTCGCCAGCAGCGGTACCTGCACCCGCTCGGCGTACCGCCCAAACTCCTCCTCTGTCTCCAGCGCCTCGATGAAGATCGCGTCGGCGCCCGCGTCGGCGTATCGCAGTCCCCGCTCGACGCTGGCCTCAAACCCCTCCACTGCCCGGGCGTCCGTCCGAGCGATCAGTAGAAGGTCGGGATTGCTGCGCGCCTCGACAGCGGCAGCCAGCTTGCGTTCCATGTCGATACTGGAGACGAGCCGTTTTCCTTCCAGGTGGCCGCACCGCTTCGGCATGACCTGGTCTTCCAGGTGGAGTCCCGCCACACCGGCTGCCTCAAAGACCTGCACGGTGCGCATGACCTGCAGGGCCTCGCCGAAACCGGTGTCGGCGTCACACACGGCGGGCACGCGCACGGCGTTGGCGATGTAGGTGACGGCTCGCGCCACCTCCTCCACTCCGAGCAGAGCGATGTCTGGATATCCGGTCAACCCGTTGATGATGCCGGCGCCGGAGATATAGATCGCCTCGAAGCCCTGCTTCTCAGCCAGCATGGCCACGGGGGCATTGAAGCACCCGGGCATGGCAACCGTACCTGCGGCGATCACCTGCCGCAGGGTGGTGGCCTTGTCAGCCGCGCTCTTTCGGGGGCCTAGCAGCATGGTCAGGACTAGACGGTGATCGTCTCGTCGCGGTCCGGGCCGACCGAGATGTAGGCCACGGGCGTACGACTGAGCTCGGCGACCCGCTCCACATAGGCGACCGCCTTCGGTGGCAGATCCTCGACGCGTCGGGCCTCGGTGGTAGGGGCACACCAGCCTTCGATCTCTTCATACACGGGCTCGCACTTGTCGAGTACCCGGGGATCGACAGGAAACTCCTCCAGCACCTGATCGCCGTACCGGTAGGCGGTGCACAGCTTCAGACTCTCGACAGTGTCGAGAATATCGAGACGTGTCAGAGCCAGTCCGGTGAGGCCGTTCACCCGGGAAGACATGCGGGCGATGGTGGCATCGAACCAGCCACAACGGCGGGCCCGTCCGGTGGTGGCGCCGTACTCGTGGCCCAATTCACGGATCCGTTCACCCTCGTCATCGTGCAGTTCGGTGGGAAAGGGGCCGTTGCCGACGCGCGTCATGTAGGCTTTGGTGACACCGATAATCTCGTCGATACGAGTAGGACCCACTCCAGAACCGGTACAGGCACCACCTGCGGTGGTATTGGACGAGGTCACATACGGATACGTACCGTGGTCGATATCGAGCAGAGCTCCCTGCGCGCCCTCGAACAGCACCGTCTTGCCTTCGTCCAGAGCCTGGTTCAGGTACACCGAGGTGTCTGTCACGAACGGCCGCAGGCGCTCGGCGTAGCGGAGCGTTTCGTGGAGTATGGGCTCGACATCGAGGGGCTCAGTCTCGTAGATCCGGGTGAGGATCTCGTTCTTCGACTGTACGGCAGCCCGCAGTCGATCGCGCAGGTCGGCATCGAGCAGGTCCATGACCCGAAATGCATGGCTGCGATCCACCTTGTCGCGATAGGTTGGGCCGATGCCGCGGGCCGTGGTACCGATGGCCCCCGACCCCAGGCGGGCTTCCGAGGCGCGATCGAGAGCCTTGTGATAGGGCATCACGACATGGGCACAGCTGCTCACGTACAGCTGCCCGGGGGCCACGGCCTGTCCACGCTCCGCCAACTCATCCAGCTCGGCGAACAGCGCTTCGGGGTCCAGTACCACGCCGTTGGCGACGACGCACGTGGTCCCCTCGTTGAGTACGCCTACGGGCAACGCGTGGAAGATGTGTGTCTCGCCATCCACGATGACGGTATGTCCGGCGTTGGCGCCGCCCTGAAAACGGACCACCACCTCCGCCTGCGCGGCGAGGTAGTCGACAATCTTGGCCTTGCCCTCATCACCCCACTGGGCGCCGAGGACGACTTTGGTTGGCATTGGTTTCTTTGTTTTCCTTCTGCTAGAGCGCGACCTGGCGCGCCCAGGAGATGTGCGAATCCTGAAGAACGTCGTCCAGCGCTGCCTGCGGCATGTGGCTGTCGACGTTGAGCACTGTGAGGGCCTTGCCCCCCACCTGCTGCCGGCCGCAGCTCATGCGCGCGATATTGACTTTGTGGGCACCCATCGTACTGCCGACACGACCGATGATACCCGGGATGTCATCGTTCAGGTAAAACAGCATGTGACCCTCCGGCGCGGCATCGATGTCGTATTCGTCGAACCGTACGATCCGCAGATCGCGATGACCGAAC
>PBSR01000245.1 GCA_002726335.1 Gemmatimonadaceae bacterium
ATCGGCGACACCAGGATCTTACCAGCCATTGGCTCTCCTCGTTATTGTGGGCTGTCCGCCCCGTGGTTCGGCATGTCTACTCGGATCGTCATTGCAGCTCGGGTGCCACCGTGTCGGGCGCGGCGCCGTTGACGGCGATGTTGAGGTGCAGGGTCACCCTCTGCGGACGCCCGGGCGAACCCGGAATCTGCCTCTCAGTCGACGACGCGGCTCGCGACCATTGATGGGGTAGCAGCACGTCACCCACCTCCCGGTAGTCGTCGTAATGCGTCATCCACGTGGGTGACGGCAGGTTATGCTTCTGTTTGTACCATCGCGCTTCCGCCCCCGACAGTCCTTCCCGCATCGCCAGCAGAAGCCCGGAATCGCGGGCAAAGAATGCCTCGAACTGACGCCCGAATTTGCGGTCATCTACTTGCACAAGATCAACACGCGGATTCCGCAGCTCCCAGGATTCCAACCTTCCGACGCCGGCATAGCCCAGCCTGATCCCTTCACCCAGGAACCAGTCGCAGAAATGCCAGCGGGCGCCCTCGGATTGCAGCCGCAGTCTTGACGTCGTTCCGGGGGCGAAGATACGCCATCGTGCGTCGAACAGACGGTAGTAGGCGCGCCGAGTGTGCGCCGGGTTCTTTGTCACGTACGACGGAAACACCTCGCCACTGCCCAGATCAAAGTCAACCCGGAAGACATCCCGTTCAAAGCGGTCGAGCCCGTGCATACGCCACGTGGCGATCGGATAAGGGTAGGGCGGAACACGGTCGATGCGCGCTGCCCGGCCCTCCCCCCAGACACTTTCGGAAGCCACCACCCATACCACCATGCGCATCTCGGTGATCTTCAGCAGCTTATCGAGCCCACCCATGGCCTCAAAGGCACGCACCACGATGGCTTCGGCTTTCGTGCGTGCCGCGCTTTCGGCGTCCGTCGGGTCCGCGTCCGGCGTCCAGTACCGCGCGTAGCCATCGTACTGGTCGCGCAACTGTCCCACGGCCTCGATGTCCCGCTCATTCAGCGAGTAGTCGGCCAGATCCGGTTGCGACAGGAACACTGGCAGTCTCCCGCGTGGTTGCAGCGAATCAGCAAGGGCCGGGGGAGCCTCGGTTGTCAGAGACTCCGGGTCGGGATCAATGAATGGCAGGGGCACCGACTCCCCTGGTTTTGCCGGGACCTGTTTCCGCTCCATGAGACGTTCCGGGATTCGACCCATCGGCCGCTGCAGAAACAGGTCCGGCGCCATCAACAGCAGGTCAGGCAGGTAACGCGTCGGCCGCAGCTGCTGCCTTCGGTACCAGTCCGCCATGCGCAGATACGCCGCCAGCAGAAGCAGGTGGACGAGAGTCGATGCGACCAGTGCCCAGATGACGCGGCGCCGGCTCTGGGGGGACGTGCCCATGTTCTCTCCGCGGGCAACGCAGAGCCTGCCCCCCAGGCTCTACCATCGCGGTGCGACGGGAAAAGCTTCGTGGCCTTCAGGTTCGCAGTACGCAGCGTTTCAGGTGTGTGTCGATGCGGCAGATATGCGAATCCAGCCATTGATCGAGTGTATCCACGAGTTTGCGGGCATCGACGCCGTCGAAGCCGATGGCGGAATAGCGCTGCTGGTACTTGGCCAGAACGTCGAGAAACTGCGCGTGGGCCTCCTTGTTCTCCTTGGCCATGGGGCACTTGTGCTGCTCCATGCAGTCTTCTTCGAAACCAAAGTGGCCACGGCAGTAGCGCGTCAGAACCACCAGCAGATCGACGTAGGTCTGCTCTCCCATGTCCTCATCGAGGGCGACCCGGTAGTCCTCCGTCATCTTGAAGAGCATCTGGTGCTGCTCATCCAGGCGCGGGATGCCGGTGGCATACTCCTCTTTCCACTTCATACCTGACTCCTGGTAGCCGTCACGAATGCCCCTCCGCCTTGGGAGGACCATCATAACCGATACTCTCGTAGCCTGCCACATCGCCACCGAGACGACGGTAAGGATGTGGCAGGATCCTGTGTGATCGGTCCGCCAGCGGCAGCGTCACACGCTGGTTGCCAGCCGCCGCCGACAGCTTGATGGCGATGGCGATCTCGAGGGCCTGGCGATAGTCATGACCCGAGCATGGCACCTCGGTTGCACCTGAATCGACGGCCTCGAGAAGACACTGCAGCCTGGACGCCATGGAGCGGCGGCGCTCACCCTGGACGAAGTCGGGCCATACGGGCGTGGCACCGGCACCGGTACCGACGATGTAGACATTGCCCTGGCTCTGCATGAACACCTTCCCCTTCGTTCCCGTCACGGACACGCGGCAGCTGACACGCCTCTCACTCCTGGGTTCGAGCACTTCACAGACGATCCCATTCGTCAGTCCCAGCCGGCCGTACGCGGGACAGTCCATCGTCAGATCATCCGCCTCTGGTGCACGGTACCCTGACAGAGGCGGCAACGTCCCGCCCTCCACCCATTCCACCTCACACCCGGTCACCCCGCGCATCTGCGTCAGCTGTACACAGCCGGCGCCCGACACCTCCACCGGCAGGCCACCGGGGATGGCAACACTCGTTACTTCACCGATGTTCCCGTCGGCGATCCACGCCGCCGTTTCGCGCAGGAAGGGCACTTCCCAGTGGGCGGTGGCACAACCGAAGGCAGCCCCGTGCTGCCGACAGGTTTCGACCATATAGTCCGCCGTGGACAGCTCGACGGCGATCGGCTTCTCGCAGGAGATGACACGGACCCCCGCTTCGGCACATCGGACGACGAGCTCATGGGCGATGCCCACGGGTAGCACGTTGCAGACCACGTCGGGGGTGTCTTTCGCCAACAGATCGTCCAGGCCCTCGTAGATCTCGGTTACTCCGAGATTGCCGGCAAACTCCTCTCGACGGGGCGACGAGTCCACCAGAATCGGGTCCACCATATCGTGGTCGGCCGCGGCTTTCAGGTAGTGTTTGCCCCACATGCCGGCGCCGCCGACGATGGCCACCCGGTATCTACGCTCACCCATGGATCTGTTTCCCCCCCGTCATCCCATCATCCGGCATCGGTCAGGTCGTACATGGCGATGATATAGGGGTGGTCCGGGTCGTAGGTGGTCAGCGTCTGCGCCTCGGTGACGCGACCACAAGGTCGGCGCCCGCTGCCGTCGATGCCGGATGCCTCGCACCCCAGGTCTGCCTGGGCCCGCTCCACATGTGCCAGCAGGCGGCCCACCACGTCGGCGTGCTGATCGACGACGTTCGTCGTCTCCCCCAGGTCGGTCTGCAGATCGTAGAGCTCGCGAACCGGTTCCTCGTCGCGGCCACGTCGCAGGTGCAGCTTCCACCGCTCGTCGCGTACGGCGTGCAGGCTGTTCTTCCAATAATAGAAAAAGGTCTCGTGCGGGCTGGTGGCGCCGGGCTCGCCGCGCCACAGTGCTGCCAGATCCCTGCCATCGATCGTACGATCCTGCGGCTCCTGTGTACCTGCCAGTCGCGCCAGCGTCGGCAGCAGATCCATCGACGTGGCCAGCTCGCCGCAGGTGGAACCGGCCTCGATCTGCCCCGGCCAGCGGGCGATGAGGGGCAGTCGGAAGCCACCCTCCCAGGTGCTCGCCTTGGTGCCCCGTAGAGGATCGTTGCTGCCACCCTCTTTGGTGCGCGAGCCGTTGTCGGAGGTGAACAGCACGATGGTATTGTCGTCGAGGCCCAGGTTCCGCAACTCCGCCAGCAGCACGCCCACACTCCAGTCGATGGCCTCGACGCAGGCTCCATAGGGACCATTGCGCGATTGCTCCATGAAACGGGCCGCGGCATAGAGCGGCAGGTGCACGTGCATGTGTGCCAGATACAGAAAGAACGGCTCCTTCGCGTGGCCGCGGATGAAGCGCACACTCTCTTCGACGTAGCGCTCGGTCAGGCCTTCCTGATCAGGCTGCGCCTGGATCACCTCTTCGTCACGCAGCAGCGGCAGCGGCGGCCAGCGATCCTCCCGGCCGGCCTGGCGCCCCATGTCGTTGGAATACGGCAGCCCGTAATAGTGGTCGAAGCCGTGGCGCGTGGGCAGAAACTCCGGCTGATCGCCGAGATGCCACTTGCCCACCAACTGCGTGGCGTAGCCCTGCTCTTTGAGCAATGAGGCGATGGTGATCTCGTCGGGGCTCAGGCCCACGGCGTCACCGGGGAACAGTACCACACTGCCGTTGTCACCGGTGCCCAGGCCGATGCGCTGGGGATAGCAGCCCGTCATCATCGCGCCTCGCGAAGGCGAGCAGACTGCCGACGCCATGTAGAAGTCGGTGAGTCGCATGCCCTCGGAGGCCAGGCGATCGAGATGTGGGGTCGAATGCCGGGTGGAACCATAGCAGCCAACGTCGCCGTACCCGAGATCGTCGCAGTTGATCAGGAT
This sequence comes from Gemmatimonadaceae bacterium, assembly GCA_002726335.1. The sequence continues at coordinate 4,362 of PBSR01000245.1, forward strand.
GATGTTCGGTCGGTCCGTTGGGGCTCGCATCAGCCGTGCTCTTTCCCGGCAAAGGCACCGCCCGTGACGGCGACGCGGTAGGGGTAGAAGGTTGCGGTCATGACGCCATCGATGATGGCGGGGTCGGACTCCATCAGCCGCCGGGCGGCAGTGGCTGATTCGGCCTCAAAGACGACATGACCCATGGTGTCGGCGCCGCTGTCTGAAGTGCGTCCGGCCATCAGTACGATCCCGTCAGCGGCGAGATGCTTCAGATGCTGAAAGTGGCGGCCCACGACCTCCTGCTCACGGTCGGTGGGACCTTCCGTGATCATCTCGACTCGTGCGGGGCGCAGCACGTAGAGGAATTGCTCCAGTTCAGGCATGGACTATGCAATTTACGCAGGCTCCGGGACCCCGCCAACGGTGTGCCCCTTGACGGCGTCTTACGCACAGACGCTAGTATCGGCTCTATACATCATCAACCTGGGAAAAGCTGCGAGGACCCACATGGCAAGAACCAAGGGCAACACCGTGAACCTGGCGATTATCGGCTGCGGCGGCATGGCCGGCGCCCATCTCAACGGCTATGAAGAATTGGCGCGCAAGGGCGAGACCCGCTTCCGCATCGTCGCCGCCGTGGACGAAGCCAGAGATCGGGCCGACGCCTTCGCTACCCGTCTGCGGGGCAACCTCGGCTGGGAGGTAGCCACCTTCAGGAATGTGGATCAACTGCTCAACAGTGGTCTGCAGATCGACGGCGGTGACATCTGCAGTCCCCACGGCCTGCACCACGTGCTCAGCTGTCAGCTGTTGGATGGTGGCGTCAACGTGCTGTGCGAGAAACCCATCGGCGTCACCGTCAAAGCCTCGAAGAAGATCGCTGCCACGGCGAAGAAACGCGGCCTCGTGGCCGCTACCGCCGAGCAGTGCCGGCGCGCCATCGGCCAGCGCACGATTCACTGGGCCTTCCACGACGGCGACCTGCTCGGCACACCGAAGATGTGGTGGGCGGTGAAGGCGGGCTGGCAGGATCCGACCAACGTGGGCGGTTGGCACTGGCGGGTCGATCGGAAACTCGGCGGCTGCGGCATGGTGATGGACTCCGGCGCCCACTGGGTCGACACCATGCGCTACTGGTTCGGCGAGATCGACTCGGTCTACGCCCGCGTCGAGCAGATCTTCGACCGCAAACTGCAAAAGGGCCAACGACAGGTGAAGAGCGCCCAGGAGGATTTCTGGACGGCCATCTTCAACTTCAAGAGCGGCCTCATCGGCACCTGGTCGTGGACGGTGAGTGCGCCAGGGAAGGGGTTCACCCAGCTGACCATGTCGGGCACACGCGGCTCCATCGTCGACTCCGACATCTTCCATCCCGCTGCTTTCCAGGCCAACGGCGAATGCCAGCTGCTCGACGGCACCACCTACAGCATGCCGAAGCTGCAGGACATGTATCTCGGTAGCCTGTCGAAGAAACGACGCGAGGAGCTGTTCCCATACGGAATCACCGGTGGTGTGACGCTGGAACTGTGGGACTTCATCGACGCCCTGTCGAAGGCGCGACCTGTCGAGATCGATGTGGAGGAAGGCCTGCGCTCGAAAGCCGTGAGCGAGGCGATCTATGAGTCCAGCAAGGCCGGGCAGGTGGTCAAGGTGGCCGACGTTCTGTCGGGCAAGGTCAACGCCTGGCAGCGGGACGTGGACCGGATGTGGAAGCTGTAGTTCTGCTGGTCTCCCGGTGGTCGCACTGCACGTTTGTGTAGTATATTGCCCCTATGACAGCGGCCCGCCCAGAACCCACCGAGGAAGAACGCGGCTTCCTCCTGCACACCTTCCACCGCAACCAGGGGGACTCGACCACCCTCTTCGGCGTGGGCCGCCTCGAAACAGGCCAGACCTTCGCCTTTGCCGATAACCGCCAGCGCCCCGCTTTCTACCTGCGCGCCTCCGAGCTGGCCCGGGCCCGGCCGTTCTGTCTGGGCGCCGGCGCTGAATTCGACGAGGCGACCGGGCTGACGACGATGGACGGCGAGGCGGTGGTCCGCGTCGGCCTGCGCAAAGCCTACCAGCTGCGTCGCCTCGCCGACGGCCTGCACGAGAACAGGCTGCGCACGTACGAGGCCGACTTCGCTTTCCCCCGGCAGTATCTCGTCGATCGCGGCATCCGGGGTGGTGTGCGCTTGAGCGGCCCCTGGCGACCGGGCAACGGCGTCGACCGGGTCTATCTTGAACCCGAGCTCGAACCGAACGACTACGAGCCGGAGCTTTCGGTCCTGGCTCTCGACATCGAGACACCTCCTGACGCGTCCTCCGTCCTGGCCTGCTCACTGGTTCTGTGGGGCGGAGTCGACGACACCCGCCTGGAAGAGATCCATCTCGTCGGTGATGCCGATGACGAACCGGGCGCCGTGTGCTGTCACGCCTCCGAAGGCGATCTGCTCATCGGACTGGCCGCCCGCATCAGAGCGCTGGATCCTGATATCCTCACGGGCTGGAACGTCATCGATTTTGATCTGACGGTCCTGCAGAAGCGTTTCGCCGCTTACGATCTGCCCTTCAACCTCGGTCGCTCCAGCGACGATTCGTGGTATCAGGAGAGCGACGTGTGGGGTGCCAGCCGCGTCGTCGTCTACGGCCGCCAGGTCCTCGATGCCATGCATCTGGCACGCACGACCCTGACACGTTTCGATGACAACCGCCTGGGTACGGTGGCGCAGGCCCTGCTCGGCCGGGGCAAGACGCTCAGTGCTGACGGCGAAGAGGAGTCCATCGCCGATCGCATCCTCCACACCTATCACAATGACCGCGCCGCCTTCGCCGAGTACTGCCTCGAAGACTCGCGCCTGGTGCGCGACATCCTCGTGCAGGAGGGCCTCATCCAGCTCAGCCTGCGCCGCGCCGCACTCACCGGCCTGCCTCTGGAGCGGGCCTGGGGCTCGGTGGCGGCCTTCGACTTCCTCTACATCCTCGGGTTGCGACAGCGGGGTATGGTGGCCCCGAGCAACGGCATCGACCGCGTGCACATGGGGGGCTCACCTGGCGGACTCGTCATGCCGACAAAGGCTGGACTGTATCCCCACGTCTTCGTCTTCGACTTCAAGAGCCTCTACCCTTCCATCATCCGCACCTTCAACATCGACCCGCTGACGCATCTGCAGGCACGCACCGCCACCCTCGCCGACGCCCGCCCCGGCGACATGCCCGTCGCCGCCGAACACGGCCCCGACTACGTCACCGAACCCGGTGTCAGCGGTGACCACATCCGGGCACCGAACGGCGCCCTCTTTGTGCGCCAGACCGGCATCCTGCCGCAGATCCTGGCCGGATTCTTTGAGCAACGCGCCGTTGCCAGAGCGAACGACGATGACCTGGCGGCCTACACGTACAAGATCGTCATGAACTCTTTCTACGGGGTGCTGGCCACCAGTTCCTGCCGTTTTGCCGAGGGCGCGCTGGCCGGCGCCATCACCGGCTTCGGACACTACCTGCTGCGCTGGACCAAAGCGCTGCTGCAGGACTCGGGACGCGGTACCGTCCTCTACGGCGACACGGACTCCCTGTTCGTCGATGCCCAGCTGCCCGGTGAGGTGACACCGGCAGAGGCCCACGCACAGGGTCAGGACCTTTGCGCCTGGCTCAACGACCGGTTGGCCGAACATGTGCAGCAACTGTTCGACCTGCCCAGCCATCTGGATCTGGAGTTCGAGAAGTACTACGCCCGCTTCTTTCTGCCGCCCATGCGCGGCGACAGCGAAAAGGCACGGGCCAAAGGGTACGCCGGACTCAAAGTCGCGGCGGACGGATCGGATGAGGTGGAGATCATCGGCATGGAGGCGGTGCGCCGGGACTGGACCGACCTGGCCCACGAGGTACAGCGCGACCTGCTGGACATGGTCTTCCGCGACGTCCCGGGCCCTGAACTGGAGGCCCGGGTGCTCGACTGGGTCGATGCCATGAGGCGCGGTGAACGCGATGATGACCTCATCTACCGCAAGGCACTGCGAAAGTCAGTGGACGGGTACACCAAGACCGTCCCTGCCCACGTGGCGGCAGCACGGCTGCTGCCTTCGGCGCGAGGTACGATCCGCTACGTCGTCACCCTGGATGGACCGCAGCCGGTGGGTCATCTGACCTCACCCATCGACTACGAGCACTACGTCGAAAAGCAGATCCGCCCCATCGTGCGCACCATCGGTCAGGTCTGCGATCTCGACGTGGAGGTGGCCCTCGGCGGCACGCCGGACCTGTTCCGCAGTCTGGGGTGATGGTCACGACCTGATCAGGTAGAGCGCTCTTCCAGCCAAGCCAGCGTGAAGTCGAAGCCGAAGCCTGGACCGTCGCTCGGCACGAGATACCCGTCCTTGATCGCCGGTGTTCCGGGCAGTACGATCCGCTCCTCCAGCGGCACGCCGGGTGGCGACACACCCTCAGAACGCTCCCCCCACACGATGGCCGGCATGGCCAGCGACAGGTGCTGGCCATAGGCGTAGTTCATGCCGGCGTGTGCGATCACGGACACCCCGTGGGCCTGGGCCAGGTGGCAGATCTTCATCACCGCTGTCACGCCGCCGACCCATTGGGGATCGGGCTGCAGAATATCCACCAGACCATTGGCGCAGGCGTGGGCGAAAGGCTGCAGAGAGTACCAGTGTTCGCCCGTGGCCATGGTCATGTGCGGGACCCGTTGGCGCAGGCGCGAGTAGCTGCCCAGATCGTCAGGTAAAAAGGGATCTTCCAGCCACTTGATGCGGTAAGGTTTCAACGCCTCTGCCAGGCGCACCGCGTACTCCACGTTCATCGAGAGCCAGGTATCCACGGCGATCTCGACAGAGTCCCCCACCTGCTCGCGCGTCCGGGCGACCATCTCCTCGTTCCGGCGCAACCCGTCGAGGTCATCCTCCGGCCCGTGGGGCATGAACAGCTTGACCGCCCGGAATCCGAGTTCGAGAAACCACTCGATGCTGTTTTCCACGCCATAGGACATATCCGTGCAGCTGGCGTAGCAGGTGATCCTCTCCTTCTGCGGCCCACCCAGCAGCTCATAGACAGGACGCTCGAGGATCTTCCCCTTCACATCCCATAGAGCGTTGTCGACGGCGCTGATGGCGTAACTCACGAGACCGGCCGTGCCGAAACAGGACGTCGATCGCTGCATGATGTCCCAGATCTTTTCGATGGCCATGCAGTTCTGGCCCTCCAGCATGAGCGCCAGATGGTCGTTGATCAGAGATGTCACCGGGCCACTGAACTGCGTCAGGCCGAAGCCCCACGTGCCGTCCTCGGCGGTGACGACACACGCTGTGCGTGTCCAGTTGCCCCGACCCGGGGTGGTCTGCCCTTTGGAGAATTCGGGGTAACGGCGCATGGGATGCACGAAGCTTGAATCGCCGGGCAACTGCGGCACACGCGGCGGTGTCTGCTGTGCCGGCGTCACGTCGATGGGGAAGGCGCGGATGGACTTGATCTTCATGGGCGGATCTCCTGCATACAGGAAAGGGCCGGGAGGATCAGCGGGTCAAGCGGTCCAGCCTGCCTGAAAAAGTGCATCCGCATCTGTGTGGGTGCAGAAGCCTGTGCCACCAGCAGGCCTTCTGACACGTAATCAGACCAGGAGAACAACGTTATGTCGGTGACCTGCATGATCATCAACCTGTCCATGGCGCCTACGAGATAGCCGACTTCCGACTCTCTGTACCTGCTGCAGACATGAAGGGGCCGTCCCATGCGGGCGGCCCCCTTTTTCGTTCCTGACTCTCACGTAGCGCGCTCAAAACGAGGCAGATCGACATGGAACTGCAGCAGTTTGGCTGGCACGAGCACTTCGACCAGCCTTTCCGGCAGTATCAGGAGCGCGGCTGGCAGGCCGGCCGCGTCTCCATACAGCATCGCGACCTCTACCATCTGATGACCGCCGATGGCGAGGTCGAGGGCGTCGTCACCGGACGTTTTCGCCACAACGCCGGCAGTCCGGCCGACTTCCCCGCCGTCGGCGACTGGGTCGTGTTCGGTCCCAGCGAGATGGAAGGCCCCGTGGCGGTCCAGGCGGTGCTCCCCCGTCGCGGTACGTTTTCGCGACGGGCCGCCGGAACCGTGCCCTACGAGCAGGTCATCGCCGCCAACGTCGATACTGTGTTCATCGTCAGTGGTCTCGATGGCAATCACAACCTGCGCCGGGTGGAGCGGTATGCCACCCAGGGATGGAATAGCGGCGTGCAGCCCGTGGCGCTGCTGAACAAGGTCGATCTGTGTGCCGATCCCGAGGCGGTGCTGGCCGAGGCGCACGCCAGCCTGCCCGGGGTCGACGTGCACGCCGTCAGCGGCGAACGAGGGGATGGAATCGATGCTCTGAAGCCGTACCTGGGCGCTGGACGGACGGTGGTCTTTGTCGGCTCCTCCGGTGTCGGCAAGTCGACCATCAGCAACCGCATCCTCGGCCGGGAGCAGATGTCGACGCACGAAGTACGCGCCGGCGACTCCCGTGGCCGTCACACGACGACACATCGAGAGCTGCTCGTGGTGCCCTCCGGCGCCCTGCTGATCGACACGCCGGGCATGCGCGAGTTCGCCCTGTGGGCCGGGGGCGACGATGAAGATGGAGAGCATCCGGGCGAGGCTGCCCCCGACAGCTTCGAGGACATCGCAGAGCTGGCTCGCGGCTGTCGTTATCCGAACTGCAGGCACATGTCCGACGCCGGGTGCAGGATCCAGGAGGCGCTGAGCCTCGGCGACCTCGATCCCAGCCGCGTGCGCAGCTATCGCGCTCTGGCGCGGGAGATCTCCATCGCTGCTCAACGGGAGAGGAAGCGGGGTCGAATGACGCCGGACGCGGACGCCAAGCGCCGTTCCAAGCGGTCGAATCGCCGCGAGGGCAAGCGTCGGCTTCGCGAAGAAGCGGACGAGAGCTGACGGACCTGACCGGTCAGTCGTCGCCGAATCTCAGCACGACCTTTAGTGACTCGTGCTCCGCCGGCTCCTCGAAGACCATCTCGAAGGCCTGCTGAATCTGCTCGTGGGGCAGCACGTGACTGATCATAGGGCGCACGTCGATGCGACCTTCGGTGATCCACTGCAACGCCGTGGAGTAGTCGGCGTGCGGGTTGGGTCCCACGGTTGTCACGATCCGCGCTTCGTTGCTGAACATCTTGAGGAAGTTCAGTGACATCACGCCCCGTCCCTCCTCTTTGTTCGGTACGCCGAAATAGAGGATCGTGCCCCCCCGGCGCACCAGGTCCGCCGCCGTGTGAAAGGACGACTCCAGGCCGACGGCCTCCACTACCATCTGCGGCAACTCGCCCCCGGTGATGGCCTGCACCTGCTGGCGCAGATCCTGGCCCGGTGCCAGCGTGTGTGTGGCCCCCATCTTCGGCGCCAGGGCCCGACGGTGTGCCAGTGGGTCCACGCCGATGATTTGACGGGCGCCGAGGTTGCGCAGTGCCGCGTTGAACAGCTGCCCCACCGACCCCTGGCCGATGACGACGACATCCTGACCGATGATGTTGCCCAGCTTGTAGAACGCGTGCAGCACGGTGCCGAAGAGCTGGCTCATCAGCAGGACATCCGGATCGCCCTCGGCGGGAAGACGGATGCAGCCGCCATCGTCATTGGCCAGCGCGTATTCCTGGAACAGGCCACGATCGAAGCCGTAGAGCAGCACGCGCTCACCTTCAGCATAACGCCCCGAAGGACAGGCGATGACGGTCCCCATGCCCTCGTGACCGGAGCTGCCCGGCGCCAGCGGATACTCCCCTCCAAGGCCGATCCATGCCGGCTTGTCCGTGCCGCAGATCGCCGTGCGCTGCAGGTGGACGAGCATCTTTCCTGGCGTCGCCTCCGGAATCGGCAGATCGAGCAGCTCCCAACGACGAGGTCCTGTCAGGCGGGCTGACTTCACAGGCGAAGGACTCCTTGGTTCACAGTTTCATTCACAAGTGGTATGAGAGCGACCAGGCCAGCTCGGCGTTGGGATCCACGCTCTCTTCGAGATACGGTTCGAAAGATACGGTGCAGGCGTTTCCCCAGATCGGCATCTGAGACATGGCGAAGTCGCCCTGTACCGTCATCTCACCGCGCACCGGGTGCCGCATCACGGCGTCGAGTCGATGCCCCTTCAGGCCTTCGATCTGGGTCAACTGCCCCCTGGACCAATCGTGGTCCGGGAGGCGCACGATGAAGCCGTTCTCATCGAGACCGAATCCGGGGTTGTCGGACAGACTGATGTCACCGGAGAAACGGCAGCAGACGCCGTCTTCCGGCCAGGGAAAGAAGGGATGGGCGAACCAGGTCAGCGGCACCGGCACCGAGCCAATGTTCTGCACGCGGGTGGCGGACGTGACCTCCCTCCCCGCCAGGGCGATCTCGCGATGCAGGTTGATGGCCAGATCGCCGAAGCGCTGCGTCGTCGACATGCGCAACCGCACTTCCTCCTGGTCGATACGCCAGCGGCAGCGTTCGATGGCCTTTCTGTGGCGGCGACTGCTGCCGTCATCGGCGAAGAACGAGTTGCCGAAGCAGATGCCCTGGCCGTCCACCGGATCTACCGTGATGCGAAAGGCCTCGGGAATTCCCTGGCCGTGGAACACGGGAGGCGGATCCTCGGGGTAGACGGGTCCGGAGAACAACGGCCCCAGTCGGGCAACTTCCACCTGGTGGATGTAACACCCGGAGACATAGCGGGTTCCGAGGCGTGTCTCGTCCTCAACTGGATCGAGTAAGGTCAGGCTCAGTTCATCGTTGCCGAGACAGAACAAGCGGTGATTCTCCGTTGGAATGGGTCACAGCAGGATCAGTATGGTATCCCAGATGGCATTGCCGGTCCACTGCAAAGACACGACACTAACATCATGAGACGAACCTGCCGCCTGCCGTTTCTGGGCCTGCTGCTGACGACGGTCGTCGCCGCCCAGTCTGGACAGACGAAGGTGAGTGCCGCCCTCGACTCGGCTGACGTGATCGCCTGGCGCAAGGTGGGACGTGGTGACTTCCGTGGTGACCGGCCACCTGGTGCTTTTGCCTTTGGCACGGGGGCGATTCGCCCGGTGGCCGTAACCTGCGCCTACGTTGTGGCCAGCCCGCGGGCACGGATCTATCCGTACCGGGTACCCGGCGCTGAGGCGGATGTGGCCTACCAGGTCCGCGTCGAGGGCTTGTCTTTCCACGCCCTGCTGTCGCGTTCGTGCTCGTGGTGGAACCCCAACGCGGAGATATCACCCGCCTACGTGCTGCAGCACGAACAGATGCACTTCGACATATTCGAAATCGCCGCACGCCGCCTCAACCGCGAGGTCCCGGGGCTGCTGGAGGCGATGGACGTCCGGGGGCCGTCGGAGCAGTCCGTCGTCGACGGCGCCCAGCGTCACGTGCAGGCCGCCCTGGCCCGGGCCCTGGATGAGACAGCGGCGCGCAACCAGAAATTCGACCTGGAGACGTCGTACGGCTTCGAGCCCACGCGGCAGGATGCCTGGCGCATGAGTCTGGACAGGGACTTACGGGCACTGATGGACCACGCCGCGCCCCTGGAAGCGCTGACACCGGCGGCGTTGGGCAAGTGAGACGCGTTGCTCTCGGGCTCTGGATGGCGCTGCTTCCGGCGTGCGGTTCCGACGACGCCAGCCCCGCCGACAGCCAGGCCGGCGATCAGGTCGCCCCGGCAGCGGTGGCGGATGTGCTCGAGGTGAGCGTCACCGGGACGGAGGAGGCCTTCACCTTCGCCGTCACCATAGCCAGTCCCGATTCAGGTTGTGGCCGCTTCAGTGACTGGTGGGAGGTGGTCCGTGCCGACGGGTCGCTGGCCTACCGCCGCGTGCTGCTGCACAGCCACGTGACCGAGCAACCCTTCGTGCGCACGGGCGGACCGGTGCCGGTGGCGGGCAGTGACTCGGTATGGGTGCGAGCCCACATGAGTGACGCGGGATACGGCGGCCAAGCCTTTGGCGGCACCCCGGCCGGCGGCTTGTCGGCCATGGCGTGGCCAGCGGATCTGGGGGCAGGCTCTGGAGTTGAGCCCTCCCCTTCCTGAGGGTTGTGCCTTCTGAATGTGTCTGATTGTCGTGGCGTATCATGCTCACCCGAGGTATCGCCTGGTCGTGGCTGCCAACCGCGATGAGAGTTTCTCGAGACCGACAGATGGCGCCCATTTCTGGGACTCGGCACCCGATCTTCTGGCCGGGCGGGACCGGCAGGCCGGGGGGACCTGGCTGGGACTCACACGCCAGGGGCGATTCGGGGCGGTCACCAACCATCGCGATCCGGCAACGGTCAGATGCGGCGCCCTTTCGCGGGGCGAGCTTCTGCGCGAGTGCCTGTTGGCAGAATCGGAACCCCGGGAGTTCCTCTATCGCAGTCTCTCCCGAGCTCACGAGTACGGTGGCTTCAACATCCTGGCCGTCGATCTCGCCCGGGGGGCATCCGGCCTCGTGTATCACACCAACAGCGATCCGGCTTCTCCGGGGGGTCGGATCGACACACTGAAGCCCGGTTGCTACGGGCTCAGCAACGGCCTGTTGGACACGCCCTGGCCCAAGCTGCGCAAGACGCGTGCGGGTCTGGAACGTATCGTGCATAGCCATGCCGATGATCCCAATCGCCTGCTTTGCTCTCTCCTTGCTCTGATGGCGGACGATGAACTGGCTCCCGACGGAGAATTGCCCGACACCGGAGTGGATCTCGAATCCGAACGCCGGCATTCGTCGGTCTTCATCACCGGTGACCGCTACGGCACGCGCTCGACCACGGTGCTCGCCATCGATTCGGCAGGGACCGCGTTTTTTCGGGAGCGACCGTACGAGCCGGGACAGATCGCTGGCGTTGAGCGCGATTTCCAGTTTGCCCTTTCTTGACGTTCCGGAGAGCGAATCTACATTCAATCGCAGTCCTCATACCATGGCAAGGAAACCCTGACAGCATGCTGACCATCACCGAAGGCGCCCGCGAGAAGATCGTCGAACTCACGGGCAAGAGTCCCAATCCCGTGAAGGGGCTGCGCATCAGCGCCGATGCCGTGTCCCCCCTCAAAGTCGACTATCGCATGGCCTTCATCGGTGAGGATCAGGCAACCGATGCCGACCAGGTGATTCCCTTCGAGGGCTTCGACGTCTACGTCGACGCCGACAGCCAGCCCCACGTCGACGAGGCCGTCGTCGACCACGTCGAAGGCCTGATGGGATCCGGCTTCAAGATCGAACGCCCGCGAGTCCTTCCCGATGGCGTCGACGGCGACCTGCTCAGCCGCGTCCAGACGGTCCTCGACGAGCGCATCAACCCTTCCGTTTCCGGCCACGGCGGTCGCGTCTCCCTCATCGACCTGCGAGACAAGACCGTGTTCCTCCAGCTCGAAGGAGGCTGTCAGGGGTGTGGCATGGCGGATGTCACCCTCAAGCAGGGCATCGAGGTGATGATCAAGGAATCGGTCCCCGAGATCGAGGCGATCTATGACGTCACCGACCACGCCAATGGCAAGAACCCCTATTACAAAGAGCCGGTTGGCTGAGATGACAGCGGGTCCGGGGGAGGCCCGATGACCGATCAGATGCACACCGTCGAGCAGGCCCTTGCTGCCGTGCTCGAGCGCATCCGTCCCCTTGGTGTGGAGCGTGTTCCCCTCACCGCTGCCGTCGGCAGGCTGCTGGCCACCGATGTCTCGGCCCCGTACGACAACCCACCTCACGACAACTCCGCCATGGACGGTTTCGCCCTCCGCTGCGCCGATATCGTTGACGCTGGGGCGACATCGCCGGTGAGCCTTCGGATCGTCGAGGACATCCCCGCCGGCAAGGTGCCACAACAGACCGTCGGCGCCGGCCAGGCCAGCCGGATCATGACGGGTGCCCTTGTGCCGGAGGGCGCCGATTCGGTGATCCGCGTCGAGGACACCAGGGACCACGGCGATCGTGTCGACATTCTCGAGGCTGCCGACGGCGAAGGTGAAAACGTGCGCTGTCGCGGGGAGGACATGAAGCAGGGCGACGCCCTGATGGCCGCCGGCACGGAACTGGGACCAGGAGAGATCGGCGTACTCGCTGCCGTGCAGCAGCCCTACGTCACCGTCGGCCGTCGGCCTTCGGTTGCCATCCTGTCCTCCGGCGACGAGTTGGTCGAGGTCGGTGACAGCCGCGGCCCGGGGCAGATCGTCAACAGCAATACACCCGCCCTCGGCGCCGTCGCCCGAGCCTGCGGCGCCGACCCGGTACTGTCGCCCATCGCCGCCGATACCGAACCGGCCATCCGGGCTTCCATCGAGGCCGCCATAGGCTGCGACTTCATCGTCTCTTCAGGGGGCGTCAGCGTCGGCGACTACGACTATGTGAAGAAGGTCCTGACAGATCTCGGCGCCGAGGAGATTCTGTGGCGCGTGGCCATGAAGCCGGGGAAGCCGCTGTACTTCAGTCTGCTCCAGGGGACGCCCTACTTCGGCTTACCCGGCAATCCGGTATCGAGCCTGGTCTCTTTCCTGCAGTTCGTTCGTCCCGCCCTCCGCAAGGCGTCAGGCTACCCCGAGTCCGACTGGCCCCTGCCGCAGAGCACCGCCCGTATCGAGCACGACCTGGTCAACGAGGGCGGACGCCGCAACTTCCTGCGGGCCCGCCTCCGCCTCGACGGTGATGGCCGCCTCACGGCCAGTACCGCCCATCGGGCCCAGGGCTCCCACATGATGACCTCCATGCTCGGCGCCAACGGCTTCGTCGTGCTCGAACCGGGGCAGACAACCGTGGCGGGCGACTCGGTGGCGGTCCAGATCATCGGCGACCTGACCTGAGCCACCCTCAGCAGTCGCTACCTGCGGATCCCTCTCACGCCGGCTCAAAGTCAGCGATCGGTCCTGCCTCTGTGGCCAGCAGCACCTCCAGTTTTCCCGCCGTGGCCAGAGCCGAACGAAGGCGTTCCCGCTCTTGCAGCGTCAACTGACTCACCGGTTCGCGTGGTGGTCCCGCCGGCAGACCCAGCAGTTCGAGACCGGTCTTGAGCATGGCGGGAAAGGTGCCAAGAGAAAAAGCCTGGCGCAGGGGTGCCAGGCGGCGCTGATACTCGATGGCACCGGCCAGATCGCCGGCCGCATGCCGCTCGTAGATCCCCACACTCAGTTCCGGTGCCAGATTGGCACTGGCGGCGATGGCGCCGACCGCACCCTGCGCCAAGGCGGCATAGATCAGAGTGTCGCGGCCCATGAGCACGCGGAAGTCATCCGGTGTGCGCCGCAGGTACTCCGCCGTCTGCGAGAAGTTGCCGGAGCTATCCTTGATCCCGGCGATATGATCGACTTCGGTGGCCAGGCGCTCGACGAGGGTCGGCGACAGATCGTTTCCCGTTCGATCCGGATTGGTGTAGAGCAGCACCGGCAGATCGACAGCATCAGCGATGGCGCGGTAGTATCGATACATCTCCTCATCGCTCGGCGCGATGAAGAGAGGCGTCAGCACCGACAGGGCGTCAGCACCGGCCTTCTCGGCCTCTCGTGCCAGCTGCACGGCCTCCGTTGTCGTATTGGCACAGGTTCCCGCATACACCGGCACCCGCCCGGCAACGTGATCGACGCTCCATTCGAAGATCTGCTTCTTCTCCGCCACCGACAGGGCCCAGAACTCGCCAGCCGTGCCCACGGTGAAAATGCCGTGAACTCCCTGCGCGATCAGGTGGTCGATCAACTGCCGAAACCCCTGCTCGTCGAGTTGACCGTCTGCATGCATCGGGGATACCAGAGCGGGGATGATGCCCTTGATAAATCCCGTACCCAGCATGTCCCTCCTCCTCCCAGCCATTGACTCCGCGCCCCGCGGCGTCCGCAGCCGTTGACCGTCCCATGCAACGTGCGTGCCATCCGTGCCGCGGCACGGTTACCCGGTGGCAGGCCGGCGGCGGGACATGGCGGTCGCGACTTCCTCCGTGCGTATGCGACAGAGGCGTCTCAGAAGTGCCTGGTGAGAATGGCGAGCAGGCCGTCGCTGCGGCTCCCGAGCTCCGAGTCGGCTGCCCCGGCATACCACTGGGCAGCGAGGCGGACGTCAAGGCTCTGACCAGCGTCCCAGAACAGTGTCGGCTGTAGTAACCGGGAGCCGTCGTCGATGTTGGCCAGACCCGTGATCGCCAGTCTCAACAGCGGATGGGCCAGCCCCGTCGCCGTGATCGCTGCGTACCGCCGCGCCAGGGTGAGTCGATGCCCGCGCACCAGGCCGAGCCAGTCGTAGCCGGCGGGGTCTGACGAGCCGGATCCGTCGAAGTGAATTTCGGCGGACAGAGCCACGTTGTGCCAGGCCCACCCGTGCGCCGCGCCGAGGGTGGCCCGCACATCGTCGAACCCCTCGAAGAGCATCTCGCCACGAAGGCCGGTCTCCCCCACGTCGCCAGCGACGGAACCGCCCGCCGACAGGCCTCGCCGGAAATGACCGACGACGACACCGGCGTCATACCCTCCTGCATGGGTCCGTAGACGAGCGCCGGTGCGATCTCCACCCGGGTCGTGGATCGCCTCGACGCTGGACAGACGACCCAGCGGCACACTGACCCGCACCGCGTCGATCCCGGGGCGTTCGTCCCTGTCAAACTCGGCCGGGGCGAAGGGAGCAAACTGGTCCAGGGGTCGGAATATCTCGGATACGCCCCAGGCGACGCGCTGACGCCCAGCGGTAATGACCACGCGGCGACCGTAGTACTGCCCGTACAGCCTGTCGATGGTATGACGGGCGACAAGGTCGTCCCGGTCGACGAGCACCTGTGTCAGGTCGCCCCACTGCTCGGCGGCCGCGCCCCTGGCGAAAGCGCGACGCACGATGTCATTGTCTATCAGGGAGCCGGCGGCCAGCGCCAGCTCGGCATCGACGCCCACCGTCCATCGTGGGGTGGCGAACCAGCGGAGTTTGCCCCGCAGCCGCCCGGTGTTGGCCCACTCCCGTGGCTGCGACTCCAGGCTGGCGGAGTCCTTGACGTAACCTCGCAGGGCGTGGTCCCACGACACGCCGCTGGCCCCGACGACGCTGCCGAGAAGCAGGAACCAGGCGACCCATGAGACCGGCCGGTTCGAAGCTGGGTTAATCCCGACGTTCGTCACCGACGACGGTACCGTCGCGCAGTTGCACGAGGCGGCGGGCGCGCTCCATGACCACGCTGTCGTGGGTGGAGAACAGGAAGGTGATACCCAGCCTGTCGTTCATCTCCCGCATCAAGTCGAGCAGCGACGACCCGGTATCCGAGTCCAGATTCGCCGTCGGCTCGTCGGCCAGCACGAGGGCGGGTTCGGCGGCGATCGCCCGGGCGACAGCGATCCGCTGCTGCTGCCCACCCGACATCTGCGCCGGCCGCCGGTGCAGGTAGTCACCGAGACCGACATCGGCGAGGATGGCGGCGGACCGCTCGCGACGCTCCCCCTGCGACCGGCCCTGCAGCAGCATGACGAACTCGACGTTCTCCAGTGCCGTCAGCACCGGTACGAGGTTGTAAGCCTGGAAGATGAAACCGATCCGTTCCCGACGAAGGGTAGACCGCTCGCCCTCGGACATGGTGCCGACATCGCGACCGTCGACGCGGACCCGTCCGCTGTCGGGCACGTCGAGGCAGCCGATCAGGTTCAGCAGTGTGGTCTTGCCGGAGCCGGAGGGACCGGCGATGGCGGTGAATTCCCCCGCCTCCACCAGTAGGTCGATGCCGCGCAGGGCGTGGGTGCGCACATCATCGCCGGAGATGTACGTCTTGTGCACGGCGGCGACATCGACGATCGGTGTGTTGATCTGTGTATCAGCCACGACGCATCGCCTCCGCCGGCTGCACGCGGGAGGCCCGCACCGCCGGCCACAGGGCGCTGAGCATTCCCATCACGAGGACCACGGCCACGGCCTGGGCGCACAGGTCCGGCTGCCACGTCGGCACGATGATGGCGTCTGAGCCGAAGAGCGAAAGACTCTCGGCAAACATCGAGAGATCCAGACCGTGGCGCAGCCATACCGCATGCAGCGCTGCCATGAGGCAGATGCCGGCGATAGTACCCAGAATACTGATGAACAGGGCTTCGTAGATCACCAGGCGAAACAGCATCCACCGACCGGTGCCGACGGCCCGCAGAATCCCCAGTTCCCGGGTGCGCTCGAACACGGCCATCAGCATCGTGTTGATGATGCCGAAGGCGGCGCCGAGAAAGATGATGACCACGTAGATGAGAATCGTGGCCTCGAAGAGATCCACCATCTGCACAAGCGTCCGGTTGCCGTCCTGCCAGGTGCGGACCACGTAGCCCTCACGCGCCAGTGCCCCGGCCAGACGGGTCTGCGCCTGTCCCGATTCGTCGGTGGCAAGCATGACCGCAACCTGGGACAGATCCTCACCCATGCCGAGCAGGACCTGGGCGTCTTCCACATTGAGAAACACGATGGCCTTGTTCATCGCCTCGCTCGGCATACGGAAGATGCCGACGACGCGGTAGACCCCTGATGTCATCTCCGTACCCTCCTGCTCCCGTTCACCGGCCCGGGCCTGGGCCGTAAGTACCACCTTGTACCCCAGGCCGGCACGCAGTTTGGCCGCCAGCTTCGTACCGATGACGATCTCGCGGCGGCGGGAGGAGCTCTCACCCGTGAGCCAGTGTCCCTCGACGATCCTTTCCCTGACGCCGGTCATCTCCGCCTCCCGTCCTGCTTCGACTCCCTGGATGCGGACCCCGGCCGAGGCCGTGGCGCTGCGCGCCAGACCCCCGGAAATGACCCGCGGCGCCCAGCGACGTGTGTCGGGATCCGCCTCGACGGCGGTGATGACATCCGCGGCGGCATCGATGCAGCGGTAGACCCCGGGATTGTCGGCAAACCCCGGGTGTTCGATCTGCAGGTGTCCGGCACCGCGCACGACGGCCGTCACCATCTGTCCCATCATGCCGGCCGAGAACAGGATGACGAACAGCGAGCCGGCGACGCCGATGGCCACGGCGGCCACGACGATGAGGGACCGCCACCGGTTGCGGAACACGTTGCGCCAGGCCGTGCTGGCGAAGAGGCCCGTCATCCCATCCGAATCGCATCGACGGGCCGGAAACGCGCCGCCACGACGGCGGGCCATACGGCCACGGTGAGCGTCATGGCCAGCACCACGGCCGACCACAGCGCCTGGTCACCGAGATCGACGAGGGCGGCCAGCTCCGGTGCGAAGCCGTATTCCTGGTACATCTCACCGAGGGACTCGAGGGTGATCGGGTAGCGGCGCAGCCACAGGTTGGCCGCCAGTCCGACGACGTTGCCGGCCACCGCGCCGACGAGGCCGACGAAACCGGCCTCGAGCAGGATGAGTCCCGCGATCGAACGCCGATGCATACCGACGGCGCCCATCACGCCGAACTCGTGAAAGCGCTCCATGACGCTCATCAGGATCGTCTCGAGGATACCGAAGCCGGCGATGATGAGCAGCAGGATCAGGAATACCGCTCCCGACGCCTTGTCGAAGGCGATACTCGACATGATATCGGGAATGAGCTCGCGGTAGGTCAGCACGGCCAGCGGACCCTCGACCAGCTGTTCACGTACTGCCGCCGCTGCCTCGTCCACGTGATGGGCATCGACGAGACGGACATTCACCGACGTCAGGCGATCATCCGCCCAGAGCTGGTCCTGCAACACGTTCAGAGGCAGATAGACGACGAAGGCGTCGAGTCCCTGATCGCCGGTGGCAAACACGCCGCGCACGGTGTACAGTCCCGCCGCCGTGGCTCCGTGTCTGCCCTGGGTGAAGTAGACGAGGGTGTCTCCCACCGCCGCCCCCAGGTTTCGCGCCAGGACGGCGCCGAGCACCGCCCCATGGCTGTCCTCGTCCGTGAGCCAGGCACCGTCGACCATGTCTTGCGGCACCTTCGACAACAGGGCCTCGCGCGATGGCACGACACCTTCCAGTCGGGCCCCGGAGGAGGCGTCTTCACCGATCGCCACGAGCGCCTCGGTTGCCAGTTTCGGCGACACGGCGGTGACGCCAGGCAGAGCTTCGAGACGCCCCAGCTTCTCTGAAGTCACAACGCAGGTGTTGCCCAGTGTCTGCTCGTCCCAGTAGTCGGCGTGCTGCAGCTGCAGGTGGCCGATTCCGAGGCGCACATTGTAGTCGATGGTCTGCGCGTACGTGCCGAATTGCAGGCCGCGGGTGAATACCGTCAGCCCCAGGGCGAAGGTGATGGCCAGAATGGTAAGGATGGTGCGCCTCGTGTTGCGCCACAGGTTGCGCCAGGCCATGGCGGGCAGCCAGGTCAACGCGGTCGCTCGAGGTTCCGGCGCGTGAAGGTATCGGCCGGAATCGGCTCGTCGAAGCGCATCTGGCGAATCAGCAGCGTCGTCTGGCGGCCGTCCGCCTCTTCGGTCAGAGGCGTGACGATGTAACGCGTCGGAATCGTACGCTTGCCTACCACCTTGAAGTCGCTGAAGTCCATGCGCCGGATGTGCTGTCCGTCTTCATCCAGAAATACCTGCCGGACGGGCAGAAAATCCTCGCGGCGCGCGTAGTAGAGAATCTGACCCCAGACTACGGCCGCGTCGGCACGCGGCGTCGACGTGATCTCATAGACGACGGTGCCAGCTACCTCGGTGGTGTCGGTGACCGCATGGTCGTAGAGATCGATGTAGTGTTCGCCGTTGACGATGTCCTCGTTCGTCAGGTCTGAACCCATCCAGCTCTGCGACATCATGGACGAGGGGATCTTCATGCTGCGCTCGACGCTCGGCAGGTAGCTCCACATCTCATTGCCGAGCTTCAACGATGCCGAGCCGGCTTCGCGCGGTGGCGACAGGACCCGGACAAAGGCGCGCTCCGAATCGACGTCCTCCCAGAACCGCAACCGCAGATCGCGCCGCCAGTCGGGATGCACGATCGTCATCTCGTAGACGCCGGTAGCTGTCGAACCGCGCATCTGGGAGTCGGCCTGCGCCACCATCTGCTTTGCTGTCAGGGCTGAGGCGGCAACAGGCGGCAGCCACAGACAGATGGCGGCAAGGTAGGAGAGGATTTCGTTGCGGCGACACATTCGACGTCCTTTCCTGGGAAACATAGCCTATTTGCCCGCCTGCGTGACCGCTCGAACCGGAGTGCTGACCACATGAACAGACGTGTCGACATACAGTCCCGCCAATTGCTCGCCGATGGTTTCTTCCGGCTGGAGGAGGTCGTGCTGCGACACGAACGGCTCGACGGCAGCATGAGCGAACCCATGTCCCGGATGAGCCTGGAGCGCGGCGACGGCGCCGCCATCCTGCTCCACGATCCGGATCGACAAGTGGTCACTCTCGTGCGACAGTTTCGCTATCCCACCTGGGAGCATGGGCCAGGCTGGACCCTGGAGCTTGTGGCCGGTGTGATCGAGGCAGGGCGCGAGCCGGAGCACGTGGCCCGCGCCGAGGCCCGGGAAGAGGCCGGATACCATGTGAACGAGCTGGAATCCTTGGGTGCGTTCTACCTGACCCCTGGAGGCTCCTCTGAGCGCATCTTCCTCTACTATGCTGCCGTCAACTCGGCGATGCGGGTAGACGAAGGAGGCGGCCTGGCCCATGAGGGTGAGGACATTGAGATCATCGAAATGGCCGAGGACGATGTCTGGCGCGCGCTGGACGACCACCGGATCACGGACGCCAAAACCCTCGTGGGTCTGATGTGGTTGCGGCTGAGGCGGTTTTCCTGATACGGTCTTTTTGGGATATTATCCGACGACACGACCAGCACGTTCAACGAGAAGGAGTGATCTCCCCATGAGTACGGACGAAGTCTACTCGCCACCCCAGGCATTCAGCGGCAAAGCCCACATCGGCAGCCATGAAGCCTACTTGGAGGAGTATGGGCGGTCGGTAGCTGACAGCGATGCCTTCTGGGCTGAGCAGGCCGAAGGGTTCCACTGGTTCGAGAAGTGGCACACCGTCAGCGACTACAACTACGACATGACGAAGGGCCCGATCTCGATCAAGTGGTTTGATGGCGGTCGCACCAACATCGTCTACAACTGCCTCGACCGGCACCTGGCCGATCGCGCCGATCAGACGGCCATCATCTGGGAGGGCAATCGCCCCGACGAGGACAGCACCCTCACCTACCGCCAGCTGCACGAGCAGGTCTGCAAGTTCGCCAACGTCCTCAAGGCACGCGGCGTCACCCGGGGTGACCGCGTGTCGATCTACATGCCCATGATCCCCGAGCTGGCGGTGGCCATGCTCGCCTGCGCCCGCATCGGCGCCATCCACTCGATCGTCTTCGGCGGCTTCTCCGCCGATGCCCTGGCCGACCGCATCTCGGACGCCACCTGTACGACCCTGATCACCTGCAACGGCAACCACCGCGGCGACAAGCCGGTGCTGCTCAAGCCGAACGCCGACGAGGCCATGGCTGCAGCTGAGAAGGAGATGGGCAAGCCGGTAGCGACCTGCATCGTCGTCGAGCGCGAAAAAGCCGAAGGCGTGTTTGCCGTGAACATGAAGGAGGGCCGCGATCTCTGGTGGCACGAGGTCATGGCCGACGCGTCCGCCGACTGTCCCTGCGAGGAGATGGAGGCGGAGGATCCGCTGTTCATTCTCTACACGTCCGGGTCGACGGGGAAGCCAAAAGGCGTGCAACATAGTGTCGGTGGCTACATGGTGTACACCGCCGCGACTCACAAGTACGTTTTCGATTACCACGACGGCGACATCTACTTCTGCGCCGCGGATATCGGCTGGGTGACAGGGCACTCCTACATCGTCTATGGCCCGCTGGCCAACGGCGCCACCACCATGATGTTCGAGGGCATTCCCACCTTCCCAAATCCGGACCGTTACTGGCAGATCATCGAAAAGTGGAAGGTCAACCAGTTCTACACGGCGCCCACCGCCATCCGGGCTATCGCTGCCTCCGGAGAGGAGTGGCCAGCCAAATACGAGATGCCTTCACTGCGGGTACTCGGCTCCGTGGGTGAGCCGATCAATCCCGAGGCCTGGCGCTGGTACCACAGGAATGCCGGCAAGGAACGCTGCCCCGTCGTCGACACCTGGTGGCAGACGGAGACGGGTGGCATCCTCATCACGCCGCTGCCTGGTGCCACGGCGTTGAAGCCGGGGTCGGCGACCTTCCCATTCTTCGGCATCAAACCCGTCGTCCTCGAACCCGAGAAAGGGACCGTCATCGAGGGCAACGACGTGGCCGGCGTGCTCGCCATGGAGGCCCCCTGGCCGGGCCAGATGCGCACCATCTACGGTGATCACAAGCGGTTTGAGGAGACCTACTTCCAGCAGTACAAAGGCTACTACTTCACCGGTGACGGCTGTCGCCGGGATGAGGACGGCTATTACTGGATCACTGGACGCGTCGATGACGTGATCAACGTCTCCGGGCACCGTATGGGCACCGCCGAGGTCGAGAGTGCGCTGGTGCTGCACGGCAAGGTCGCCGAGGCCGCCGTCGTCGGCTTCCCGCACGAAGTGAAGGGTCAGGGCATCTACGCCTACGTCACCCTGAATGGTGGCCAGGAGTACACTGACGAGCTGAAGACCGAGCTCATGAAGCAGGTCCGCACCGTCATCGGACCCATCGCCACGCCTGATGTCATCCACTGGGCCCCGGGCTTACCGAAGACGCGCTCGGGCAAGATCATGCGACGGATTCTGCGCAAGATCGCCGAAAACGACATGGGTACGATCGGCGATACCAGCACGTTGGCCGATCCGGCTGTTGTAGATGATCTGATCGCCCGGCGCTAGTTTCGAAGCGGACGTACCGGGGGGGGCATCGTCAGCGATGCCTCCCCTTTTTGTGTCTTTTCGTGTCCGTACTAGTACGGATGTTCCAGATCCTCGTCTGCTATTAGCGTAGTTGTATGGTCGACGTTCTCTTCTCGCTGCCCGTCATCTCCTGTCTGCTGGTCGCCTTGTGTGCCGCTTTCGGCGTCAGTGTAGTGGTCAGGTTCCTGCCGGACCGGCGCAAACTCGAGCGCACCATGTCCCGGGCCGAGAAAGCCCTCGAGAAACTGCGCAAGGAGATCACCACCAAGAAGGCCGCCATCACCCAGTTGCAGGCCGAGGTGGAGATGTTGACTCCGCTGTACGAGAGGTTGGGTGGGTACCACGAGCAGCTCACGGAGATGCGCCTGGAACTCGAGCGCAAGGACATGGCCGAAGAGGACAAGACCTCTCCCGAAGATGACGACGACGACGCCTTCGGCCGTCGCAAGCGCTACAGGGTCTGAGCAGAGACAGGCGTCTGCCCGGCAGTCCCCGTACGATCCCTTTTGACAGTCCCCGGGATGAGCCACATTTTTATCGGTTCGTACGCCGACTGGACGGCCGCCCTCAGGGCGGCGGGTCTCCCCTTTTCAAACGACTGAGTGGTCTCCGGTGAGCATCTGTTTCGACAGCCAGCAGTGGGCCCTGATCCTGGGCGGCTCCAGCGGTTTCGGCCTGGCCACGGCCAAGAAGGTGGCCCGACACGGCATGTCCGTCGCCGTCGTCCACAGAGACCGTCGCGGTGCAATGAAGGGGATCGAACCTGGATTCGATGAGATCCGGGCCTGTGCCGGTGATTTCGTCGCCTTCAATCTCGACGCTCTCTCGGACGAGGGCCGGGACACCGTAATGGGGGATCTGAGCGAGCGCCTGGTCAGCGGTGGGCGCATTCGGATGCTGATGCACTCCATCGCCTTCGGCAATCTGCGCCTGCTGGCTCCCCTGGACCCCGGCCATGGCGACGCCGGCGCCCGTGCCCGTGAGAAGCTGGCCGAACGCCTCGGCGTCGGCGCCGAACAGCTGACCGAGGCGTTGCAGTCGGTTTTCGAGAACGGCGACGAGACGCAGGCGGGAGCCCTCGGCCCTCTGGCTCCGCCCCCTTCCTACGACACCAGCGTACGTCTCGAGGATGAGGATTTCGCCCGCACCGTCTACAGCATGGGCACGAGCCTTTCGACCTGGGTGCAAACGGTATTCGATGCGGGTCTGTTTGCCGACGACGCCCGCGTGCTGTCGATGACGAGTGAGGGCAACGAAGTGGCCTTGCGCGGGTACGCCGCTGTGGCTGCCGCCAAGTGCGCCCTGGAGTCCGTGTCCCGCGCCATCGCCGTCGAGTACGCCCCCTACGGAATTCGCGCCAACGTCGTGCAGGCTGGCGTCACCGACTCGGCCGCCCTCCGTCTGATCCCGGGCAGCGCCCATATGAAAGCCGCCGCCGCGCTGCGCAATCCCTTCGGACGCCTGACCACGGCAGAAGAAGTGGCCGATTTCATCTGCCTGCTGTGCACCGATGAAGCCCGGTGGGTCAACGGCACCGTGTTGCGTGTCGATGGCGGCGAGCGCATTTCGGGGTAGCGATCTTGGGCACTCTCTACATCCACGGTATGGGGCACTACCATCCCGGAAATATCATCGACAACACCTTTCTCGAAGCTCTCGATATCGGCACGAACGACGAATGGATCCTCGAGCGTGTCGGCATCCACTCCCGTCGCACCGTTCTGCCTCTGGACTATATACGCGAAACGAAGAACCAGGACCCGCGTCAGGGGCAGGAGGCGGCCGAAGTCGATAGCCGGCAGACGGCCGCTGTCGCCGCTGATATGGCCCTCGAACGGGCCGGGATCAGCCGGGATGAGATCGGCATGGTCATCGCCGGTGGATGTTATCCGGACATGGCCATCCCTTGTGAGGCCTCCCGGATCGCCGGCTCCATGGGTATCGCCGCCCCTGGCATCGATATCAACTCGGCCTGCTCTACCTTCGGAGCCCAACTGCACTTTCTGGGCTCCATGTCCGGGCTGCCGCCATACATCCTGGTCATCAATCCTGAGAACACGACGCCAGCGATCGACTATTCGGATCGACGCACGGCGGTGCTTTGGGGTGATGGGACCAGTGCCGCTGTGGTGTCTGTAAGTGAGCCGTCAAGGCTGCGCGTGCGTGACACGAGCATCGCCGCCGATTCGGCTCGTTGGGAGGCGGTATGTATCCCCAGGTTCGGCCACTTCCACCAGGACGGCAACGCCGTGCAGCGCTTTGCCATCAAGACCACGCTGTCCTGCGCCCGGGCACTCGAGAGCGGCACCCGTGAGCGTCTCGCCGAACGGAGAGGGAGACTGCATTTTATCGGCCACCAGGCGAACCTGGCGATGCTGCAAAGTGTCGCCAGCCGGCTCGGACTCAAGGACAGTGAGCACTGGTACAACGTGGCCGACTACGGCAACACAGGAGCCGCGGGGGCTCCTTGTGTTCTTTCTCAACACTGGGACGAACTGGCCGATGGCGACAGCGTGATCATGGTCGTCGTCGGATCTGGATTGACCTGGTCCAGTCTCTGTATAGACGTGGGGTAGACGATGCGCTACGCGGAATTCATCCAGCGGGAACACTTCACCTACGAGGAACTCCTCGGCCTGTCGCAGGGCAACCTCATAGTGGACGCTCCGAACGAGTCCATTCGCCTGCCGGCGCCCCCCATGCTGATGCTCTCGCGCGTAGTAGAACTGGAGCGCCGTGGGTCCCGCGGTCGCATCGTCGGCGAGCAGGACATCAACGTGGCAGACTGGTTCTTTCACTGCCACTTCCGCAACGACCCGGTACAGCCCGGTTGCCTGGGCGTCGATGCGATCTGGCAGCTGGTCGGCCTCTACACTGCGGCCAACGGCGCCCCCGGTTCGGGCCGCGCTCTCGGCTGCAAAGAGGTGGAATTTACCGGCCAGATCCGGCCGTACAACAAAGTCGTTCGTTATGAGGTCGATATCCGTCGGTTCTCCCAGTTGAAGGATTCCGGTTCAGCTGTCTCCATCGGCACGGCGAAGGTTCTTGTCGATGGCGAGCATATTTACACTGTGAAAGATGCCAAGGTGGGCATGTTCCTCGGCATCGACTACCCCGACTACCCGGCGCAGTCACAGAACAGCGTCGGCGGCATCATGGATCGGGGGGACTGAGACCGCATGTTGACCCCTCAACAGGTTCTCGACCTGATCCCGCAACAACACCCCTTCCGCTTCATCGACCGCCTCGTCGAGATGAACGAATCGACGGCTGTGGGCGAATACACCTTTCGCGCCGACGAGACCTTCTATGAGGGTCACTTCCCCGGCAATCCCGTGACGCCCGGGGTCATCCTCATCGAGACCATGTGTCAGACGGGTCTGGTGGCTATGGGCATCCACCTGATGGGGCTGGAGATGCCCCGGGAGGACGTGGCCAGGACGATCACGCTGTTCACTGACGCCGACGTCGAGTTTGCTCGTGTCGTGCACCCCGAGGCCACCGTCCGAGTGACTGCGGAGAAGCTGTTCTGGCGGCGACGCAAGCTGAAATCGAAAGTCCAATTGACACTCGCCGACGGCACCTACGTTGCCGGTGGCACTGTTTCCGGTATGGGAGTTCCCCTTGAGCAAGACTGAACGGCGTGTCGTCATCACCGGCCTGGGCGTACTGGCGCCGAACGGACACGGTCTCGACGAATTCAGCGCGGCGCTTCGCGAGGGGCGCAGCGGCATCCGCCACCATGAACGTCTGGCGGAGTTGAAGTTTGCCTGCCAGGTGGGCGGCATCCCGCAGGACGTCGAACAGTTCCAGGGCGAGTACCTGTCCGACGAAGAGCTGTTTGCCATGAACGCCAACATGATCTACGCCGTCATCGGCGCCATCGACGCCTGGAAGGACGCGGGTTTCGAGGTCCCGGACCTCGACGCGGAAGCGAACTGGGACACGGGGGCCATCATCGGCACCGGCATCGGCGGCATCGACACCATCAGCGAAACCCTGGGCCCGCGCACGGACGCCGGCAAGGTGCGCCGTCTTGGCAGCACGATGGTCGAGCAGATCATGTCGAGCGGCAACAGTGCCCGCGTCGCCGGCAAACTCGCCCTCGGCAATCAGGTGAGCACCAACTCCAGCGCCTGCAATACCGGCACGGAGGCCATCATCCAGGCCACCGAACGCATCCGCGACGGTCATGCGGTACGCATGCTCGCCGGCGGCTCCGAAGGTCACTCGCATTACATCTGGGCCGGCTTCGACGCCATGCGCGTCCTCAACCGGACGAAGAACGACGATCCCGGAGCGGCTTCGCGCCCGCTGAGTGCCTCGGCGGCGGGCTTCGTACCCGGCTCGGGCGCGGGTGTGCTGATGCTCGAAGAACTCGAGGCGGCCAGAGCCCGTGGCGCCCGCATCTACGCCGAGGTACTGGGCGGCTCCCTCAACTGCGGCGGTCACCGCCAGGGCGGCAGCATGACGGCACCCAACCCTGTGAGCGTCCAGCGCTGCATTCGCGGTGCCCTGACCGACGCCGGTATAGCCGGCACAGAAGTAGACGCCATCAACGGCCATCTCACCGCCACCTTTGCCGATCCTCACGAGGTCAACAACTGGTCCAGGGCTCTCGAGAGAGAGCCGGGTGACATGCCCCACATCCACTCGACCAAGTCGCTCATCGGCCATGGCCTTGGTGCCGCCGGCGGTCTGGAGTGTGTCGCCTCCGTACTCGAGTTGCACTACGGCTTCGTTCACGGCTCCGTCAACTGCGAGGATCTGCATCCCGAGCTGGAGGAGTATGCCGGCGCCGTAGTACACGACACGATCGACCTGCCGGATCTGAAGGTTATCGCCAAGGCCAGCTTTGGCTTCGGTGATGTGAACGGTTGCATCATGCTGCGCAAATACGACTAACTTCACCGTCGCGACTGCGACTACACCCCACCCGACAAGGACTGCCCAATGGAGAACCAGGAAGTCTTCGATAAAGTCGTCGAGATCCTCAAGCCCTTTGCCAAGAACGAAGAGGCCCTCGGCAGCATCGCTCTCGAAACCTCGCTACAGAAGGACCTCGAAGTGAATTCCGCCCGCCTCGTCGACATCGTGCTCGAGATCGAAGACTCCTTCGACATCGAGGTCTCCGATGACGACGCCGACCAGGTGGGCACCGTCGGTGACGCCGTCAAGCTGATCGTCGCCGCCACCAGCTGAAACACGGGCAGATCACCTCCCTGCAATAGACGATGACCGACTCAGGCGCCAGTGACAGCCGGCTGCACGTCCCGGCCGAAGAACTGGCCAGCCTGAGCGGCATCGAGCGCCGGGCGCTGCTCTTTGCCCGGTGGCTCAACGCCTCACCGCTGCACCCCCTCTCGCACTGGATCAACACCCGGATCCACCGTCGCTGGATCCAGTGGCTCGCCACATCCCGGCGTCTGCACACCGTCGGCCTCGACCGCCTGGTCGACATGCCCACCGACCGGGGGGTGCTGATCGCGTCCAACCACCGCAGCTTCTTCGATCAGTTCATCATCGCCTGCAGCATCTACCAGGCGACGAACCGCTGGCCGCGGTTCTACTTTCCCGTGCGCTCCGAGTTCTTCTATGATCATCCCGTGGGCGTCTTCCTCAACGCTTTTGCCACCTCGGCGACGATGTTTCCACCGGTCTTCCGCCCACGCCCCAAGCGCGGCGTGACCCGGGCGGGCCTCGAGTTTCTCTCCCATGAACTGCAGTCCCCCGGGACGCTGGTGGGCATTCACCCGGAAGGCACCCGGGGCAAGGGACCGGACCCCTACGAGCTGCTCTCCGCCGAGCCCGGGTTCGGCAAGGTCGTTCTGCAGGCAAAGCCGGTGGTGATCCCCGTGTTCATCCGGGGCTTGAGCAACGACGCCCTCCACGAGATCAAGTGCAACATCGCCGGTAGGGAACCGATCATCATCGTCTTCGGCGAGCCCGTAGATGTGTCCGATTTCAACGACGAGGACCCGCGCCTGCTGCGCCACCAGATGCAGGTGGGACGACGCGTACTCGAAGAGGTGGCTCAGCTTGCCGAGCAGGAGAAACAGGTTCGGCAGGAGCTTCAGTCGGGCTGAGCTGGTGCTCTGTTGAGGAGTAGGGCGCAGGCCACCCACGGCCCGTCGTGGGACAGACTCAGATCCAGATCGATGGGCGTGCCGTCCGCTCCATGGACCAGGCACGGAGGCCCCAGGCCGTCGCGAAACCGCTGATCCTCGCGGCGCTCCACCGACAGCCCGGCCGGATCCAGCCGCAGGTGTTCTGCGGCGACCCGTTTCGCCAGTTCCCGCACGGCAGTGCTCTGCGCCACCTCCGGCCCGCGACGCTCCACCGCCCACAACGGCTCGCCGCTTTTCTGGCCAGCCATGGCGTGTACCCAGTCCTCTGCCTGCGTCACTCGCAGCCATAGCCGCACGTCGTCGTGGGTGACGGTGGTCTGCTGGTCGTCCACAGCAAACCGCCGCGGCGAGAAGGCGATCCCCGGCGTCAGTTTGGCCACCACCTTGAAGCCGGCCTCTTTCGCCGCGAACAGCGTCCACAGCACGCGGTGCGGGTCATCGCTGGCGGCAACCCGGGCGACTTCATCGGGAGTGCACACGCGGGCGACGAAGCGCGAGCGCTCGTGGTGCCGGGCAATGTCCGGGTCACGCAGATCGACCACGTCGTTGCCGACCAGCGAGGCCGACGTCATCGCCCCAGGACCAGGTACAGGATCGACCCGACACCGTAGAGCGTGCTCGCTCCCAGTATGATCCAACCGAGACGACGATCCTGCTTGAGGGTGAACCACAGGTAGATCCCCGTGAGGGGAAACAGAATCATCGCCAGGCTGGCCAGGTCGACGAACAGACCCCAGACGAAAAAGCGACCACCGCCATCGTACCCGTGAAAGTGGTGGAGGCGATTCATGATGCCGGCAAATCCTGCCGCCTCGACGGTGAGAGTCACCTCCCGGTGGCCGGGGCGCAGTCTCAGTTTCTCGTTGGTCCCCGGACGGTGATACTCGAAGATCCAGGTGCCGTCTTCATCGCGATGCCGGTTGCCCGGCCTGCCGTGCAGGCCCAACTCGTCTCCCAGTCGTTCCTGCCAAGTCGCCGCCTGCTCCGGTGACAGCCCCGGCGCCATCGTCAGTGCCGTAACGGAGGTGAGATCCTGCGTCGTCTTGTGACTCTTGCCACCAGGGAACCAGCTCTGGTGGGACATGACGAATCCGGTGAACGCGTACATGAACAGACCGGCGGCCAGGACCAGGCCCGAGTACAGGTGCACGGTGCGGACGAGCCTGTACATCAGCCGACGACGTAGAGCATGAGGAGGATCGATCCGCCCGAACCCAGTCCCAGCAGCCACCATCCCGAGGAACGGCACGCCGGCCGCAGCCACCAGAACCAGATGCCGCTGACCACGGAAAACACGACGGCCCAGATGGAAATCTCGGTGTACACGGCCCAGGTAGCAGCCCACCGGGAGTTGGG
This sequence comes from Gemmatimonadaceae bacterium, assembly GCA_002726335.1. The sequence goes on from PBSR01000245.1 coordinate 33,505, forward strand.
CATGCTCTGCAGCCCGTGCAGGCCGATGATGGCCCCCAGCACCCCACGGCTGGTCTCGCTGACCCCCACGTGCCCCGTCAACTGGTTCAACCGAACCCGGTACTCCCGGGCAGGCCTGTTGATGAAGAAGACGAACTCGTCGGGCTGCGGATGCGACAGCCGCCAGAACGGCACCCAGCCCATCAGTTCCAGCCGGTCGCGCACGGCCTCTGCCAGCACCTGGTCCTTATCGGCCGTCGGCACGTCGATCGTCGTCTCCCACACGATCCCGTCGCTCTCCGCTGGACGGATGTGGTGATTGAAGGCCAGTCCGCTGACGCCGTAGATGACCATGTAGCCGGCACACAGCAGGCTCAGGTAGATGTGGATGTCGAGCAGGATCTTCTTCACCATGGGCCGTCCAAGGTCGAGAATCCGCCGGCCGTCGACAACCTTGCCGCCGTACACCCGCACTTCTATCCTAGCCTCTCATGTACGACCTTGTCCTGTGCAATGGCCGCGTCCTCGACGGCACCGGCGCCCCCGCCCTGTCCGCGGACGTGGGGATCCAGGAGGGTCGAGTCGTCGCTGTAGGAGACTTGTCCGCAGTCGACGCCAGGCAGACCATCGATGCCTCCGAACGCTTCGTCGCCCCCGGCTTCATCGACATGCACACCCACTCCGACCTGACCCTCGTGATCGAAGGCCGCGCGTCCTCTTCCCTGGCGCAGGGCATCACGACTCAGATCGCCGGCAACTGTGGTGTCTCGGCGGCGCCCACTCTCGATCACGAACCCTACTACGGCCCGCTGGATCCGACCATGACCCGCGGTCTGGTCTGCGACTGGATCGGCTTCGACGAGTACTTCGAGCGCCTCGACGATCAGGGCATCGGCACCAACGTTGCCACCCTCGTGGGACACGGCAACATCCGCGTCGCCGCCATGGGCTGGGAAGACCGCGCTGCCCGCCCCGGCGAGATGGAGCGCATGTGCCAGCTGACGGCCCGGGCCATGGAAGACGGCTCCCTGGGTCTGTCGAGCGGTCTCGCTTATGCCCCGGGGCCGTATGCCCCTCTCGATGAGCTGGTCGAGCTGGGTAAGGTTGTGGGACGCTACGGTGGTCTCTACACCAGTCACATCCGCAACCAGACGCTGGGTATCGCCGACGCCGTGGGTGAGGTCATCGAAGTCGGCCAGCGGGCGGGTATCTCCGCTCACGTATCACACATGCAGCCCGGCTCCCCCATGCTCGGCGCCACCGCCGACCTGCTGGCCACCATCGACACCGTGCGCGCCGGCGGCGTCGACGTCAGTTGTGACGCCATCCCCTACACGATCGGCTCGACGACGCTCAAGTCCCTGCTGCCGCCCTGGGCCCTCGACGGCGGTGACAAGGCCCTGCTGGGCCGTCTACGCGATCCCGATATGCGCCACAGGATCAAGGTCGATACACTCACTCACGGGGCCGAGAGTGGCGGCAGTCGCAAACGGAACCTGGTGAAAGACGGAACCTGGGATCGCATCTGGCTGGGCAGCGCCGAGGCCAATGCCCATCTGGCGGGCAAGGACTTCGCCGAGATCGGACGGATCCGTGACCAGGATCCCCACGATGCCGTGCTCGACATCCTCATCGAGGAGGAGGCACGTCCCTGGATGCTGGCCGAAGATGTCTCGGAGCAGGACTTCCTCAACATCGCTCGCCACGCGACAGGAGGGGTCATCTCCGACGGTTTCAGTCTGATCCCTGAAGGTGTACTGGCGGAGGGCCGGCACCATCCGCGATCCTATGCGGCGTTTCCTTACTTTCTGCGCCGGTTCATCCGCGAGCAGGGCGCCCTGACGTGGGAACAGGCAGTGCACAAGCTGACCGGCCACGCTGCCGCCCGTTTCCGGCTGGCCGACCGTGGCGTCCTGCGCGAGGGGGCCTGGGCGGACGTGGTCATCTTCGATCCGGAGAGGATTGCCGAGGGCGCCGACTTCGACGATCCGTACCGCTATCCCCACGGCATCGACACGGTCCTCGTCAACGGCGTCGCCGCCGTGTACGAAGGCCGACTCACCGACAGCCGCTCAGGGCGTATTCTGCGCCGCGCGGCCTGACGCTTCACACAGAGAAAGAGAAAGACTGGTATGGCTTCCTTAGGATATGACGACACCGACTTCATTCCCGGACAACCCTTCCGCGTGCACGACAGTCAGCGGCCGCAGCCAACGATCATCACGCCAGGTGAGGCGCCGGGCGCGCCTCCCTCCGATGCTGTGATCCTCTTCGACGGCAGCGACCTGTCCGAGTGGGAGAGCGCCAAGGAGCCCGGCAGCGATGCCGGCTGGAAGGTGGAGAACGGCTACATGGAGGTCGTCAAAGGCACCGGCGACATCCGCACTCTCAAGCAGTGGGGGGATTGCCAGCTGCACGTGGAGTGGGCCTGTCCGGAGAAGGTCGAAGGTGACAGCCAGGGACGCGGCAACAGCGGCGTGTTCCTGCACAACAGCCCGGAGAACGCGGGATACGAGATCCAGGTTCTCGACTGCTACGACAATCCCACGTACGCCGATGGCACGGCGGGCGCCATCTACGGACAGTTCCCGCCCCTGGTCAACGCCTGCCGGCAGCCGGGTCAGTGGCAGGTGTACGACATCATCTTCGAGGCCCCCGCGTGGGACGAAGGCTGGCTCGTCGTCCCGGCGTCGGTCACGGTGCTGCAGAATGGTGTCCTGCTCCACCATCGTCAGGAGGCCATGGGCCCCACGGGCCACCGCAACGTCTGCACCTACTCGACGCCCGACCCCGACGTCGGCGGTCTGCGGCTGCAGGATCACGGTGACGCCGTTCGCTTCCGCAACATCTGGGTGCGCTCGCTGGTCGGGTACGACGCGGGCTGATCCCGTGATCCTGACGCGGCGCTGGCTCGTCGCGGCCCTGCTGGGGGTATTGTCTCTGACCCCGGTTGGCGCTCAGACGCCTGTCGTCGCCATCGTGCGCTCTGACGACCGGTCGCTGCCGTCGCCTGTCGCTCCGGACACGCAGCTGGAGTACGCCAGCCACATCCGCCCCATGGTGCGCCGCGCCGTGGACCAGGGCGGTCTGCAGGCCGTGCTCGCCGCCGCCGAACCTGGCGAGGACGGTCTCGTCGATGTCGTGTGCAAGGTCAACATCGTGCACGCCCACCACCAGCAGGGCGACGTCACCGACTGGCGCGTCGTCAAGGCGCTGCTGGAAGCTGTCCACGAGTGGGCGCCAGACGCCCGTCTGACCATCGCCGAGGGGGGCGTCTGGATTCCACCGGATCGACCCGACGTAATCAAGCTGGCCGACTTCGTCGAGGTCGGTGACGGCTTTGCCACCGCTGGCTACCGCGCCCTGCTCGACGATGCCGATCTGGCCGGTGTCGATCTGCGCCTCGTCGACTTGAACTACGACGAGGCGTTGGCCGTGACCCCGCCCGGGGGTGGACTGGTGGCCGCCAGCTACTGGGTACCGCGCACCGTGGTCGACGCGGATGTGATGATCGACGTGCCGGTCATGAAGATCACCGGCGCTGTCGGCATGACGGTGGCCGTCAAGAACCTGATCGGCATCGGTCCGGGCCTGAAGTACGGCTGGTCAAAGAGCACCGGTTGGCCCCCCGGCAGCGGCAATCCCGGACTGTGGCACACGGCACGCACCCTCGACGAAACGATCACCGATCTGGCCGGTGTGGCCAGTGTCGACTTCGCCGTGGTGGACGCCATCGTCGGTATGGAGATGGCACGCATCGTCGACGATGGCGGACACCCTGTACGGATGAACATGGTACTCGCCGGAGATGACCTGTTCGCCGTCGACGCCGTGGCCGCAAGGCTGATGGGAATGAACCCTGACGACATGGAATTCCTGCAGCTGGGGCGCCGCCAGGCCCTTGGTGAGGGCCGGCTCGAACGGATCCGGATCCTCGGGGATGTAGTTGGCCTTGCCCGTCCCTTCATCAAGCACCCTGCCGACTGGGGCGCCAACGGGGAGTACGGCCACTACGGCATGTCAAACCACACGTGGCTGCTGTATGGTCCGATACCGCTCGACGACGACGTGCCGCTGTCTGCTGAGGCACGGCCACAGCCAGGTGAGAACGGCTGGTCCGGGCCGGTCTACTTCCACGACGACAGAATCGATCTCGATTCCCACTTCGGCGACCCGACCCACAGCGTCGTCTGGGCCTATGCAGAGTTTCATGCACCGCGCGACGAGCCCGCCGAGCTGTGGCTCGGTTCCGACGAGGGGCTGACGGTCTGGCTCGACGGCGAACAGATACACACCTACGAAGGGCGACGTCGCCATCGGCTGCCGAACGACCGTGTCCCCATCACGCTGACCTCCGGTTGGCACAGAGTACTCGTGCGCGCCACACAACGTCGCGGCAATTTCGATTTCAGCGTCAAAGTGAGCGACACCGAGACGGATCCTCGCTATAACGGCAACACGCCCTTCGGGCTGCGCTGGCGGGTACCGAACCCCCATGATGAGACAGCGGCGGAGGTGCTCGTCGCCGGGGACAGTCGTGACAACCGCGAACAGTGGTTCGAAGCCCACGAGGTGCAACTCACCGAGCCCCGGCGTGTCTTCATGAGCGCCTATTTGCCCTGGCTGGCACGGGCTCCCTGGGTACGGATCGAGTGGCCGGAGAAGTGGGCCTACATGATGGCTGTGGAGGCGCGGGTGTCCCACGGGCGTATCGACGTCGAGGTCGACAACGTGCGGGCTTTCCGGCTGATGTCACAGGGACCGCTCAGGGGGCTCGCGGAGTCCCGGTCTCTCGTCGTCAATGGCGGGAGCGTTGCCACTCTCGAACCGGACTTCGGCGAGGTCCGCGTGGCGGTAGACGATAACGGCAACTGGACGGTGACCGCAGCCGACGTCATCGACTGGGACGAGATGGGTTTCGTCGGGCGGGCGGGAGAGAATCTCAGCCGGGAGGACTACCCCACCGGGTTCTGGGACTCGAGCCTGGGCAACTGGTTCTGCGATTCGATACTCTCGGCTACCGGGGCCGATGTCGCCTTCCAGAACAACCGTGGCATGCGCACCGACATGGAGCAGGACCGGATCTCTATCCGCGATCTGTTCACCATGAATTTCCCCAACGAACTCTACACCTTCCAACGCACCGGCGCCCGGCTGCTGGCCATACTCGAGCACGATCTGCGCGACGGCAACGAACGCCCCATGCAGATCGCCGGTGTCAGGTATGCCTTCGACCGGTCGCGGCCCCGCGGGCTGCGGGTCATCGAGTCCGACATCGACCCGAAGCGGAGCTACACGATCGCCGCCCAGGCCTACTCGGTGACACGGGGCGAGCGCTTCTTCGGGGAAGAGATTCGCGACTGGACGAACTCGGGGATCCAGACCGTCGGCGCGCAGGTACGGTACGTGCAGCGCCTGGGCACGGTGATGGCGCCAGCGCGGGGACGTATCCGCGAGGTTAAACCGTAGCGCGAACCATTCGTGTCGTGCCGTACCAGTGCATCGTATGTTCCACCATGAGTCGGCGCGCCTCCTGTGCGCCAGCATTGTCGTACAGGTTGTTCAATTCGTCCGGGTCGTCACGCAGGTCGTACAGCTCGCCGTAGTCCTGCCCCAGGTACAGCACCAGCTTCCACTCCGTCGTCCTCGCCATGACGCGCGCGGCGTGTTCGGAGAATACGCAGTCGTGCAATTCGGCGTCCTCGCCAGACAGCAGCGGCTGCAGCGCCCGACCGCTGGCCCCCTCCAGTGGCGCCAGTCCCGCCATCTGCAGAAACGTCGGTCCCAGGTCGATGGATTCCACTAGAGGATCGCGTACACCCAGGGCTTCGACGCCCGGGCCAGCCAGCACCAGCGGCACGCGGGCGACACTGTCGTAATGTGAGGAGAACTTGTACACCTGGTGATGATCGCCCAGGCAGTCGCCGTGATCACTGGTGAAGACGATGACTGTATTCTCCAGCTGCCCTCGCGCTTCGAGGGTTGTCACCATCTTCCCCACCCAGTCGTCCATGAGTGTCACGTTGGCGTAGTAGTGCCGGCGCATGCGCCGGATGCGCTCGGGCGTGGCCCGGCTCCACCACACTGCCGCCGGGGACCGATTGCCCTCCATGCCCTGCATCTGCGCCCGCTGAGGCGGTGGCTTCGTATCGAGTTCACCTTCGAAACCCACCGGATCCGGCACCTCCACGTCATCGTACATAGCGAGGAAATCCGCCGTCACGTCATAGGGATCGTGAGGACCGGCAAAGCCACACCACATGAACAACGGCTTGTCGAAGGAGCAGCTCTGCAGGTAGTCTACTGTCTGCTGGCCGACGAAGTTGTCGGGATACAGCTCGTCGGCGTGCGGCCATGTGGTAGCCTGCAAACGATCCGGCCAGTCGTCGATGTCCTGGTAGTACGTCAGCGCCGGTCGTTTCAGCCCGTGGTGCAGCAGGAAGTGGTCGTAGTCATCCGGGTCCGGACCGTGATGTCCCTGCTTGTAGTTCTTGTTTTCCACCACCGTGCGATGCTCGAACCCCACCGGCAGACGGATCGGGGCCGTATGCATCTTGCCGATGTTGGCCGTCCGATACCCGCCGGCGCGCAGAGCCTCTATCCAGTTGGGCTGGTCGGGGCGCAGCCACTGCTCGTTGCCGTACACACCGTGGGTGTGCACGTATTGCGACGACACGATGCTGTTGCGCGACGGACCGCAGACGGCCCCCTGCACGAAGGCCCGCGAGAAGGCCACACCCCGAGCCGCCAGGGCATCTATGTTCGGCGTGATCATGTGGTCGTAGCCGTAGCATCTCAGGGTGTCCCAGCGCTGCTGGTCGGTCATGATGAGCAGGATGTTCGGGGCACCGGGCATGGATCGGCTCACTCCTCGTAGGCAATCGGTGTGGCGCCCGTGGCACTCGATTCGTAGGCCGCCTCGACGAGTGCCATGGTGCGCGTGGCGTCGTCCACAGATGTGGGCAGCTCTCGCCTCGGGTCTTCGGCGGCACGCATGACGCTGGCCATGGTACCGATGAAGGCGTGGGGGAACCACGTGCCCTCGATCGGTTCGGTTCGCCAGACCGGTGCTGCCCCCTCCTCGAACAGGCAGATATCGAAGCGATCGGGCTGACCGCGAGGATAGTCGAGGCACAGCCCCAGGGTCAGGTGGACGATGCCGCCCTCGCCTTCGACGCGCAGGTACGACTCCTGGTGCGTGAGATCACCGCCATGGCAGTGGTTGGCCGCCACGACGGCGCGCAAGGTATCGCCATAGTCGAGGATCGTCGTCGACTTCACGTCGGCCAGCTTCTCGTATCCCGCATAGCGCACAGTGCGCGCATAGACTCCGTCCGGGTCACCGGCGATAGAGCGGATGGCATCGAGATAGTGGATGCTGTGATAGAGGATCTCGACGCGCTCTTCCTGTTCGAGAAACCCCCACAGGTTCCACGGTGTCAGCAGCGTCACCTGCATCTGGATGTCGTGTATCCTGCCGAGGCGGCCGCTGTCGAGCAGGTCCCGCAGTGCCAGAAAGGGCGGCGCGTAGCGCAGCTGGAAATTCACCGCCGCCGTCAATTCCTTGCGCCGGCAGGCGGTCTGGATGCGGCGCGCTTCCGCCAGGTTGCGCCCCAGGGGCTTCTGGATCAGTACTGTGGCGCCATCCGGGAGGGACTCGATGACGCTGAGCACCGCCCCCCCGGGGACGGCGACGTCGAAGACGACGTCATCAGGTGCGGCATCGACGGCCGCTGCCATCGAGTCGAATACGGTGGGTATGTCGAAGTCGGCGGCCAGCGCCCGGGCCTTGTCCGGATCCAGATCGAACACGCCGGCCACGTCGAACCCGGCCAGCCGGTACGCCGGCAGATGGGCGTCGCGTACGATGCCACCGGCGCCGATACCGATGATCGGTCGAGGTCGGTCTGGCAGCGGACAGACGGTGTTCAGCTGGAGGGCCATGGAGGCTCAGGCCTTCACGCTCTGATCACATCCCGCCCTGACCCGGTCAAGCAGTTCCTTCATCTCGGCCACCACGTCCGGGTGGTCCGCATACCGGTTGACTGCCTGCGACAGGTCGACGCGCAGGTCGTAGAGCTCCCCGGGGCAGTCGTGGGGCGTGTAGCCTCGCTCCGCACGGAACCAGTCCGGCTCGGCGTTGTCGTCGCCGGTGGGTGCATCGATGAACACCCAGTCGCCTCGGCGCAGGGCGTACTTGCCTTTCATACTGTGATGCATGGCGCAGCTGCGCACGTCGGCGCCACCACCGCGCAGCAGAGGCGCGATGCTGACGCTGTCCTCGCCTGCACCTGCGGGAACCCCGGTGCCGGCCAGTTCGGCGGCGGTGGCCAGCAGATCTCCCAGGGTCGTCAGGTGGTCACAGGTACTGCCGGCCTCGACGACACCCGGCCAGCGGGCAACGAAGGGTAACCGGTGGCCGCCCTCCCAGGCATCGCGCTTGATGCCGCGCAGGTCCCCCATGCTGTAGTGGCCGTGCTGTTGGATCCGTTCGTAAGCGAAGTTCTCGGGTCCGTTGTCGCTGGTGAAGATGAGCAGCGTGTCCCTGGCCTTTCCCGTACGCTCGAGAGCCTCCACAACCTGACCCACACACCAGTCCACCTCACAGACGTAGTCGCCGTATTCTCCTGCCTCGCTGGTGCCACGAAAGCGGTCCAGTGGCGCGATGGGGGTGTGAGGTGCCGTCAGTGGGAAGTAG
>PBSR01000246.1 GCA_002726335.1 Gemmatimonadaceae bacterium
GGATGGTGACCCGCTTGTCGAGTATAGCACGCTCCACCCGGGCGCCTGCTCCCACGTGGACCTCGTCGAACAGTACCGAATCAACCACCTCCGCGCCGGGGTCGATTCGCACCCCCCGGGACAAGACGGAGCGGCTGACACAGGCACTGTTGACGACACACCCAGGTGACAGCATGGATTCGCCGATCTGGCTGCTGCCGACGAGACGCGCTGGTGCCAGCTGCGGTCTGTGGGACAGAATCGGCCACCGCCGATCCCACAGGTCGAATTCCGGACTGGCACCGAGCAGATCCATGTTGGCGTCCCAGAGGGCATCGACCTCACCGATGTCCCGCCAGTAGCAGGCCCGGTCGGCGAAGCGGGCGTCGAAGGCATGGACCCGGTATCCCGCCTGAATCATCGAGGGGATGACATCATGGCCGAAGTCGTGGGAGCTGCTCGCCCTGGCCGCGTCTTCGAGCAGGACCTGGCGCAGACACCGGGTGTCGAACACGTACAGCCCCATGGAGGCCCGAACCTTACCGGGTGACGACGACGGAATCTTCCGGGTCGCCGGCTTTTCTTCGAAGGCATGGACCCGTCCCCCCGAGCCGGTCTGCAGAATGCCAAAGCGGTGGGCCGTCTCCTCGGCGACCTCGACGCACGAGATCGTCAGATCGGCGGCCTGTTCACGATGGAATTCCACGAGATCGGTGTAGTCCATCCGGTAGACGTGGTCGGAGGAAAGCACCACGGTAACGTCGGGCTGGCTGTGGAACAGGGCCTCACGGTTGAGATGAACGGCGTCCGCCGTACCGCGGTACCAGCCATCCACGATCCCTTCCTGGGGCGGGACGACGGTCAGGCTCTCCTCCAGCTCCGGCCGGAACAGGCTCCAGCCCAGATTCAGGTGGCGTTTCAGCGAGGCGTACTTGTACTGAGGGAGCAGGTAGATCTGCCTGAGCCCGGAGTGCAGCGCATTGGACAGGGTAAAATCGATGAGGCGGAACATGCCGCCGAAAGGGACGGCCCCCTTCGTGCGGTCTCTGGTGAGGGGCGCCAGACGTTCGCCGCGGCCGCCGGCCAGGATGACTCCGATCACGTCCCCGCCACGGAGTCCGTTGTCGTGCATCGCCTCTGCCTTCACCAAGGGTATGAATTACTTGCTGCAAAGCCCATACCGCCCGCAATGGCGGGCACTTCTCACTGTGGGCCGACGCGGCGGCCCACGGACCACCGGGACATGGACGTCTCAGTTGGAGCCATTCGTGACATGGGCGTCCCGGTCAGACATGCCGGCTACAGTCACATCCTCCTGGAGATCCCGATCAACACGGGCAGTGTCCCGTAGGCAAACCTGCTCCCGCTGGTAACCCTCGTGCCACTGAAGTAGGCGTTGACGGGTCTAGTGAAAGATCGGAAAGCTCCTCCGCGGAGAAAGACTCGCCATCTCTCTCCGAGGGCTACGCTGACCTTCAGGCCGACATCGAACGCGAGGCTGTGCTGTTTCTCCAGTGTTACGCCCCGGATGACAGAAAAGAGGTGGTGGTAGCTGTATCCCAGGCCAAAAAAGCCACTGAGAAGGAGGAAACCGCCTCCCAGATCCGCCACTTCGCGCGTCGCGTTGAGCAGCACGGGCAGCGCCACATACCCACCCCCGCCGATGTCAACCATGATGTCGATGCCACTCAACAGTTCGAGATCGACAGGGGTACTCGTCGGATGGGAACCATCGACGCGGAGGCTGACCCCGATCGGGTACACGCCGGAGTCCATGACGCCATTGCCACGCGGGAAGTTCACGCCCATGGCAACACCCATCCGGTCGAAGAAGCCCGTACCGGTAGCCACCGACGGCTCCGCGACCATCAGAAGCACGAGCAAGTTCGCCACGAGGCAACGGTTCACGACTGGCATTGCAGTCAGTCTGTCAGGCTGGACAGAATGTTATACAGCACGAAGTGCGGTACCGCGTGGTCGGCGTCGGTATCGAGTTCATAGTCGCTGCCGAAACTGGCCACCACGAGATCGTGCTCGGGCAGGATGAACAGTTTCTGCCCTGCGTAGCCACTACCGAAGTAGCCACCCTCACTGTCGATCAGGAATCCCGGCATGCCCGCGTGAGGCTGCAGCCACCACTGGAAACCGTAATGATGGCCCTGGTGTGTGTCGATCCACTTCCTGGTTGAGAGCTCCATCCAGTCATCGGGGAGCAGTCGCTCCCCACTCCAGACACCGTTCTGCAGGCACAGAAGCCCGATCTTGGCCAGATCTCTGTTCGTCAGGTGCAGTCCGCCCCCGGCCCGAATGCCTCCGTCGCGTTGATGTTCCCAGGAGTAGTTACCGATACCGAGTCTGCCAAAGAGGTGCTCCTCAGCATATTCCTCGAAATCCAGACCGCTCGAGTTGATGACGGCGCCCACCAGCAGGTTCGTCAGTCCGTCATTGTAAGCAAACGCCTCGCCGGGGGCCTCGTCGATGGGCCGTTCAAGAGCGAAGCGCATGGAATCAAAGGAGTTATCCAAGGCGTACGAGTCGGAGCCCTGCTGGCCGCCGATACCCTCTTTCCAGCGCAACCCGGCTGACATGGTGAGAGCATGTCGCAACAGGAGCCTTCTCTTCTCCGGGTGGTCGGCAAAGATGTCGATCTCATCGGGAAACAGTTCATGCAGGGGTTGCTCGTGCCCGGCGATGAAGCCCTGCTGCACCGCTGTCCCTACCACGACGGATATGACGCTCTTGGTGACCGAGGCCAGCCGGTGCTGGTAATCGATGTGGTGGTCGTCGGCGAAGTACTCCTCGAAGACCAGGTGGCCGTGGCGTACGATCACGAGGCTGTGGATTTCCTCAAAGTGGCCGTGCCGGATCTCCCACGCCAGACGGGCGATCGATTGCGGATCGATGCCCTGAGCGGCGAGGCTGGAAACCTGCAGGCCATCGTCCGCAAGCATTGGCGTCGGTGGGATCTCGAACTCGCGTGGAGAGGTCGTCAGGTCCTGACAACCCGACAGCACGACGCCGAGCAGCAGGATCTGAAGGTGGCGACGCAGCCGGCCCCGGATGCCGCGAGGCACGCTGTCGATGGCCCGCTGCAGGCTGGCAGGTGACACCGTTTCTGCAATACGTGAGGCACTCAGCAGTGCCTTCCGAGCGTGGACCGGACTGTTGCCGCGGAAGGCGGTGACGGCGAGTGCGGGCAGGGCAGCGGCAGGACACACGGCGCTGATCGTGCGCAGCAAACGGTTCCGTATGGAAGGACACAGGGTGGCCTGGCGTCGATTGGTATGGTCGAGTGCTGCCGCCAGGTCCGCGCCGACCCGGGACGGGGTCAGTTCCTGAAGGGAGGTGATCAGCCATCGGTCCTGCTCGCCCGGACCACCGGCGGCCACGGCCTGGTGGAAGCGCCTGACGACCGCCTTCTCGACGCTCTTCCGCAGCGAAGGTGAGAGCCTCCGGAGCCTGTCCGGAATGAGCCTGAGTTGTCCCTCACGCAGATCCTCGAGGGCATCCGCTACAGTGTGGGGGACGGTGACCTCGCCGAGGGCCCAGCGTGCCGCGGGACACTTCGGGGCCAGCCGTTTCAGCGCGGGGGCAGCCCGCGAGGCCTGCAGGCGCCCAAGGGCAACGGCGGCCCCCCGGCGAAGTCTGGCGCTGTCGAGGGCGGTCAGCAGGCTCGGAACAGCGCGCCGGTCGCCGACCTCGCCGAGGGCACCGGCCGCATGTTCCCTGACTCCGGGTGGCAGAGATGGGTCATTCAGAATCGCGAGGAGCGCCGCGTAGTTCCCCGGCTGCCTGACGGAAACCGGCAGGTGCGTGAAATGTCCCGCATAGACCGGCGAGCCAGGACGACGGAAGTGCGCCAACGCCTGGATCAGGTCAGGCTTCTTCACTGCTACCAGACCCCCGGTACGTTTCGAGACCGCCCTCGATACCGGACATCAGCCAGCTCTGCACGTGCTGCACATGCTCGCATACCTCACGGATGCTGCGTTCGTTGCCGGCAACGTGCTCAGGGGCAGGCTTCCTGTCCAGGTCGTCATCGGTGAGGCCGATCAGTTCGCTGACCAGCTCGGCCCGGCGGAGGAAGGCTTCGAGCAGGAACCACTGCACCCAGGTTGCGGCATACGGTGTGTCGCTGGTCGGGTGCGAGTCCCCCGGGTCGGTGGGGCGGCTGGCGCCGATGGAAGCGCGGATGCTCGTCAGCTCGTGACGGTGCTGCAGGCTGTGCCGGGCGAGACGCTCAATGAAGTCGACGACCTGCATGTCGGTCCCGGGATCGCGCGCTTCGTGGAGCTCGTCGGGGAAACACGGACCGAGCTCGTCGATGCGGCGAATCGCCTCGAGCAGGGAAGACATCAAGCCTTCTGCGAGAGACCAGGCTTCGTTGCGGGAGGATGTTTCAGCTGCTGACATGGATTCGCTCCTTCCTGACGGTGTGCCGGCGATTCAGTGCCCCGAAGGATCTCCTACTCCTACGAGTTCTTCGAACGCCTCTCTGCTTGCGTACATCTGTGCGACAGGTGGCTCATCGGTAGTCATCAGTGTGGCGGCGACGGCTGCCCCTAGTTCTCTGTTGCAGTACCAGGTGGCCATGGCTCTGATCGGACCGAGCAGCAGCCTGGAGAATTCACTCCGATACCTCGCCAACGGGAGGGTCTGCGGGTCCGGCTGTGCACTCCATTGCCTGGCGCCGGCCTCAGCTTCTGGCGCTAGCGCTTCCAGTGACTGCTGCACGTACCATGCCAGCCCAGCCACGAGCTTCGTGTTCTGCTCGACGACAAGCTCGGCACCAACGCCCACGCTCAGCATCTCTGCAATCGCTGAGGCCACCAGGGGCCCGTGGAAATCCGATTCCAACGAGAGCAGCTGCCGGCGGACGGTCTCATCGAGGTCTCGGGCGAATTCCTTGGTGAAGGGGTACCTCAGGGAGCCCTTCTGCTTCAGTTCCAGAACTTGCCGGAACCGGACGGGTATCGGTCGAGCGTCGCCCGGGCGGCGCCACGTGAGCAGGTACGTGTCCCCCTGTTGATAGACCGGCGCCAGATGCTTGTTGAGGTTCTCAGGCTGGAACAGCACACTGTAGGGCAAGCAATCGAGGAATGTATTGCGGAGGTCGAAGAGGAAGTAGTTCCACTCCTTCCTCCGTAGAGCGGCTCTGGCACCCTCCGGTGGGCCAAACATGATGTCCAGGTGCTCGGGACCAAATGAATGGTTCACGCCACCAATCAGGCCGGCACCCGGATAGGTATAGACGGGCCCCGGGTTGGAGCCAAGATCGACGATCTTCGGCTGCGGGCCGACAACGCCGCGGATATTGGTTGCGGTGGCCAGAGTCACTGGTTTGTCGAAGCGGCCGTCCGTCTCTGCGAGCACATCGGCAAGTGAGTGTTGCCCGATGAAGAACCTGGCGACTGACGTCATCTCAAGGCCCCAGATCGCCTCCGAATACCAGAAGCTCTGGCCGATGGCATGCACGCTCAGGACGCTCAGAAACAGAGCATGTGCATACGGCCGCACCGAATTGACGGATAAGGAATTGAGGAGCCAGCGATAGAGGGTGACAACACCGATCGTCATCAGGAATGTTGTGAAGATGTACAGTCTGACGAGGCTGACATTGTGGACAAGCGCACTGAGCAACAACGCCGAGACGAAGAACGAGGTGAGGACGACCACCGGATAGCCCGGCATCGACAGTGCCTTCCATGGCCGGTTCCTGACCAGCTGCCAACTGCCAACGGTCACTGCCAGGATCGCCATCCAGGGCGTGCAGAATACCCAGAAGTGCTGGTAGCGGAAGGCCTGTTCGAAGTGTCTCCATTCCAGTCGGCCAGACAGTACGTGGAGCCTGTCTATTTCCGAGTGTAGCAGGTGGGCGACGCCTGAGAAGCCAAACACGTTGCCAAACTTCTCAGTGTCCGCGAGGGCCCAGAAGAATCGTAATGGCACCGTCTCTGCAAGGCCGGTGGCGTGGTAGTTGAGCGCGAGGGTGGTGCCAACACCGGCGATGAGGACGGCCAGCAACCGTGCCAGCAGATACGCTTCACGTCGGCTGCTGCGAAAGCCAACGGTACAGCAGATGAGGACTGACCAGAATCCCGCCACGATGGCCGCACCCATCGACTGGTAAAAGCCGAGGTAGAACGCCGTCAGTGCCATCATGAGGGCTATGGCCTGTCGTTGACGTCCGCTGTGGGTCCTGATCTCGATCGAGGCCCATACCAGGAAGCACAGCAGTCCCATCAGCACGTCGTGGTGCTTGAAGAAGTCTCCTCTGTAGACGGAGAAGAACACGGCAACCCCAAAGAGGCCCCAGGAGGAATCCTCGAAGAGTCGCACAAGCACCCGGTAGACGATGAGCCCAGTCAGCAGAATGAAGCACCAGGACACCAGCTGCACCGAGAGCTCATCACTCAGAGAACCCAACAAGAAGAACAGGCCGGCCCCCTTGGACCCGTGGAAGTGATACCAAAGGTCATTCGGTCCGACGCTGCCGCTCTGCAGGACCTCCCGGTAGTAGGGCAGGTAGTGCTCCCACACATCGTTGCTGGTCTGTCCGGGGTACAGACCGCGGGTAAGCAGCAGGAAGACACCGCTTGCAAAGGCACACCAGGCCAGATGGACCCGGACCCAGCCCCCAAGGTCTCCAGGATTCAGCAGACTCCGAACCTGTCTGCACCGGGAATGCCAGACTCTCCGCCCGACCCAGGGCGAGAGACAAAGGATGGGAACCGTCAGAAGCAGTGTCGCGGGGAGCGACAGGAGTCCGAGGAGGCCAATGGCGACGAATAACAGGCCGTAGAGTGAGGCACCACCGAAGAAACAGAGGATGAAGTAGGCACTCTCATCGATCCCATCCTCCACGCCACCGCCAAGGATCGCCCTGACCGTCAAAGCCCCCAACGTGAAGCACGCCACGAGCAGGAAGATGGACAGGACGAATCTGGACACGGAGTAGGCAACGGTGAAAGGGCCGGCCCGGGAGAACCCGCCCCAGGACATGTCCGTCGTTTGCAGGAGTGCCACGACGGCGATCAGGACGGTGACGGCCAGGACTGCGGCCAGCCAGTTTCCCACCAGGGGCGATCCAGCCTCGCTCGCCTCGTCAGCGGTCCTCCTTCGCAGGTACCGTCCAGCGAGGCACAGGCAGAGAAGCAGCACACTGCCTGTGAGAGCAAAACACCAGCCCCATGCCGTGACACTTGAAGAGAGGAGGTCGTTGTCGCCGACATTCCTCAGCGGGAGAAATGTCAGAAAGACACACCCGGGCGCGAGAATCTGCACAATCTGTGCTGACCATCGATGACTCATGGACGCAACTGATCCTGTGCCGGCCATCTCGAGGCATCCGCGTGGGTCGACGCACAGGGTCCGTGGAAGGGAAAGCCGCTCAATCTCGGTTCATCAATTGCCACGGAGGGGTCGGTCACTCGATCGTCATGATCGCTGAACGAGCCACCTCATCCCAGTCGGGATCGACGACGGGACGGTCACTCCAGGCGATGCGTGCTACCCCCTCACCGACCACCAGCCTCCCCCGGCAGTCGAGCTCTTCCGCCGGAGGCTCGGGCTGCAGTCCCATGAAGGCCTCGAACAGAGGATCGTTGCCGATCGCCAGGATGACGTGGGGATCGCCACCGTGGACCGGCACGCCCATGCTCTCGGCCATATGGGCGACCTTGATCTGTCCGGTGATGCCGATGCCTCTCTGTCGAACGATGTCCGTCGCTCCGAGAGCCACATAGGGCGCCGCATTGAAGGGCTGACCACCGATCGCGCCGATCCACTCCAGGGCGAGCACGGGCAGATCGAGGGCCCCGCACAACGTCTGTAGACCCAGAATGTCGTAGTCCTGCAAGGGCTCCTCAATCCAGCCGTAGTTGTATTTTTCCAGCACGCGGCCGATACGGATTGCCTCCTCGCAGGTGTAGGACTCGACCGGGTCGTGGAGGAGGATGAAGTCCTCGCCCATGGCCGCACGCAGCTCACGGGCCATCTCGCTGTTGCCTTCCACACCACGGTACCAGTGATCCTTGCCGCCGATGAAGCCCTGGTCGCGCTTGGCGATGCAGCTTTGCACGATGGCGTCGATCGAAGGGCCGCCGATCAGGCCGTACGCTGGAACACTCTCGCGGGCGCCGCCCAGCAGCCTATAGACAGGCTGGCGTGCGTGTCGTGATGCCAGGTCCCAGAGCATGCGGTCGATGGTGTCGAGAGGCTGACGTCCCGTGTAGAAGAACCGCTGCGCGTACCACAGGCGCTGCCAGACATACTCGCGATCGAAGGCGTCGACACCGACCACGAGCGGCATCAGCCGGGCCAGTGTCTGCTTCGCCTCCCACTCGAGCTCGCCGGCGCTGTAGCCGTTTCCCCAATCGGCATAGGCATCCAGGGGCCCGTCGGTATGCAGGCGCAGCTGAAGGCGATACATCGGTGCCGGTGCATCCGCGACAAATTCGATCTGCAGATCCTGTTCCGGACCCATCCCCTCGGTATGGGTGAACAGGCCTGAGAGACCCGGCGGCACCTTGTCGATTCCACCACGGTCGGCATACTTCACCTGCCGCAACTGCGCTGTCGTTTCGGTCAGGTAGAAGGTCGCCTTGGTGATTCTCATGTCCGATACTCATCGAGGAATGAGGGATCGTTCAGACACAAGCCGAGCCCGGGCTCCGGTGGCAGCAGCAGCTCGCCTTCGGAGACGTGCAGGGGAGCGAACCCCATCGCCGCTTCGGACGTACCCTCGGCGGCGTAGAGCTCGGCGTTGCGGATCGCCCCCAGCAGATGGGCCGCCGCATGCGGTCCCGCAGAGCGGTCCCAGTCAATCTCGCAGTTCATTCCCAGCGACTCTGCCCCGCGGGCCAGCTTGAGAGCATCGGTGATACCACCTGTCGTGGGAATCGTCGCCCGTAGCCGGTCGACAGCCCGTGTCGTCAGCGCCTGCGTACCCGCCACAATCGACCCTTCGATGAAGGCGCCGGCAACAACAGGAACGTCCAGTGCGTCGGCCAGCTTCTGCAGTCCCGTCACATCGCCGTTGCGCAGAGGCTCGGCAAACCAGTGGCCGTCGATGTCCTCGAGTGCCCTCCCCACGGCCAATGCCTGCTCCGGCTCCAACTCACCGGCGCCATCGTACATCAGCCTGAAATCGTCTCCCACGGTGGGGCGCAGCGCGAGCAGAGCTGCGATCACATCCTCCGCCGCCCCCATACGCAGACTATACCCCAGGTAGCCGGCATCACGAGCGACGGTCGCCTCGCGCAGGACGGCCGCCAGGGTGAGGTCGACCGTGCCCCGTCGATACGCGGGGATCCGGTTACGGAACCCACCGATCGCTCGGAAGAGGGGCAGTCTCTGCGCTCTGGCGAACAGATCCCAGAGGGCCACGTCCACGTGGCCCCAGGATGCCGGCGGCAGACCGGCGTCGCGCCCCGCGTCCCGGCACTGTCGCCAGAGCCGCTCACGTTCCCAGACGGCCTCGCCGAGCAGCAGAGGCTCGTAGGCACCGAGAATCTCGCGGGCGAGGTCGTCCGAAACTCCGCATGTCCATCCCTCTTCGGCGCCGCCGGTGCACAGCCGCAGCAGACCGCACTCTGGATGGTGGATGATCGCTGTGATGTTCATGTGCGTCTTGATTCTCGCCGTGCTGGTAGGCTCACAGAATGCTGTCGCGCTCACGCTGAAACCGCTGTGCGGCGCACATCTCCCACTGAACTGCGCCAATCAGGTGGTGTTACTCAGCCAGGCCATCTCCCTGCAAGGGATGCCGAACGCGCGTTTACTGCCAGATCTGGTGATCCCCGGACGGATGCGCCAGGGCTTCGGCGATGGGAAAGTGGACGTCGGTGCCTTCTTTCTGTTCACTGAACAATAACCCGTGAGAAGGCGGGAGTGAAGTCACCTATCCTGAACAGTGGGGATTCATGAAGCGGATTGGTATCATCGGCACCGGGCAGATCGCACAGGCTCATCTGCGTCAGTGGGAGGAGATCGACGAGATAGAGGTCCATATCGCATGTGACCTGGACGAAGATGCTCTGGCCGCGACCTGCAGTCAGTTCGGCATCCCGCACCGGACGGGAGATTTCCGTGAGTTGCTCAAGTGTGATGACCTCGACGCCGTCGACGTCTGTCTGCACAACAACCTGCACGCCCCGGCTGCGATCGAAGCTCTCAGAGCGGGGAAGCATGTGTACTGCGAGAAGCCCATCGCCGGCAGTTATGCGGACGGCAAGGCCATGCTTGCCGCGTCCGCCGAGGCGGGCCGGATGCTCCACGTCCAACTGGCTCGACTCTATCTGGATGCCACCTTGGCGGCAAAAAAGGTCATCGATGCCGGCGAGCTGGGGAAGCTGTACACTGCCAGAGCGACGGAGTACCGCCGTCGCGGGCGTCCGTACGTGGACGGCTACGGCACCGCCCGGTTCGTTCAGCGGGAACAGTCCGGCGGAGGTGCTCTATACGATATGGGGATCTATGAGATCTCCCGCATGCTCTACCTGCTCGGCAATCCCGAGGTCGCACGCGTCACCGGGCGAACCTACACAGAGGTCCCCATGGATCCGACGCGACAGGAAGCCTTCGACGTGGAGGAGTTCGCCACCGCCATGGTCTGTTTCGAATCAGGATTGACTATGGACGTCGTCGTCGCCTGGGCGATCAACCTCGACGAGTTTGCTCCCAGTTATATCGCCGGCTCAACCGGTGGCATCCGGGTCGAACCCTTCAGCCTGCACAAGACGATGGCAGATATCGACTTTGACATGACGGCCAATCCGGGGGCCGTGGCCGGCAGGCGCAGGCTCATGAACCCTGATCTGGCTCGGGACATGGCGTCGTCTCAGCGTCACTGGGCGGCGGCGCTCCACAACAGAGTCGAGCTTCTGCCTACCGCGGAGCTCGCCCTCAATACGATGCTGATTCAGCAGGGCATCTATCTCTCACACGATCGCGGGCGCGAGGTAACCGCTGACGAGATCATGGACGCCTCGGTGTCGACGGCGGCCGAGGTATAGAGCCGTGCGGCTCCAGCATCAACACGTGAGATCATCTGAAGGGGAGACAGATCATGGCGAATACACTGGCATTTCAACTGTACTCGTTGCGTGAATACGAGGGCGGGTACGAGGCTGCTTTCGAAGCGGTGAAAGACCTGGGCATCGATGCGATCGAGGCCTGGTCGGGCGCGGTGCCGAAGGACCCCGGATCCACCACGTCAGTGGAAGACCTGAGGGGGATGCTGGAGCGCGCGGGGATGAGTCTGGTCTGCGGTCACATGACGATCGCCGACTTCGATTCGGCGTACGACGAGTGGAAACAGCTGTTGGTGGATTTCGACTCGAAGAGCTGGGTGATCCCCTTCGCCAGGGCCGAGAGTCTCGAAGAGTGGCTGAACCTGCTGCCCAAGTTTCGCGAGATGTCAGAGCGCCTCGAACAGGACGGTCTGACCCTCGGATACCACAACCATCACATGGAACTGGTCAGACTCGGCGACAGGCATGTCATGGAACACCTGATGGACAACATGCCGCAGCTCCAGGGGCAGTTCCACATCGGGCAGTTCAAGCCCGAGCGTGGCATCTGTCTACCCGACTGGATCCGCAAGTACGAAGGTCGTGTCTGTTCGCTTCATCTCAATGACGCCACCGACGACGGCCCCGCGCCACTGGGGAAAGGGACCTGCGGAGCGGAAGATTCGATCAGGGCCGCTCTGGACACCGGTGTGGAGACATTCATCGTCGAGGTGCCGTTGACGGAGTCGACGAAAGACGACATCAAGCGCGACGTGGATTTCGCCCGGAGCTTGATCAGCGCTGGATCCACGCCTCCAACCCGGCGGCCGTCGGCAGCTGTTTGACGAAGTGCCCGTTGATGAAGAAGGCTGGTGTTGAAGAGACCCCGAGTTCGTCCGCCTCAGCGACATCGGCGTTGACGATCCCGGCGCCGACGCCCGACTGCAAACATCCATCGAGCTGTAGCATGTCCAGGCCCAGGGCCATGGCATGCCCGCGCACCCTGTCAATTTCCAGCCGTGTCTGGTTCTCGAAGAGCACTTCTACAAGGGGCCAGAACCGGTCTTGCTGATGGGCGCAGGCGGCGACCTCGGCGGCGAGCCGGGCGTTGGCATGCATCCTGAGCGGATAGTGGCGGAAGACGAGACGCAGGTCGTCGGGCCGCTCCCGCTGCAGTTCTTCGAGCTGACGGTGAGAATGGGCGCAGTAGCTGCACTCCAGGTCAGAAAAGGCAACGATGGTGATGGGCGCGTCGGCGGGACCGCGCTCCGGGCCACCCCGTGGATTGGCGTCGATGGCGAAGCGCTCAACCGGAGGCCGGACCAGTGCGGCGCCGTACCGCAGGCGCAGCTGGCCGATGTATTCGACCTGGGCCTGCTGACCGGCGTCTCGACGGAGCTGATCGCGGATCTGTGGATCCAGACGGGCGCGTGGCACGTCTGCCGGCATGCGCTCCCTGTTCATCTCATAGAATCGATCGATGTCCTGCTGGGAGATAGGGTCCACGGAGATCTCTTGTCGCAGCAGCTGCCGAACATCCAGTCCTTTCTTCAGCGCTTCGGCTTCCAGCACCTGCAGGTCCAGCCACTCCTCGCGCAAGCTGCTGCGCGTCTCACTCAGGCGCAGTCCGATGGCACGATCCATTTCTTCGAGAGTGATCTCCCGGTCGCCGACCCGGGCCGCAATGTGGGTCGGCGTCGCTGTCGTCGGCATGGCTTCGGGCAGGCTGTGTTCCAGCCCGACAAGGAGAACACTCGGGGCACAGAGGCCGACGACGGCGGGCACGGCCACGTGCGCGCCCGGCAGCGCCCCCACCAGTGGCCGCAACTGGCCACGACGGATTCGGTGGAACATCGACACGGCCAGGGCGGATGACATCAGCGCCGCAGAGAGCAGGCAGAAGGGACACCAGGGGCCGATGACGAAGCCCTGCAGGAAGATGAGGAGCAGAGCCGGCACGAAACCCAGCAGACTGAGCAGTGATATCCAGCGCACACTCTCGTCGCGCGATTCGGGGACCAGAGCGCGCCAGGCAAGGCCAGCAAGAGTCAGGTAGAAACCCAATCCCAGGCTCGCCAATGGGACACCCAGGAAACGGGTGTACTGGCTGGCCAGCACGGCATCGCAGCCAGCCCCGGCACCACAGGTGCCGCCGAACAGATGCGCCTGACTCAGCCAGATTGTGTCGGTAATACCCAGCAGAGCCAACACCAGCAATACGAAAGGAGTCAGTGTCATCTGCCCAGGCCGTGGGCAAACTCGACCAGAGCCCGCACGTTCTCCGGTGGCGTGAAGGGCGCCACCTCACATCCGGGGGAGACGATGAAGCGCTCGCCGCCAACGCCCTGACACTCCAGCGCCGCCCTGGTGACATCCTCGGCGTCGCCTTCCAACATGGTGGAGATGGTATCGATGTTGCCGCACAGTGCCAGTTCGTCACCCAGCGTCCTGCGGGCAAGAGCCAGATCGGTGAGGAAGTCGACCTCAATGACGTCTGCCGGAAGTCGTGACATGTCGTGAAGCAGGTCGTCGGTGCAGCCGCACATGTGTACGCGGGCCATGGCGCCGGCGGTTGAGATCGCGCCCAGGATGTGAACCTGTTTCGACCACAGAAAGTCGTGATAGAAGTCGGGACCGATGAGGCTGGCGGCGGCGTCACTCATGCCGATGCTGTCGGCGCCGGCCTCGACCTGTGCTGCAGCGTAGCGACCGGAGAGTTCCGCACAGAAAGCGAGCAACTCGTGCACGAAGTCAGGGTCGTCGTAGAAGTCGGTCATCAGGGCGTTGATGCCCCGCAGTTCGGCGGCCAGCGCCAGGGCTCCCTCGACCCAGCCGACGATACAGGCCCCGTCGCCGGCTTCTCGGCGCAGGATGCGGATAGCCTCGATGCGATCGCCCATCCGACCGGCATGCAGGTCCGGCTGCCGCAGCTGCAGCAGCCGCGCTTTGTCCTGCAGAGCGGCGTTGGTCTCGTCGATGGCCGGGGGTTGATCCGGGTACCACCGCACGCTGTCTTCACCGCATAGATCGATGACTTCGCGGGCCGGGTCGGAACAGGTCAACAGGATGTCGAGGTCGAAGTCGCGCCAGACGGACAGCTGGGCGGCGGCCATCAGCTCGCCCTTGCGGCAGTAGTCGCCGAAGGGGATCCCGGCATGCCTGCCGGCAAAGGTCATCAGCATGGGCTGCACCGGGGGCCGATCCCGCGGCGTTCCGGCAACGGTGGCGCGGACCCGTTCCAGGCTGGTCATGTCCTCCATGGCTCACGCCCTGGGGGCAGGACCCTCGACATCCGCCAGGGAGATTTCGACCATCAGATCGTGACCGAGGGCCTCCAGAGACTGGCGCAGATCGTCGATCGAGACGTCCGGAGGCAGCCGCACCCGCGCCGTTGCCTTGAACAGCAAGCCACCCGACATGGGCGCGTCGACACTCTCGGTCGCCAGTTCCTCGATATTGACGCCGCGCTCGGCCAGCGTGTGGGAGATGTCGCGCACGATACCGGGTCGGTCACCGCCGATCAGTTCCAGGCTCAGATCGCGAGTCACACCCTCGGCGTCCTGAGTTCCGGACTCAACGATGATGTGGAGCCCGGCCGAAGCCAGCTCGCGGAGTGCGACCTCGAGGTCGCGTGCCTGCTCTTCGGCCACCTCGATGCGCAGGACACCGGCAAACTTGCCGGCCAGTCGCGCCATGCGGCTTTCCTGCCAGCTGCCTCCGTGGGCGGCCACTGCCTGCGATACGGATTCGACGAGACCCGGACGGTCATCGCCGATCACTGTCATGACGAGGGAGGCGTTCATCAACCGGTCAGGCCGCGCGTCCGCTGCCGGCGTAAAGCTGCCGCAGGCTGTCCGGGTTTTCGGTCATGCCGGTGATGGCACAACCTGAAGCCGACACCCGCTCGCCGACGATCCGTAGCCACTGTTCCGTCCAGTAGCCGTAGAGCATGAGCGACTTGTCCTGGCGGATGAGGGCGAACTCGTCCATCAGATCCGGGATCTGCGGCCCGATGGGCTGGTTGCGTCCCTCGGGGAGAAAGGCCTGGTCGATGACGCACTGCAGACCGAGGGATGGAATCTCGGTCCAGGCCTGAAAGTGCTGACGGGCAGAGGCGTGCAGATGGACGAAAGGCGTCTCGAAGGCCTCACACAGCCGCTGGTCGAAGGGCAGGAACAGATCCTCGTAGTGGGCGGGCGAAAACAGGCAGGCACCGTCGAGGGTGAAGGTCATGGTGCGTCCCGGTGTCCAGATCCGGTACGAGTTGAACCATCCCCCGGCGCAGGACGGCAGCAGTTCCCCATGGGCCAGGCCGACCTCTATGATGATGTCGGTGATGCGCGCCAGCAGGTGCTTGAGGCCCTCGGGATCGTCGACGGCCGCCTCGCACATGGCGGGACCCCCCATCATGGCCTCGGCCATATCGACGGGACCGCGGAAGGCGGCGGCACAGAAGGGATAGCGGTCGGCCTCGACACTGTCCACGGCGCGTCGGGTGTTGTCGAGCACACGTTGGTACCAGACCGTGTCGCGGACGTCATAGTCATCCAGCTGGTGAAAATCGGTGAAACAGTTCTCGGCCCAGTTCGTGCCGCCGCGCACCTGGATCGTACAGCCGACAAAGACCTCGCTGGCCGTGCCGGTGCCGATGACGCGGAAGTAATCGCCGTCGAGCAGACCATTGGCATCGAAGCCGCGCTCGATCTGATCCCGGAAGACGCTGCCGTCCAGTGGGGGCGGTGGCTCGAGGGTGTGCGGGTCGGGAGTATCGACCATCGGTGCCGCAGCATTCATCTGAAACAGGGGACGGGCGTCACCATCGGCAGGCGGAAAGATCGCCGCCGGGATCCAGGGCTCGGGTTCGGGCTGGCCATTGCGCCAGTAGCGGCCGTGGCGGGCCAGCATGTCGCTGGCAGCCGGATCGGTCAGGTCACGAATCATGTCTGCTTCATTTCGGCCGGGGTTTTCGGTGCGAGCCGTTCTCCTTCCCGTTCACCATAGACAGAAGCCAGGGGCCGGGCAAGCAGGTGCTTGTCCACAGGGGACGATGGTCTACATTGGCGGGCAGGAGGATGACGAACCACGATGTTGCCACGTGAGTGCTATCTGCCCGCTGCCGGGCTCGACGCGGCCCAATGGTGTGCGACACACTATCTGGATAACCAGGGCCGGCGCGAACAGATCCTGCGCATCAGCTCCGCTTCCGACACATATCTCGACTGGGAGCGTCGTCACTCCGGCGACAACGGCCGTACGTGGAGCGATCCGGAGCCGATCCCCGACGTCGTCCAGCGCCTGCCCGGCGGTGGCCTGGTCACCTATCCCGGGGGCAGTGACGTCGATCCGGCCAGCGGTGGCTGTTACAGCCGTCGGATGCGTCGCCTGTGGCCGGGAGCCGAGCCCTTCACCTTCGAGTGGAAGAACCACGACCACCCCTTCACCGACCACTGCTTCGTCGTCGAGCAGCACCCCGGTGACGATCCGGTGGAGTGTCACCTGCGCTACGAGGAGGGCCCCGCCTGGGATCCGGCGGATCCTTTCGCCCCGGCCTTCGCCGCGGCCAACGGCGCCTACTTCGGCAACAGTTTCGCCTTCGATGGTCATGGTGGTGTCTACCTGCCTCTCGTCTGTCAGGTAGCCAACGCCGGAGCCGGTCTGCACAAGTCCGGTCTGACGCTGATGCGGCGCGACGCCGGGGGAGACTGGCTGCCGTCGAATCGGGTGCACGTCAGGGCCGACCAATCTTCTCGTGGCCTGCTCGAACCGGATGCCGCGGTACTCGGGGATGGCCGCATTCTCGTCATCGCCCGCGGCAGCAACACCGAGACGACGGCGGGACGCAAATGGGTCACCCTGTCAACGGACAGCGGCCAGACGCTGGAGCCGGTGCGCGAGTTGACCTTCGACGACGGCACGTCTTTCTACTCGCCATCGAGCATCCACCGGCTGCTGCGCTCGTCGCGTAACGGCAGGCTGTACTGGCTGGCCAACATCTGCGACGAACCACCCGATGGCAACGGCCCCCGGCATCCCCTGTGGCTGGCTGAGATCGATGAGGAGCGGGCCGCCGTGCGGCGGGATTCGCTGGTGCTCGTCGACCATCGCGAGCCGGGAGACGGAGAGGGTGTGCAACTGTCGAATTTCACGTTCCTGGAGGATCAGGAGACCGGGCGATTCGAGATCTACCTGACGCGGATCGGCGAGGACACCGAGCATTTCTGGAAGGGCGCTGTCTACCGGTATCTCTTCGAGCCGCCCGCGGGATGACCCGTCGCGAACGACTCGAACGCTGCTACCGGGGGCAGCCCGTGGACCGTCCGGCCGTCTACAGCCGCACCGGCATGCCGGCCGACGATCCGACGTACGACCGCCTGCGCCGTCTGTTGCGGGAGCGCACGGAGCTGAAGGCGGTCTGGCCGAGCGCCAGGCTCGACGCTCCGTACGACATCGACGTGGACCTAGAGAGCCATTCTGCCGACTGGGATCGACGGGTCAGCACGCTGCACACGCCCGCCGGTGATCTGACAGCCACCTATCTGGTGAGTCGCCACCGCCTGCCGGGCCTGCACGAGACCTTCTTCGTCGACAGCGCCGAAGCCGCCGAGACGTACCTGTCGCTGCCCCTGCCCGATGTCGGCGACGACGTCAGCGGATTCTTCGCCGGCGACGTCGAGGTCGGCGACGCCGGAATCGCCGAAGCCGGTCTGGGCTTCAATCCGGCCGGTTTCGTCGCCGAGCTGTGCGGCTCCGAAACCTTCGCCGTCCTGTCGCTCACACACCGGGATCTGGTGCACGCTTTGTGCGAGCGCCAACAACGCCTGTTGCTGCAACGCCTGGAAGTGTTACTCGACCGCGGCGTCGGTCCCTTCTTCTCCATTCTCGGCCAGGAGTACGTCGTACCGCCTCTGCACGGACCGGCTGACTTCGACGACTTCAACGTGCGCTACGACGCCCCCCTCATCGACCGGATCCATGAGGCCGGCGGCCGCATCCACGTACACTGCCATGGCGCGGTGGCGCGGGTGTTCGACGGCTTCCTGGCCATGGGCGCCGATGTCCTGCACCCCATCGAGCCGCCTCCCATGGGCGACATCACGGCCGCCGAGGCAAGGCGGCGAGCCGGTGATCGTATCTGCCTGGAGGGAAATCTGCAGATCCACGAGCTCTACGAGTCGACGCCGGAAGAGATCCGACAGCAGGTGGGCCGGTTGATCGACGACGCCTTCACCGGGGCCGGTCTCATCGTCTCGGCCTCGGCCTCCCCGTTCATTCGTGGCGCCGGCGAGGACTGCTATCCACAGTATGAAGCGATGGTCGACACGGTACTCGCCCGGAGCGCGGCATGACGCAGGAGCTGGCCACATGAACGAGTCGCACGTCTCACGTCTCGGGCGCCAGGTCGAGGCGGCCGGTGATGTCGATCGCTGCGTCGCAGCTGTGGGAACGGCGCGTCGGCGCTTTCTCGACTACGTGCGCGCCCCCGCCGAGCACCGACCCGTGGTCTCGCCCTTTTTACCCAAGCCCGATGTGCTGGAAAACGCCCTGCGCCATCTCAGCCTGCCGACCACGGGGGACGCGGTGGGGGACGAGATCGCCCTGAGTCGCGCTGTGGATTACGAGCCCATGTTCATGGTGGGGTGCACACAGTTCATCTTTCCCTGGGAGGTGGACGAGGCTGGCAGCGACGTCGACAGTGTCCGCTACAGGCTGCCCACCGCCGCCGGCACCTGGTCGAAGCGTCTGCCTCGCGGCCTGACCATGGGCAGTACGGAGGCCAGCTTCCCGGTGCAGACCGAGGCCGATCACGCCTACTTCCAGTCGGCCTGCCTCGGCGTCGAACAACGGGAGCCGCAGATCCGCGAGTTCTTCCGCCAGTGGCGCCGCAAGGTCGGCGACGACGGTGTCATCGTCATCGGCCACGTGAATCCCTACTGGCTCGCCCACCAGATCGGTCAGGCCACGTGGTTCCTGCACTGGCACGACTTCGAGGCCACCTACCGGGCCAGCATGGCCGCCGTGTACGAGGCGTCTCTGTTCGTCTTCGGGGTGGCCCTGGAGGAGGGGTTCGACTTCATGAGTGCCTCCGGCCTCGGTCTCGAGATGACGTCTCCGGAGCTGTTCGCCGCCATGGATGTGCCGTGTCTGAGCGACTACGCCGCCTGGACGCACGACCGGGGTGGTCTGTTCTGGTACCACAACTGCGGGCGCACGCAGCGCTTCTTCGACGCCGGCGACTTCGACCGTATCGAGGCCGATGTGCTGGAGACGGTGGCGCCGCCGCCGGCGGGTGACAACGAGCTGGCCGAGGCCCGGGCCCGACTGCGCCCCGGCTCCTGCACCAAGGGCAACCTCGACCTCGGTCTGCTGCGCGACGGCAGCGTCGAAGAGATCACGGAGAGGACACAAGGCATGGTGACGGCCACCCGTGGCCAGGCGCACATCCATTCAACAGCCGACGCCGTCTTGCCGGGGACACCACCGGAGA
This sequence comes from Gemmatimonadaceae bacterium, assembly GCA_002726335.1. The sequence goes on from PBSR01000246.1 coordinate 19,477, forward strand.
ATTTCCTCGCCTATCTGCAGACGGCCAGAGGCATGACGCGATGACGGCACCCGCCATACCTGTCAGTGATATCGATTGCCTGCGGCGCCTGGCCGAGGCCAAGCTCGCCATCGCCGATGATCCGACGAACAACGAGCGTCGCCAGGCGTGGTATCAGCACGACGGTGCCGGCGGTGGACGGCCGCTGATACTGGCCGAGAGTGGCGGCCTGCGCGATGAGGCGCGTCCCGTTACCGATGCGGATCTGCTCTGCACTTCAGACTGGGCTCGCGGCCTGGAGCGCAGCCTGCGTGTCGAGATGTACCAGTTTGAGGTGCTGCGCGACGATCATGTGGTCGAGCCGCGACTGACTACAGGCTGGCAGGTCACGACCAGCGACTACGGCGTCGAGGTGGTGCAGCATCACGCCGAGTTCGAAGGTTCTCTGGGAGCCCGGCGCTGGGACTCGCCGATCGCAGATCTCGAAACGGACCTGCATCGCCTGCAGCCCCGCACTTTTTCCATCGACCGCGAGGCCACACACGCGGAGGTGGAGAGGCTGAGAACCGTCTTGGGCGACTTGCTGCCCATCGAAATCCGCGGTGGTTTCTGGTGGACCCTGGGTATGACGTGGACGGCCATCGAGCTGATCGGTCTGGAGAATCTCATGCTGGCCATGTACGATCAGCCCGCCGGTCTGCACGCCCTGATGGCCTTCCTGCGCGACGACGCCCTGGCCTACGCCGACTGGCTGCAGGGCGAGGGTCTGCTGTGCCGCAACAACGAGAACGACTACATCGGTTCCGGCAGCATGGGCTACACTCACGAGCTGCCACGCTCGGGGCGGCAGGAGGTTCAGACGATTGATCAGTGGGTCCTGCTCGAGTCGCAGGAGACGGTCGGCGTCGGCCCCGAGCAGTTTGCCGAGTTCATCCATCCCTATCAGCGGGACATCGCCGAGCACTTCGGTAAGGTCTACTACGGCTGCTGCGAGCCGGTGCACAGCCGCATCGAGGTGTTGTCCCAGCTGCCGAACCTGGCCCGCGTGTCGGTGTCGCCCTGGGCGGATGAAGAGGTGATGGCAGAAAGGCTGGGCAAGGACATCGTGTTCTCGCGCAAGCCGAACCCGACGCTGATCAGCACGGAAGTCTTTGACGAGGCAGCCATCCTCGACGATCTGCGGCAGACGCTTCACGCGGCCTGCGACTGCCGACTCGAGCTGATCATGAAGGACGTGCACACCCTGTGCGAACAGCCCGAGCGGCTGCCACGCTGGGTGGAGCTGGCACGCCAGGCAGTCGACGAGGTCCACGCTACCTGATTTGGGGAGGGGAGATCGCGTGTCTGACTATCACCAGCTGTACGTGTCGCCTGCCGGCAATGGCCGGTGGTCGGGTCTCCGGGCCTCCGTGCCGAAAGAAGGTGGCGACGGTCCTTTTGCGACGATTCCCAAGGCGATTCGCGCGGCGCGCACCTGGCGTCGTCAGCACCCCGACAGACCGGTGAGGATCAATGTGCGCGGCGGCACCTACTTCCTCGACAAACCCCTGGAGCTGGATCATCGCGACGGAGGCATCGGACCGGAGAAGGTCAGGGGCAACTGTCGCGTCGGCGCCGACAAGCCGTTGGTGGTGGCCGCCTACAGGAACGAGACTCCCGTCATCAGCGGCGGCAAGGAGATCGGTGGATTTACCGAAGAGAAGCTCAACGGCAGGACTGTCTGGGTCACCGAACTCCCCGAGGTCGCCAGGGGTGGGCTCTACTTTCGGCAGCTCTTCGTCAACGGCGAGCGCCGACACCGTCCGCGGTTCCCCCGCGCCACGTTCTCGACCATCGACAAGCTGGCGCCCGGCCCCGAGGCTGACAGCTGGAAGACGGGCACCAATGACCGGTTCTTCTTCTGCCCGGGGGACATCGACGACTGGCACAATCTCAATGACGTGGAGCTGGTGCTGCTACAGGTGTGGATCGAGTCGAGGCTGTGGATCCAGTCCGTCGATCTGAAGCAGCGACTGGTCACCTTCGACCGCTTCAGCACCAGCGGCTTGAGTGCTGAAGCGCAGTCGGGATCCGCTTACTTCGTGGAGAATATCTACGAGGCCCTCGGGGAGCCGGGAGACTGGTATCTCGATCGGGGCACGGGCCGTCTCACCTACGTGCCGAAGAAGGGCGAGACATTGAGCAACACCCGGTTCATCGTGCCCCTGCTGCCGAGATTGCTGACGGTTACCGGAGATCCAGCGAAAGAGCGCTATCCGGAGTACATCCAGTTCAACGGAATCCGGTTCCACCATACGGAGTGGACCTACGAGGCACCCCTGTCAGGCTGTGAGCAGGCAGCCCGAATGGTGCCGGCGGCGGTGCAGGTGATCGACGCCATCCGCGTCGGCTTTCATCGCTGTGAGTTCGCCCATCTCGGGACCTGGGGCCTGGAGGCCCTCGGCAGCAGTCGGGACACCATCGTCACCGACTGCACCTTTACCGATCTCGGGGCCGGCGCCGTCAAAGCCTGGCACGGCACGCAGCGCACTACGGTAGGCGACTGCGAGATCTCCGCCTGTGGGCGCGTGTTCTACAGCGCCGTCGGCGTGCTGATCGGCAACTCCGGGGCCAACAAGATCATCCACAATCACATCCACGATATCCGCTACACCGGAATCTCCGTCGGCTGGCACTGGGGCTACGAGATGTGCCACAACCAGGGGAACATCGTCGAGTACAATCACATCCACGACATCGGCGCCGGGTACTTGAGCGACATGGGCGGGATCTACACTCTCGGTCCGCAGCAGGGTACACGCCTGCGCTACAACCATATCCACCACGTGCAGTCACGCACCTACGGCGGCTGGGGGATCTACCCGGACGAGGGCAGCAGCGACCTGCTGGTGGAGAGCAACCTCGTCCACGACTGCAACCGGGCCCTGTTCAATCAGCACTACGGCGGCAACAACGTGGTGCGCAACAACATCTTCGCCTTTGGCGGCGATGGCCAGGTCAGTCTCAGCTGCATCGAACAGCACCGTTCGTTCACTTTTGAGCACAACATCGTCCTGTTCGACAGCGGCGTCCTGTTCGGTCCCGTTCACGTGGGGCAGATCCGACCGGACAGCCTGGCGTGGGACCACAACCTCTACTTCGATCTGCGTGGCAAGCGCCTGCGCCTGGCGGACAGGTCGTGGACACAGTGGCGGCAGCTGGGCTTCGATGGTCACTCGGTGGTCGCCGACCCCGGCTTCGTGAATCCCGGCAGGCGACGCTTCGATCTGAAGAAGAACTCGCCGGCGCACAAGATCGGTTTCCAGCCCTTTGACCTGACATGTATGGGACCACGGAGAGTCTGATGGCAGCAGAAAAACGTATCGGTTTCGTCGGCGTCGGCAACATGGGCCAGTGCGCCCACCTGCTCAACTACACAGATCTGGAGGGCTGTGAGGTCGTTGCGATTGCCGAGATCCGGCCTGAGCTGGCGGCACGTGTGGCCAGTCGATACGAAGTGCCGAAGGTCTATGCCGACCACCGCGACATGCTGGCGGCCGAATCGCTGGACGGCATCGTGGCGGCGCAGCCCTTCACCCGCCATGGTGTGCTGCTGCCGGAACTGTACGAAGCCGGCGTGCCCGTGCTGACGGAGAAACCGCTGGCACGATCGGTACAGGTCGGCCGGCGGCTGCTGGAAGCCGGGGGCCAGCACGTGCTCGGGTACCACAAGCGCTCGGATCCGGCCGTGCTGCACGCGGTGGAGCGCATCGGCCAGCTGCGGGGCTCTGGTGAGTTGGGAGCGCTGCGTTACGTGCGCGTTCTCATGCCGGCGGGAGACTGGATCGCCAACGGGTTTACCCATCTGGTGCAGTCCACCGAATCGGTGCCGTCCCTTGAGTCCGATCCGCCACCGGAAGACATGGACGAAGCAATGGCCGGCGCGTATCAGGCGGTGGTGAATTACTACATCCACCAGATCAACCTCATGCGACACCTGATGGGTGAGTCGTATCACGTCACCTTCGCCGACCGCCAGGGGGTGCTGCTGGCCACCGAGAGTGAGTCGGGCGTCGTCGGCGCTCTCGAGATGAGCCCGTACCGGACGAGCATCGACTGGCAGGAGCAGGTGCTGGTCGCCTTTGAGCGGGGTTACCTCGAGATCGAGCTGCCGGCGCCGCTGGCATCGAACCGACCCGGGCGCGTGCGGGAGTACGCCGATGCTGGCGACGGCCGGACCCCCGTGGCCAGTGAGCCGCAGCTGCCCTGGGTGGGGGCCATGCGGCAACAGGCCACACATTTCGTGCAGTTGCTGAACGGGCAGACGACCTGTCTGTGCGCCGCCCCGGAAGCACTGGAAGATCTGGAAGTGGCGCGGGACGCTCTTCTCATGAAAGGTCAACCATCGTGAAGGCAGATCAGCTGGCCATCAACTCGGTGTCCATGCGCCCCAGTGACCTGGAGAGCATTCTGCCGGCCTGCGAGGCGGCGGGGTTCACCCACATCGAGTTCACTCTCAAGCACATTTACGACTACCTCGACGCGGGTCATACGCTGCAGGATGTAGCAGCGCTGTTGAAGCAGCACCAGCTCCACTGCATCGGCGGCTTCGAAACCGCCATCGCCTGCTTCGCGGACGCGGAGGAACGTGAGCGGAGTCACGCGCGGATCCTGGCAAACTGTCAGCTTCTGGGGGAACTCGGCGGCACGGCTCTGGTGCTGGGGACAGACGGTCCCGAAGGCGACTGTGACGATCCGGTGGGTGACATCGCCGCCGCCTTCGGTGAGCTGGGGGAGCGGGTGCGGCCCACGGGGGTCAAGCTGTGCCTGGAGTTCAACTGGTCACCCATCGTCAAGTCCGTGCGCACCGCGGTGGATGTGGCCCGGCGCTCAGGCAGCGACAGCGTGGGCGTACTTTTCGATCCGGCCCACTATCACTGCACGCCGAGCAAGCTGGAGATGCTCAACGCAGATTCGGTACCCTTCATCGCCCATGTGCACGTGGACGACATGCAGGACAAGCCGGGGGAGCTGTGCCACTGCAACTCCGATCGTGCCCTGCCCGGGGAGGGCTGCCTCGATCTGCCGCAGATCTTCGGCC